>NZ_JBFDVL010000013.1:0-22817 GCF_041008415.1 Staphylococcus cohnii species complex 1663
GATTATTTAATGCCAATTAATAAAAAGCTTTTGAAGAATTTAAAGAAATAATAAAAATAATAGTTATACAACTAATATGCATATTAATATAATCTATTATAATTAAATCTCTAAGAAACAAAATAAATAACAGGTATCGAGTTAATATTGAGGAAGTTCATTAATTTAGACGATAAAGATTTATATGAATTAACGTTTGAAACTATTAATAATTAAATAAGGAAATTTTTAAAAAACTTGGTTTTTTAGACGCTTACAGACGTGTTTATTTGCATCGAGAATTAGATTTCATTAATAGTTTCTCGAAAAAGTTCAAAAAAGATTGATACACTTGAGAAATATGGCTGTGAACGTATCTTTAGTAAGAAAGCACGTAACCGTAAAATGAAATGAATTGAACTTGATAAGTTTTGGGATTATTTACGAGAAGGATATATTCTAGTTCTCTATAAATTATATCCTTTTGGACGTACAACGGAACAATTGATTGGGTTATCTTAGTGATTCGCTAAAAACAGTATTGATTTCATACTATAGATATGAATGTATTAACGAAAGATGCGATCGGCAAGATATTCTTTACCACGATGAGTACATTCGTTGAACTCGAAGTTAATTTGTTAAGTGACAGTCCTAAAAAAGGATTAGAAGCTTCACGAGCAAGAGACCACAAAAGTGCGAGAACTTCATTACCTGATCACAAGCAAAGAGAAATCAAATTTCTATATGATTAACAAAACTTACAGGTGAAGAGATTTTCCGAACAGACAGGTTTTAGTCGTTCATCGATATACAGAATAATAAAAAAGGAGAAAATTTATTGGAACTTAAACATATGCAGTATTTTGTAGAAGTTGTAAAACAAAAAAGTATGACCAAAGCAGCAGCTAGTCTTTTTATTACACAACCCACAATTAGTAATACAATTAAATTATTAGAAGAAGAATTGGAAGTAATCTTATTTAGTAGATATAAAAATCAAATATACTTAACTGACGCAGGAGAAGCTTTCTTTTTTCAATGTAAAGAAATGCTTAAAATGTATGATAATATCCCTAATGAATTAAGTAATTTATTAGAATTAAAAACAGGACGTTTAAAAATTGGAATACCTACTATTATTAATATAAGAATATTAATTAACTTAATTTCACAATTTCATGAAATGTATCCTAATATAACTTTTCAACTTTTTGAAAATGGTAGTAAAAAAATTGAAAACGATATATATTATGGTGATTTAGACATGGGGATTACCGTACTGCCTACAAATAATAAAAACTTTAATACATTCTCTTTTTTAGAAGAAAAATTAAAATTGGTCGTTCATAAAAATCATAAATTATCTAAAAGAAAAACGGTTAATATAGAAGATTTAAAAGAACAAGAATTTATTTTATTTAATTCTGATTTCTATTTAAACGATAAAATCAAAAATACGTGTAGAGATTATGGCTTTAATCCTAATATGATTTTTGAAACCACCCAATGGAGTTTCATAGAAGAAATGTTATTAAATAATCTGGGAATATGTATATTACCCGAAGGAATACTAGAATTATTAGATAATAATTTAAAAACCATCGATATTAATGAACCTTCCATGAAATGGGAACTTGCCATTATTTGGAGAAAAGATATTATAGTTGATTCTTTAACAAAAAATTGGATTAAATTTCTCCAAGAAAACTTCTTAATTAACTATTAAATATAAAGGTATTTGAGAAATTTATAGCTGTATAAAAAAATGATATTTTATATTTATATACTCTCGCTCTATAATTAGAACATAAACATTATAGAAACGGGAGTTTTTTATGGAAAATTATAAATTTCCTAGTGACAGTAAAATTGTCAGTACGGATCAAGTATTAATTAATGATTTAAACAATTATAATACCCTATTTGGGGGGGTGTTGATGAAAAAAATTGATAATAACGCAACGCTTTCAGCTAGAAGACATGCAAGAGTTAAAGAATGTGTTACAGCTTCTACAGATTCAGTAGAATTTTTATATCCAATCACCCAATCTGATTCAGTTTGTATAGAATCTTATGTAGTTTATACAGGAGAAAAGTCTATGGAAATATTTTGTAAAGTCATTTCAGAAGATATGATCACTGCAGAAAGAAAAATTGCTGCTGTAGCTTTTCTTACTTTTGTAGCTTTGGATGAAAAGAAAAAACCAATTAAAGTACCCAAAATCTCTCCTCAGTCCAAAGAAGAAAAATTATTATTTATGGATGGCGAAGAAAGAGCTAAAATGCGAAAAATTAAAAGATCACAAACTAAAAATATAATTGAGTCTCTTGATATCAATAAACCATGGGAATTGGAGTAGTGATAAAATGATTAATGAAATGGAAGAATTAAACCAAGTTAAGTTAGATTTGAAAAAATTAAAAAACAAGTTTCCTAATATGTATGAAAAGTTAGAATATATAGCTAGTTTGACAAGACAATTAAGTATCCATTATAAATATTTAGGATTACTTATGTTTTCAGATAACCGTGAAATTATTCAAAATAAGCGACCAACTTTAATAAGAGAATCTGTTTTAAAATTATATGAACAAGAAGTTAAAAAAGTTAAAAAAGATAGTAATTTTGTAATTTTTAAAGATATGATGTTAAAATTCCAAAATGTGAAATACTCACAAATATTTCTTATCATTTTAGGTGCCGAACCTAGTTTTGTATTTAAAAATACAATTATTAAATAATAACTTTATTAACAATCCTTAGATTAAAGAATTATAAAAAGAATTATAAAAACTCACAAATTTCTTGACTAAATCAAACTATATTTTAGCTAATAAAAGAGCTTCCCTAAATTAGAGAGGCTCTTTTATTAATTTTTATAACTTAACGAGAATTTTTGCTTGTGATTTATCGTTTACGAGTTTTTCAAATCCTGACTCCACAATATCATCTAGCTCTATCTCATCAGTAATAACATCTTTCACTTTTAAATTACCTTCATTAATTAAATCTATTGTTTGTTGAAATGTAGTAGGTGTATAAGCAATCGTTGAAGTAAGTTTTACACCTGTATTAGTTAATTGCATTGGGTTCCATTCAATAGGATGACCAAATATAGACACTATAACAACAGTACCTCTTGCTCTAGTAACGTCTATAGCAGATTTAAGTGTTGGCGCTACACCAGCTACCTCAAATGCTACATCCACGCCATTATCTGTATGTTTATTAATAACATCACTTGGGTTTGATTCACCAGAATTTATAGTATGAGTAGCACCTATTGCTTTAGCTTTATTCAATCTTTCTTCCGATAAATCAAAAACAAATATCTTACTTGCACCTGCAGCTTTGGCAGCTATTACTGTTAATAAACCGATTGGCCCTGCACCAAAAATAGCAACTGTATCTCCAAATAGAACTTCACCTTCTTTGATTGCTTGAACTGCAACAGCAGTTGGCTCTACAAGGGCGCCTTCTTTATCAGAAACGTTATCTGGTAACTTATAAACGTTCTCTTCTGGGGCATTCGTAAATTCTGCAAATCCACCATCAGAACCTAAGCCTATAAATGAATAACCATCATAAAGATCAATATCTTCTTCTTTTTTACGATTTGAAACTGTAGGATTAATGACAACACGATCGCCTTTATTAAACTGTGTAACCTTAGAACCAATATCATCTACTACGCCCGCAAATTCATGGCCTAATGTAACAGGCGCTTTTTGACCAAGAAAAGGGTCTGGTTTATCTGTTGAAATAAATATGGGTCCCTCTAAGTATTCATGTAAGTCTGTACCACAAATGCCAGCCCAAGACACTTTAACTTTCACTTCGTTCTCTTGTAACTCTTTAGATTTCCGGTCTTCAACTCGTACATCTTTTTGGCCATACCAAACTGCTGCTTTCATTGATAAAACCTCCTTGATTTAGTTAATTTAATAGTATTCCTTTTAAAAGCTGTTTTCAAATAAATTAATCTTTTAATATATTGTTTCTAAATTATTATATGAATAAAGTGTACTTAAAATTAAAAATATCTAAATACATATTAATATATTTATCGTTTCACTAAAAATAAATAAAAAAGAAAAGAAAACGATTATTAGTAATCCTATAATACTCTTTTTATTATTTTATCCTACTATATAGATCTTAATTTTGCATTCCTATCCACTATGATGTTATAATTTAGATAACAAATAGTGTGCTAACATGATAAACACCGAGCCCGATAACTACTGCGAATAGTTATCGGGCTCTTTTTGGTGTATTAGCTATATGTCGTCGCTAAACTACTTCTCACGATTATTTAGCCAATAAGAAAATAATGTGAGTATAATTCCTACTACGATAGGAGCTATAATAGTTACAAATAGTGTACTGAACATGATGTCACCTCCTTCCATGCTAAATACAGCACAGAAGTGAACGACGACCTTTGTATTATATCATTTCTAATCATTGAGTTACAGATAACTTCCGATAAGTTGAATTATGTAAAAATCAAACTTATACCCCATTATAGGCCATAACTTTACGTACGTTTTTAAGTACGTTATAATATAAAATAAAGAAAGGACGTGACTAATAATGAATATTAAAACGCCTACTAATGCTAGAAAAGAATTCTATGAACTACTTAAACAAGTTAATGATAGCCACGAACCCGTTATTATAAGCAGTTCTAAGAGTGAAAATAACGCCGTAATCATAAGTCAGAAAGATTGGGATAGTATTCAAGAAACGTTATATCTTGAAACAACAGGGACTATGGATAAAGTACGAGAGCGTGAAAAGGATAACAGTGGCTACACTAACGTTGATGATTTAGACTGGGATAACCTCTAAATGGATAATTACAGTATTTCTATTAAAAATTCAGCAAAATCTGATTTAAAGAAAATTAAACAATCACAGTTGAAAACACAATTCTTAAAAATTGTAGACACGTTAAAAGAAGACCCTTATTTTCCGAGCCAATCTTTTGAAAAGTTGCAACCTAAACACTTAGGGCGCTATTCAAGAAGAATAAATCATCAACATAGAGTTGTTTACACAGTTGATGAAGATGATAAGAAAGTTTTTATCCTTTCTGCATGGTCACATTATGAATAAAAGCAGCTAATTTTTAGTTATGGGTTATATATTATAAATAGCATATTGGGATTTATGTAATACACGATGGCTTTTCAGTAAATTAATGAATAACCATCCTACCTACTCGGTTAAAAGTTGGGAATGGTTATTTTTTTGGTCTTTATTACTAAATAATCACTTAGTAAATAATAAATCGAAATTTAAGATATGAAAGATTAATTAATCATATTGATGTATTTGATTATATATCATTACTAAATTGCTTGGATAAAATAAATATAACAGAACCACATGCTATAATCGGAAAAATAAAAAGTGGTTTCAATTCATATATGAGTGTTAATTTTAAAAATGATGCAGTAAAACAAATGAAACGGATTGATGAAATTATTTAGGGAACTATTAATATAGTTCTCTTTTACTTACAAGTGATATAAAAGATGCATTAAGTTAATAAAGTATATTTCAAATATCTTTAGAGGAATTTATATTATGTATAGATTCCTCTTTTTTATAACATTTAATTAGTATTTCAAAAACTAAACCTCCTGCATTAACTTATAACTAAGTTTAATTGCATTTAATAAATCAAAAATAAAAATGTAGTTATTTGATTTATTAAAGTATATCTAACGTTCTTAATTAGCGTCACATTTTATATACATTAATTGCTTGTTTATTAATAAACGAACTCAATTAAGATGATTAAAGTTTATTAATATAAAACTTATAACATTATATTAACGGTAATTAATAGAACAACTTATATTGTTTATTCTTACCTATTAAATATATCAGCGACTCCTTTTAGACTCCCTGATAACAGGATAAGGAGGAACGATGCCATTGCCATGGCACCCAGCATAGCTGGGGTTCTCTTAACTTATCCTTAAACACTGTAAACGCTGGTATAACAGAATTTATATAATAATTTATAACGCGGTAACAATAGAGTTTGTGTATTTTTACATGGCATTTTTACGAGCATTTACCGAACGGCATATCCCTTGTCCCGCAAGAGGTTTAAAAACGAGGACTCTTTAGAGTCGTTATAGACTCCCTAAAGGAGTCTGGATTTTATGTATTTTATTTAAATTAACGACTATTTGTGAAATACTTAACATGTATTATTTCCATAATTTATTCATCTTAAATTAACCTTTGAAATTATTTTTATGCAGTAACTTATGTTTATACATTAACGGTACCAGAATAAAAAAGTGTTCAGTTAAATATTTTAAGCGAACACTTAATGTTTAAATAAATGTATTTACATCTTCATTTATTTGGTTATCTTTATTGTTATTGTCATTAGTTATTGATTTGTTTGTATCATCTTCATTGATTAATTGTTTTATGAATTGAGCATTTTCTCAGTAGTTTTTTGTGATAGATAATCTTCTTTATCTAATATAAAGTTTGAGTTTTTATCAATTTTAACTTCTCCATAATTCAATTCTTCAAAGTTAATGTTTTTATATAACTGATTTAGTTTCTTTTATATATCTTCTATTTGTTTAATTTTTCTAGGCGCTACCATAATAAAGTGATCCTTCCTATTTTGGTTTGTCGTTTGATCTGATTCCAGTCTTACTATTTATTGATGTTAATTCATAAATTTTGTCAGTACTAAAATGATTAAGTTGTTTTTGCTGAGCTTTTAGTCCTTCTTGAATATCATTTTTAAAATTTTCAATATCAGTATTTGAAATGTCTGTACTTTCACTTGCTGCGTTATCTAAATCAGTCATAGAAATAGAATTACTAGCTCTTTTTTCGTCATCTTCATCTAAAATAAGCGAATTTATAACTAGCGAAGATTACAGAATTTAGCGAGTGAGAAAGCCCACGGTTTTAATCGTGTGGATGAGAACGAAAATTTCAAAATGTAATATAATTATATTCGTATGTTTTATATCTTTGAAAAATTAAATCAGTTTTCAAAAAAGGATTTAATAGCATCTTTCATCTCTTCTTTTAATTGTTCATCTCTCTTGTATCCATTCAAATTAATATATTCCGCATCTTCTTGTACATACTGTAAGAACTGCTTAAACGTATCAATATAAGTTTTATAACTTTCACATTGTGCTTCTAAAAGTTCAACATCTTCTTTTGGTACGCTTGTCTTTAAAGCCATTTCAAGTGTTTGTTTTTCTTTTTTTAACTGTTCAGTATGCTCATCTGTGTTATAGACAACTGTAGGTTTGATACGATTACCTAATGCCGCAAGCCGTGTATAAGCTGTTGGGTTTAAATCCCTATCTTCTGCTAACGCTTTTACTTTTTTATATTCTTCTTCAGTCAAATTGATATTGATTGTTTTAGCTTTTCTATGACTTTTATTAGTCATTTTTGACCCCTCCATAACTAAGTAATTACTCATTTATTCACTCGATAACATGGTTAGTAATCACTCAATATTTCACAAAAATAAACTAAGCAAATACTTATCTATTTTAACAAGTTGTTGACTTAGCAATTACTTAGTTTTATCGTATCATATTAAACTTAGTAATTACTAATAAATTATAGAATGAAATATTGATTAATTTAGAAGGGAAACAGGGAATCCTTTAGGGAATCTCTAGGGAATCTTTAGATTCCCTAGTGTGAAATCCCTTGCGCCCCAAAGGATAGAAGCATTGCTATTTTCCAAAGAAAATGCCATGTAAAATTTCATGGATTCCTTTGTGTCCGTCATTAAATACGATTCAGAAATACTGTAATATCAGCGTTCAGAGTCTTTAAGGATAAGTTTAGAGAACCCCAGCTATGCTGGGTGCCATGGCAATGGCATTGTTCCTCCTTATCCTGTTATCCGGGATTCCTTTTGGATTCCCTGTAAATTTAACAAACGATTTAAATAATTTACAACCTACAATGAGTAAGTCTTAGTTTGGTATTAATGTAAAAGTTAAATAAACATTCATTAATAAAATGAAATTTATAGAATTAAAAAAAGACTTCGAGAAAGTGAATTATAAACTCAAAATGGTTCAATTGGTAATATAGTAGTAGGTGAACATATTGTTAATGAAATGAAGATATAGCAAAAGTATGATTAGGTTGCAGTCATATTTGTTAAAAGAGGTATAATGATGAATGTCTAAAAGAGTAAAAAATAAAGCTCCTAACAGCATTAATCAATCTGTTAAGAGCTATTACATCACTAATTAAAGCGTTAATAAACTAAATTAACTTTTTAGGAGGAGTCGCCACTCCTCCTTCAATACATCTATATTATAACATTTTACTACCTTTAAAACCATTACGGTTAACTGAAATAATGAAACGATAAGTTCTATTATCAATATTAGATTCCATGCTAGAATTTTAAAATGGATTAAATCCATCTCCCCATTATCAAGACAAGAAGAAACTCGTTTTCCACTCGTTTCAAAAATCGAAAACCACAACAACGTTATTGCTTTATTTCAATTGCTTTATTGGTTGGAACCAACAAGGCTATTTTGTGTTGTTGAGTTGGTACTTTCTTGGGATTAATCGTAATTCAAGTCCCACCAACTCGCTAATAAATTAGCTAACACAAAGCCCATTCCAACAATAAATTCTAGCGTAAAAGAAAATAACCAATCTGCTAAATTCGTTATTTGTAGTGAGAACTCAAAAAAATATTATAATGAAATTATTCGGTTAGATAATAAATATTTTAATATATTAAATATGAATGATGATAATATAACTACCCATCCTGAAGTTTCTCAAAATACTGTTCCTGAGCAATTAATGTTAATAAATATTTTACTAACAGATTTTAGTTTTTAATATAAAATATTACTATATGAAGCATCTCATATTAGTTTTTGGGATGCTTTTTGTGTTTTTAACATTCGTTCGTTATTATAACAAAATTTAATTTTGAAACAATTAAGAGACTCCTTTTTCAATAAGGAGTCTCTTTTTAACACGACTTATAATAGCCATGAATTATGTTAAATAATGTCTATTCATTACATTTAAAAATGTTCTATTCATTTATTTCAAAGTGAGTATTCCATCGTTCATATGATAAATTTTATCACAATAAGCAGTTAGCCTTTCGTCATGAGTGACTATAATACAAGTTTTATTTCTATTTTTAGTCTGTTCTTGTAATATTTTCATAACTTCCATAGCATTGTCAGTATCAAGTGAAGCAGTAGGCTCATCCGCCAATATTATAGAAGGATTTGTATAGAGAGCTTTTGCGATAGCAACTCTTTGTTTTTGTCCACCAGATATTTCACTTGGTAATTTACGCTCTAAGTCATTTAATCCCAACTGGGTCATCATATTTTTGTAATCTTCATCAGTTAAAATATCTTTCTTTTGTTTTTTTAATAATTTAAACTGCTGTTTAACGCTTAAAAAAGGAACTAAATTTGTTGCTTGTAAAATAAAACCAATTTTTTCCATTCTAGTATGTGCTAATTGTTTTTGCTTCATTCTAGTTACAGGTTTGTTGTTAATAAGCACTTCTCCTGAACTAGGTGTTTGTAAAGCCCCAGCTATAGTTAGAAAAGTACTTTTACCAGACCCTGAAGGACCAACAATGGCAATAAGTTCATTTTTATGAAATTTTAAATTTGTCGGTTTCACAGCTTCAATAGTTTGATTACCATCTTTAAAAAATTTAGTTACATCTTTAAATTCTAGCATTTATTATACTCCAATCTATCCTATGGCTTTTAATGGATCAATTTTTCTAATTGTTAATATAGAAAACAAGCTCCCTATGAGTGAAATTAAAATAAGCACAATTCCAAATACAATCAGTGTTAAGAAATTAAACATCACTGGTACTGCATTAGGTAAAAAGATACTTGTAATTAGTGTTAAACCTAAACCAATTAATGTTCCAATGAGTGATAGGATAAAAGTTTGTGCTAATACTACTTTTGCTAAATACCTATTAGTGAAACCTTGTGCTTTAAGCACTCCAAATAAATTTGTTTTTTGAAGTGTGATTACATATAAAAATATGCCAATTACAGTAGCAGATATAACAAATAAGAATGTGATCATAAAGTTTAATGTCAGATTTTGAGCTTGATAACCTGGTAAGTTTTCTACGAATTTATCAATATTTATTACCTCTAATTCATCATCTAGATTTTTATTAGCCCAATTACTATCTTTGACGACTATAGCATTTGTCTTATCGTTTGTAAGAGTAGGATTAATTTTTTCTATTGTTTTGTTATTAGAAAATAAGACAGGAGAGGCGTTGTATTTAGCACTTTCACTAAAACCTACTATTTTCAATTTTTCATCTGATTGGGATAAAGTTAATTGATCACCAACATGAAACCCTTTATCTTTCAATGTAGCATCTGCCACTACTTCATTATTGTTTTTAAAATTACTTCCTTCAATAATATTAGGTACTAAAAAGGAATCAGCTGTAACTCCAAATAGTAAGACATTTTCTTCTTGCTTACTATTAGAAGCAATTACACCTGTTTGTTTAAGTGTAGTCTGTTCTTCATATTTATCAAATAATTTATTTTTATCAAAGATAGATTGCTCAACTGTTTGGTTTGCATCTTTGTTGAGAATAATTGCATCTGATTCCCATTTGTCTATGCCTTCTTTATTCATATTTATAAGACCATTTGCCAAACCAGAAAGTAAAAAAAGTAAATAACTAATCATAATCAGTACACCAATAATTAAGCTGAATTTCAATTTATTTCTTTTGATTTCATTCCAAGCTAAAAACATGTATACCTCCTGTAAATTTAATTTTTCTTAATGGTATTATTGTACATCTAATTGCGCACTAATCAAATATATCAAAATTTCATTTTTACTTTTAAAATAAAATTATATTAATCTGATTAAAAACCATATATTAAATTATATGTTTGCTGAGATTACAGATAAATCTTATGATAAAGTAATGAATAAACTTTACATACGTGCATTAAAGCAATCTAATTTTAAAAATAAAGAAATTATAAGAATGATAGAGAACAATGAGGATGAAGATATAGAAGAAGAAAATCTAAATTATGATGAACTTCAGCAAATGAGACATGCTTCTAAAATCATGGATAATGTCAATTTTAATATTTACAATAATGAAAATTTATCAAATGGAGATAAAGTTAAAGTACAATTAAAACTCGAAAAAGGGACATCTAAAGAATTTAAATTAAAAGCAAAAGAGTTTACAAAAGAATTTAAAGTGCATGGTTTAAAGAAACCTAAAGAATTATCTGCAAAAGATTTGATTGAAGGTTTCAATCCTAAATTTACCGGCGTGAATGGTTCTGGATCACTTAATTTAATAACTAAAGACGCTCCTAAAAACTTGTCTAATTTATCTCTCTCAAATTATGAATTTACAGTTCCTAATAATGGTAATTTGAAAAATGGTGATAGTATCAAATTGACTATTCCGCAAGATTTAATAGATGATATAAATAATAATGGTTCAAGCTCATTTAAAGGTAAGAAAACTTATACAATAGAAGCTAATGACCTGCCCGAACTAAATAAACTTGAAAATATTTCTGAGACGCTTGATAGAAATAATAAACTTATTAAAGATGAATATAATAGTAGTAAATACACTAAATATAAGACTGAAAACATAGATAATTACTATAAAGTTGATTATGATGTATCAAGTGATGATTACTTTGATGATGACAAAGAAGAGGGTGAAAAGGTTTCACCTGCTTCTAAAATTGAACCAACAAAAATTACATTGATTACAGCAGTGAAAGTGACTAGAACGAGTGAATATAATGATCCTGATGTATATTATAATTATAAAGGATATAAAAATTATAATTTAGAAAACAATAGACTTGTTAAAGATGACACAACAGAAGAAGTATCTACATCCAGTGACGAAGATTCGATGAATGATTTGCATGATGAACTTACATCAGATGATTATAAAAAATTATAACTTTTATTCATTTGCAATATTAGTAACATATTACAATAGTAACCAAAAATCTTACTATAAATTATTTAAAGTTTAAAGAATTCAATAAAAATGAAAAACAATAGTAGCTCTGTATACTTAGATTTATTCTTTAGCGTATCCATTTCCGATAATTTGAAATATATTAAATAAAAGTACTTTGTTTTTATATGAATTACAGAGCAGTAAAACACTATAAACAACACAGTAATTAATATCCTATTCTTCATAAGATACCTAGGATTTCACTCCAATTTAATTTATAATAATTTGTATATTATACAAAGCAATTCATTACTTTTTATATTGTAATACTTAAAATAGGAGGTTTTCATTTTGGAAAATAAACAAAATAATGCTAATGGGAAAAAATTCTCTTCTGTTTTTACCTATAGTATTATTATTACCGCAATCGTCGTATTGTTAGGTGCAATATTTCCAAATCAGTTTAATGAAATAGGGACAAATATTACTGGTTGGATTACTGAATACTTTGGTTGGTATTATATGGTTATTGTTGCGTTAATGATATTCTTCTGTGTCTTCTTGATATTTAGTCCAATCGGAAAATTAAAATTGGGTAAACCAGAAGATAAACCCGAATTTAATACAATTTCATGGTTTGCGATGTTATTTAGCGCTGGAATGGGAATTGGTTTAGTATTCTGGGGAGCAGCTGAACCGATTAGTCATTTTGTTTCACCACCCTCAGGTGATCCTCAATCAGCAACTGCCTATAAAGAAGCTTTAAGAGGTGCATTTATGCAATGGGGCTTCCATGCATGGGCAGTATATGGTGTTGTAGCGTTAGCGTTAGCTTACTTCCAATTTAGAAAAAATGAACCTGCATTAATTTCAAAAACATTACGTCCAATTTTCGGAAATAAAGTTGATGGCCTCTTAGGAACAATTATTGATGTTGTTTCTGTCTTTGCCACAATTGGCGGGGTAGCAGTATCACTAGGTTTAGGCGCTATGCAAATCGCAGGTGGTCTAAACTACCTATTTGATATTCCGAATAATATTGTGACGCAAGGTATTATTATACTGATTGTTACAATATTATTTTTAACAAGTGCATGGTCAGGTTTAAGCCGTGGTATCCAATATTTAAGTAACGCAAATATTGGATTAGCAGGCATCATATTGCTATTTGTTTTTATTGTAGGACCAACTGTTCTTATTTTAAATATGCTAACAAGTTCAACAGGTGAGTATTTAAATACGTTACTATTTAACATGTTTGATACAGCACCATTAGATCCACAAAAAAATGAATGGATGAAATCATGGACGTTCTTCCAATTAGCTTGGTGGATTAGTTGGAGTCCATTTGTTGGTATATTTATTGCACGTGTATCTAAAGGACGCTCAATTAGAGAGTTCGTATCTGGTGTTCTGTTAGCCCCAGTACTTGTAAGTTTAGTTTGGTTTGCAGCATTTGGTGTTCTAGGTATCGAAACTGCGAAAAAAACACCTAAAATATTTGATATGCCTCCAGAAACTGCATTATTTGGTGTGTTTAATGAGGTGCCATTAGGCTTTGTGTTATCCATTGTAACGTTGCTATTAATCGCAACATTCTTTATTACGTCAGCCGATTCAGCGACATTCGTATTAGGAATGCAAACAACATTTGGTTCATTAAACCCATCCGTAATAGTTAAAGTCATCTGGGGAATTGCACAAGCATTGATTGCATTTATTTTACTATTCTCAGGTGGAGATAATGGATTAAATGCGCTACAAAATATGGCAATCATGACTGCCTTACCATTCTCTATCATCGTGCTTTGTATGATGGTTAGTTTCTATAAAGATGCCAACCAAGAACGTAAGTTTTTAGGTTTAACATTATCACCTAACAAGCACAGACTCAAAGAATATATAAACTCACAATCTGAAGACTTTGAAAGTGAAATGATAAACAGAAGGAAAAATATTAAAAACGATTGATTCACAATAATCTTATATGCTAAATTTGAATTATCAGAAGTTTTCACAATTAATTCTTTCGAGGCTGAAACACATATGTGTTTCAGCCCCAATTATTATTTAGAAAAATATTAAAACTAGATCAATAAAAAAATACTAGTATTTTTTGGTTCTAACTGTTTTTGATAACGTTTACACAAAAGATTTATAATGCTTTTTAAGTTGATAATTATTAGGGAGAACTAGAGACAGTTGTACCTTCACTCAAGGAAACAAGTGTCTTTTTTTGTAGAAAGGGATAGTGTTATGTCGATTTTTAATCTTAGTTTTAAGTAATCGGTGTTGCAGCACAGATATAAAAATTAATACTACATCAAAATTTAACTAAGATTTAAGCTACTAGTTTTTTGCTAGTAGCTTTTTTATTTTTAAAATTTTAAATACCTTTATTTTGAATTTTAAGGGGGCATTTTAAAGATTTAGGGGTAATTCATATAGTTTTATGCCTAAAAACTTATATAAGCTCTTAAAACGTAAATATGAGCCAAATAAATATATACTATTTCCAAAAGCAAAAATTTGAGCAAAACCAGTGACTAATTTTTTAGACACTGCCCAGTTACGCACAAAAATTATTTTTGTGCATGTAAACTGGTCAACCATGCCGGTTGAATGCTATAGTTCCCGCAAGGGCAAAAAGCATAAAAAAACGCTAGCTTTTAAGCTAACGTTTCAAATTTTTCAAGTAATAATTTTGTTTTTCAAAATTCCAAATTGCCGTAATTGAATGTGCTTTTTCTTCTTCGTCTGTTGTTTTATCTTCGTCACTTGTATTAATCAAATTACCATCTTCGGCATCGTCTAAATTTAAAATTTTATGTTTTTGTTTTAGCAATCCACCCTAACTCAATATATGTTTTCGGTCTAAACCTTTTTCCAAATCATTTACGATTTCTTGATTTTTTCGTCATCATCAGTTAAAAAATCAGACGACTTAATCGAATATTTTGAGATCTCTTTGATTGCTGTAAGCTCATTTGAATTATTCGTTAAAGATATTGTACTTAGGCATATTTTGACGACGCATATTAAGCGCATGTATCTCTTCTAGTTCAGCTTTAATCGATTGCATCAAATAACCTTGCATAGCTTCAACGGTTTCATGCTTTTGTAGCAACATCGCTTTAAAGCGTTTTAAGACGCTGACAAGTTCGAACTCCACGTCTTCTAAACGATAATATGTATCATGGGCGTTATTAAATGATTTTTTCCCTTTAAGTAAAACACTTTTAATAATACGAATTTCTCTAATTTCAAAATTACTTAAGTAATCTTTGATTTGTTGTGGCAATTCTTCAAGCACTTGGAATTTTAAGGCATCATTATTAAATTCAGTTTGTTGATGATTTGTATGATTCGAATGAGCATTTGTAGACATATTGTTAGATGTATCATTCAAATCATTCGTATCATTGTTCTCAGTCTCTATATAATCAGTATTACTAAATTCAGTATCATTAGACTGTGAATTCAACTGTTCAAGAACTTCCGAATTCACAGTTCCAGAACTTCCAAATTCATTGTTTTGGAACTGTGAATTTGGAAGTTCCTTGCTATGACTGATTTCATTATTATAATTTGGCTTTAATAGATATAATCTATTAGGCTTATTAAGTCCCACTCGCTCTTGAGTAAGTAAGTTAAATTTCACTAGTTCCTTTTTTAATTTTATGATTTTTTGCTCAGCGTAGCCTAAGTATTCACACAAATGCTTGTTACTAAAAATAAAATAAATATTATTATTTTTATCTACCCATTCATTTTGTATAGATAATTCAAAACGATCCTTTAATAATGCATACATAATTTTGGCCTCTGCTGACATTTTCTTGAAATATGCATCTTCAAATAAGTATTTAGGTAATTGATAGAATCTTTCAGTTTTCACTTGAGATAAATTATATTTCTCAAAATTTGGCATAATAAAAACCTCATTTCCATTTATTTAGAAGTTGAGGTAATAAAACAATTTTTACGTAAGTTACATGTTTTGTGCTTGCACTTAGATGATTAGATATATATAATACAAGTATCAAAAAAATATATAAACAAACGAATGCGAATCGTTTTATTACCAAGAGCCGATGCTACGCCAATAGCATTGGCTCTTTTAATTTTCATAAAGTAATATTAACACTTTTAAATACGCATATAAAGCGTTTTAAAAATCGTTAGGATAATATTAAGTACCTAAAAATCTTAGAACAGGTTTATTTAGTGCCTAATTAATTAGCAAAACAGTTTGTAGGTACCTAATTAGGTGCTTAGGCACTAAATTAGGTAGTCAAATTATGTAGTAAAAGATGAAAAATTTATTGTTAGGTGGTAAAATTTAGGTACCTAATTTAGTACCTAAGGATGATTTGTATGAAAACTATTAAAATACTTGCTGATGAACTGAATGTAACTAAACAAACTATTGTTAATAATGCTAAAAATTTAAATATTACTTTTTCAAAAGAAAATGGTATTAATTACATTAGTGATAATGATTGTTTGAAAATTATAGAAAAAATAACAAAAAAAGAAAGTACCATAGAAAAGCAGGAAACAGTTAAAAAAGAAATACCTAATGAAAATACTTCCGAAGTTAAAAATGTGGAGTATAGTAATTTAGGTACTTCTGAGACATTAAAAACAAAAGTAAACGAATTAGAAAAACAAATAGAAATCTTTAAAACCCGAGCTGAAAATGACGAAAAATATATTGAGAACCTAACAAAGCAATTAGATCAGCAAAATAGCAATGTTAATACATTAAACAAACTATTGGAAAATCAACAAATATTGGCTTTAGAAAGTAATAAAAAAATTCAAAAACTAGAAAATCAATTAGAGGAAGAAAGACAGCTTAATTATTCCTTTGATACATCTTCTAATGATAGACAAAATGTTAAGGCGCAAGAAGCAAAGTTTACCGAAGAAACTAAAGATTTTAATCAGCAACCAGAAAAGGAACAGCCCATAGGGGTACAGCATAGAGATATCTCTGAAGAAAAAGAGGATGAGAACATCAACGAAAAACCATCCACAAAAGACGATACACAATTTAAAGAAATAGATAGTGAAGATGAAGAGATGGAAGAAAAACAACCTAAAAAAGGCTTTTGGAGTCGTTTGTTTGGTAGCTAATATAATTAATTAGGCACTAAAAGATTATAATCTTTTAGTGCCTTTTTTATAGTGAGAACTTCTGATAATCATCGATTATGTAAAAAAATTGACTACTTTGGTCATATGATGTAAACTCCAAATGACCGAAGTAGTCATTTTGAATGAAAAGGAGGCATTTTTATTAACACTATATTTAATAACTTGAAAACGAACAAACAAAAAATGATTATTAACTCATCAATCAAAGAATTTGTGAAAAATGGTTTTGACAAGGCATCTACAAATGAAATTGTTAAAAAAGCGAATATTTCCAAGGGATCATTATTTAATTATTTTAATAGTAAAAAAGACCTCTATATTTATTTAATTAATTATAGTACACAAATTTTAGAGAATATGTATAGAGAAATTGATTTAAGTGAGAAGGATTTATTTAATAGGATTGAGAATATTGGTTTACAAAAATTATATGTTCAACAAAAGCATCCTGAAATATTTGATTTTCTAAAACATTCTATTCAAGAAGAATCATTAGAAGTAAAAGCTATTATTGAGAAAAAAGTTGACCATATATATGAAAATGGACGACAAAAAATATTTGCTAACATCGACTATTCTAAATTTCGTGATGATATTGATATCGAAAAAGCAATTGAAATTCTTAATTGGACAATGTCCGGTTTTGGAGAAAAGGGACTTCAACAAATAAAATCTTTTGAAAATATTTCCGATTTTGGTAATCAGTATCTCAAAGAGTGGCATGATTACGCTCAAATATTAAAGAATAGTTTTTATAAGTAAAAGGAAGTATTAAAAAAAGAAACGAGTACTACAAAAGGGGGCTTCACTATTATGAGGGAAGTTGTGAAAATTACAGGATTACAAAAGAACTTTGGTGATTTCAAGGCTTTAAATGATGTGTCTTTTACAGTTAATAAAGGTGAAGTTTTAGGGTTTATTGGTCCTAATGGTGCAGGAAAATCTACTACTTTGCGTACACTATTAGGAGTTATTAAACGAGATGCAGGTGAGGTAGAAATATTCGGAAAAGATGTATGGAAAGAAAGTCTTAAAATTCATAAAAGAATATCTTATGTTCCAGGGGATATTGCATTATGGGGTAATTTGACGGGTGGAGAAATTATCGATTTATTCATGAAATTACATGGTAGTGGAGACACAGAAAAACGAGATGAGTTAATTAAACGTTTTGAACTAGATCCTAAGAAAAAGTCTAAAGGATATTCAAAAGGTAACCGTCAAAAAGTTGGTTTGATTGCAGCATTATCAGTTGATTCCGACTTATACATCTTTGATGAACCGACCTCTGGCCTTGATCCATTAATGGAAGTAACATTTCAAGAAGAAGTTGAAAAAATTAAAGCAACTGGAAAATCTATTTTGCTATCCTCACATATTTTAAGTGAGGTGGAACGTCTAGCAGATAGAGTTGCTATTATTAGACAAGGAGAAATCGTAGAAACTGGAACACTCGATGAATTACGTCATTTAACTCGTTCAACGCTGATGATCGAAACAGAAGAAGATGTAGCTAAATTATCAGAAATACAAGGCGTATTTGATTTTAAACAAAGCAATAATCAAGCGACATTTTCTGCTGATAATAAACACCTTAATTCTATTCTAAGCGAAGCAGTTAAATTGGGTGTTAAAAAACTTGAATCTACACCACCTACACTTGAAGATTTATTTATACGTCATTATGAAGGCTAAATAATGGAAAGGAGGTTGAGTTCATATGCATGAAAAATTTTCTGGTTGGAACACACTGTTTTTGCATTATCTAAAGCTTGATTGGAAAAAAATGATTATATGGATTTTAAGTATTGGTTTGTTTTCAGCAGGATTTGTTCCAGCTTTTAAAGAGATAGCACAAGGGAAAGGGTTAATTGGTATGTTTGAAACATTACAAAACCCTGCAATGATTTCTATGGTAGGTCCCACACCAATTGAGACAGCAACAGATTATACTTTAGGCGCCATGTATGCACATGAAATGTTATTATTTTGTGGACTTTTTGCGATGATAGTCTCTATATTGCATATAATTGGACATACACGTAAGGAAGAAGAATTGGGGCTTACGGAATTAGTACGCTCGTTTCAAATAGGTCGACAAGCAAATTCACTTGCTACAATAATAGAAATAGTGTTAATTAATGGCTTAATAGCGATGTTTATTTCTGCAGTAATGGTGAGTTTTAATGCAGAAACGATTTCTCTTCAAGGTGCCCTGCTTTTTGGAATAACAATTGGAATGGCAGGAGTAATGGGTGCAAGCATTGCTCTCGTTGTCTCTCAAATCATGCCAACCTCATCATCTGCCATTGGATTGTCTCTTGGTATTGTAGGTTTGCTATATATTATCCGTGCTGGCACAGATGTATCCAACATTGAGTTGTCTATTTTTAATCCTCTTGGTTGGACATATCTCACTTACCCTTTTACAGATAATAATTGGCTTCCGATTGCCATTGCTTTTATATTTAGTATCATAGTAGTTATTATTGCATTTATGCTTGAAGGCGCACGCGATATGGGAGATAGCTATATTCCTGAAAAAAAAGGAAAGAGGAATGCCAAAAAGTCATTATTATCTATCCGTGGTTTATTATGCAAAATTAATCAAAGTATTATCATCAGTTGGTTAGTTGCATTTATGGTTATGGGCATTGCTTATGGATCAATTTATGGAGACATGCAGACTTTCTTAGAAAGTAACGAAATGATGAAACAAATGTTTTCTACTTCAAATGTTTCTATTGAAACATCATTTACGAGCACGATTATGGTGGTTATGGTTAGTTTAGTTGCTATATTGCCGATTGTAATTGTTAACAAATTATTTTCAGAAGAAAATAAACTTCATCTTAGCCAAATATACCCTACTAAAGTGACGCGTAGTAGAATATATTGGACTAATATTGGTTTAGCATTTTTTAGTAGCGTATTAGGTGTTTTAGTGGCTTCACTTAGCCTAGGTGTGACAGCAATAAACGTGATGGAAGGTCATGGGGAAATGCAGCTTATTGATTTCCTTGCAGCTGGATATAATTTTTTACCTGCTATATTATTTTTCACTAGTCTTGCTACTCTTGCATTCGGGTGGGCACCCAAACTTGGAAAAATAGCTTATGCTTATCTTGGATATACTTTTGCACTCAATTATTTTGGAGGTACTTTAGACTTACCTGAATGGCTTTCAAAAACAGCTATATTGAATTGGCTCCCACAAATGCCAAAAGAAAATTTTGATATCTTCAGTTTTGTCATTCTATCTATGATTAGCATTGTATTTATAATTTTAGGCTATATTGGATATAAAAAACGAGATTTAATTGGGTGAAATTAAGGTTCGTTATTGAGAAAAAATATAGAAAAAAAGAGAGGGCAAAAACGCTCTCTCTTTTTCTTGTCTTATTATTAAAATCTCATAATACATGATTAACATGTATTATGGGACGCTGTGAGAAACGCTCATTTGCATTGACAACCCATTTACCAAGATAATCCCTTATCATTTTTAATTCTATAAACTGTCTGTCTTGTAATATTAACTTCTTTCGCAATCTTACTAATTGCTTGTCCTTCTTCTAACATTTCGACAACTCGATGATAGATAACACGTTTTTGAGGATCTTTCGCATTCGGTGAATAAAGTAAAGGACGGCCTTTATATACACCTTTGTCTTTTGCGACTTGAATACCTTGAGCTTGTCGACGTTTACTTTCATTTCTCTCTTGTTCTGAAACCATTGCCAGGATTTGAACGATTAAATCTTTCATAAACTTATCTAACAATGGATTATCAATCACTTCATTCATCATAGGTAAACTAGTTATCATTAGCTGAACGTCTTTTTCTTTTAAATAACCCACTGTTTCAATAATTTCATCATAGTTACGTCCTAAACGATCAATAGACTCCACAACGAATCGATCTCCCATTCTTACAAAATTAAGGGCTTCTTGAAATACAGGTCTATTTTCAACTGATTTGCCTGATTGCTTCTCTGTAAAGATTTTCTCTACGCCAAACGTTTTTAAATTTTCCAACTGTCTTTCTAAATTTTGATCTATCGAAGATACTCTCGCATAACCTATAATCATTTATTTTCACTCCATAATTAATACACACCCTAATCATACGTTTTAGTTGCGATAATTTCAACAACTTACTTTGTATGATTAGGGTGTACCCAAAAATAACATGTTATGAACTAATATTTCTTAGTATATTGGCTCCTCTTTTCTATCAATTAACTGGATATACTAAAATATCTTTATCTAATAAACGAGAAAAGACTAGCGTTAAAATATCAAATTTCCTGATTGGTTGAACTTAATATTATTAAGGGAGGCAGTATCATCGTTAAATAGATGAATTGGAACAATCATATGTTTTTGCTATAATTATTAAATACAGAAGTTTCATCTCCTTCTTATAGAATTAACTCCTTACAACTTTAAGGTTAAATTAGTAATAGCTCTTAATAAGCTCAATAAGACTTATTAAGAGCTATTGTTGTTTATTTAAAAAGTATTACTTTCTCCCATAAAGTAACTGATTTAATTTTTATATATGATATTATATAAATAAATGCTCTCCATTAGAATATGGAGAGCATTTCATTACTTATAGGGAATAATTAAAATTTGATTTTTTTATAAATAAAACAATATTAGCAATTAGCATGAAATAAAAGTAATTACATATATGCAGTTACCCACTGTGAAGGGCCAACTTCATTATATAATTTTTGAGCAGCCGCATCTTGGACATGTTCAGGTGCTGAAGCTGGTGAAACACCTACATATTCTGCTGGGGCTACTGAATCCCAAGTTGTTTGTAAGAATTGATATTTACCTGCTGCTCCTGAAGAAGGGTTGATGGCTGTGATATCGCCACCTGATTCGCGTTGAGCAATTAGTTTCAAGTGATCGTTTACTTCTACTGATGAACCACTTGAAGCTTCATTTGAGTTTTGTGATGATTGTGTTGAAATATTTGTAGTTGCTTGTTGTTGGGGCTGTTGAGTTTCTTTAGTTTGTGGTGCTTGTTGTTGTACTGGTTGTTCACTTTTTGAAACTTCTTGTTGTCCATCATTGTTTATTTCAGCAGTTGTATTATTGTAACCATTATAGCTCCAACTAAAATTTACACCATCTGATTCAAAATGATATGAAACTCCATTTTGAATGAAATCATAATTATATGACCCTTTTTGTATTGGAGATTCATTTAATTGCTCTGGGTTATTTTGAACTAAATTTACTAATTTAGCTTGGTCTACATTTTGTTCAGATGCATCAGCTGAATTATCTGCTGCAAATCCTGTTATACCTAAACTTACTGCTAATGTTGAAGTAAGAATTGTTTTTTTCATTATTTAATTCCTCCTAAAGGTTAACTTTTTAATTTATTAATTTCACCACAATAACGTATCCCACTCTAACATTTTTTAAACTATTTTAGGTTACAATGAAGTTAAAAAGTATTATCATTTTTTTACATTTAAAGAAGATGTATGAGCTATTTGCCCCGAATATTTAGATTACATAAATATAAACCATTTTCCCCAAAATATCCTTGTAGATATAATTACTAAAAAATATTAATTTAGGAAACAATAATGAGATTTCAATTTAGAAAAAAAT
>NZ_JBFDVL010000014.1:0-20921 GCF_041008415.1 Staphylococcus cohnii species complex 1663
TTCAGAGCCCTTATCAGGGCTGGTCAGTAACAAAGGCTTATAGCCGAAGAACAAACCACCCGTTATACGGGTGGTTTTGATTTGCGAACGTTGAATAGATTTTTTAAACGTTAGCGTTTTATCTTTAGCTCGGTGAGTCTATAATCAACGAATTTTAAAATGTGATTTCTGCCTTGCATTCTTTTTTATGTTAATATTTATATATAAGTACTACGAACAATTGAAAAGAGGACGTTTATAATGATTTATAGTATTACAGAAATTCCTTCACGTTATGCAGAAACAGATCAAATGGGTGTGATTTATCACGGTAATTACCCAACATGGTTTGAGGTTGCACGTACAGATTATATATCAAAATTAGGTTTTAGCTATAAAGCTATGGAAGAATCTGGTATTATTTCACCGGTTACAGATTTAGATATTAAGTATATAAAAACAATACAGTATCCTGAAACTGTGAAAATTAAGACATGGGTTGAAAAATATACGCGTTTAAGATCAATTTATCGTTATGAAGTATATAACGAAGTAGGTGATTTAGCGACTACTGGTTCAACTGTTTTGACTTGTATTAGAAAGGATAACTTTAAGCCTATTAGATTGGATAGATATTTTCCTGAATGGCATGCAATGTATGCCGATGTAGATAAAAGAAATCAAGCAGGAGAAACATTTGAAGTGAAAAATGGCATACTTTAATATAGTTGTAGTTAAATGTATAAATGCATAATTAAGTGTATGCGTATGTATTTATATACAATGATTGATTTGCAATGTGTTTTTGAAATGTACACAAGATTATCAAAATGATAAATAAAAAGAGCCTGGAATGGAACCAGGCTCTTTTTAAGTATATATTTATATATGAATGATCAATTGTGTTATGTGAATTGAGTTCTATTATTATTTAGCAGAATATGAAATTTCATCGACACTATCATTGACGTCTATGAATAAATCATGGTCTTCAAAATACCATAAGTCTTTTTCTGCAATTACTACATCTAAGCCGTCAAAATGATTTTCGTAACCAATTTCTACATCATCTTTTTGATCAACACTGAATGCAGGGCTAAATCCTTGTTTTAATTGGAATTCTCCACCATAGCGAACGAAAAATTGTAAGACTTTGTTATCTTCAGGTAAATCAAGTTCATCTTTAAACCAAGATACAGCGTTATCTGAAAGTTTTATATCCATAATAAAAGTCCCCTCTCATTTCACAAGTTTAAAACTTGTGACCATTGGTTACTAATTTTTAAATTAGTACTATATCTATTACCCAAATTTGAGTAACAATAAAAGTAGTATAACATAATTAAGTATTATTTTCTTTAAATTCAAATTGTTCAATATGTTTTAGGGTGAGGGCAAAGAATTTTTAAAAATGTTGTGAATTAGTGTGACATAATTAAGACTATTATAATATTCTGAAGTGTATATTGTTATTTTAGTGAATAAAAAAATAGTGAAACAGAAGTCTATGTTAAAGATTTCTGTTTCACTATGTTGGGAAACTGGCTAATAAACAAGTTTTTGTGTTGTCGTTTTCTATTAGCCAAATATTCGTTTCTACTTTTCAATAGTTGAGACATAAGAATATCTCAGACTGAGCAATGTTTGCTATTTTTTTTATTGATTGCTAATGACTTTTGTAATAGTTACATCCATTTAATTTTTGGCTCTTCGCCTTTAAAAATCCTCACGATATTTGTTCGATGTCTAAATATTAATAAGACGCCTACACCGAAACTCACGACTAATAAGATATAATCACGAATTAACAGCGCACCGATAACACAACAGATTGATGCTATGATACTCGAAAGTGATACATACTTTGTTAAATAAAGTATGCCAAAGAAAATCGCTGCTAAAATGAGTAATAGTAGAGGATTGATTCCAAGTATCACACCTGCACTTGTGGCAACTGCTTTTCCACCTTTAAATCCAAGGTAAATTGGATACACATGGCCTAGAATTGCAAATGCGCCTACGATGAGTCCATTTGTGAAAAATGTACTAATAGCACCATCTGCATGTACTGGTAACCAAAGTGGTAAGAATACAACAATAAATCCTTTAAATATATCTAAAAATGTAACTAGGAATCCTGCAGGTTTACCTAACACTCTAAAACTATTTGTTGCTCCTGTATTCCCACTACCAAATTGTCTAATATCTTTTTTGAAAAATAATTTACCTATTACATAGCCACTTGGGAAAGCACCAATGAGATAACTTAAAATTAACATGATTATTATCATCACCATACATAATCCACATCCTTTAATGACATTAAAATTATTTTACCACATATGACCACGGTTAGACGAACAAAAATTTATAACTGTAGTAAAACACGGTTCAAATATAATTTGATACTTGCAATTTATCAAGATTTATATAAGAATAACTAATGTATAGTTTTAAAAACGAACGTACGTTTGTAGGAGGGCGAAACGATTGGCAATGAACAAACAAAATAATTATTCGGATGATTCCATTCAGGTTTTGGAAGGGCTAGAAGCTGTTAGAAAAAGACCTGGTATGTATATTGGTTCTACCGATAAAAGAGGATTACATCATTTAGTGTATGAAGTTGTCGATAATTCCGTCGATGAAGTATTAAACGGCTTTGGTAATGAAATAGCAGTTACAATAAATAAAGATGAAAGTATTACTATAGAAGATGATGGACGTGGGATGCCGACTGGTATTCATACATCGGGCAAACCAACTGTTCAAGTAATATTTACAGTACTTCATGCAGGCGGTAAATTTGGACAAGGTGGATATAAAACTTCAGGAGGTTTACATGGTGTAGGTGCATCAGTCGTAAACGCATTAAGTGAATGGTTAGAAGTAGAAATTTACAGAGATGGTGCTATTTATAAACAACGATTCAGTCAAGGTGGTATACCAGCTACAGGCTTAGAAAAACTAGGGAAAACTAAAAAAACAGGTACTAAAGTTACCTTTAAACCAGATGCTGAAATTTTCAAATCAGCAACCTCTTTTAACTATGACGTGCTAAGCGAACGTTTACAAGAATCAGCATTTTTGCTTAAAAATCTTAGAATTACGCTTAAGGATTTAAGATCTGGTAAAGAAAGAGAAGATGTATTCCATTATGAAGATGGCATTAAAGAATTTGTAAGTTATGTAAATGAAGGGAAAGAAGTGTTACATGATGTAGCAAATTTTGTTGGAACTGCTAATGGAATAGAAGTAGAGGTCGCATTTCAATATAATGATCAATATTCGGAGAGTATCTTAAGTTTTGTCAATAATGTACGTACTAAAGATGGCGGTACGCATGAAGTTGGCTTTAAAACAGCCATGACGAGAGTATTTAATGACTATGCTAGACGTATTAATGAATTGAAAGAAAAAGATAAGAATCTAGATGGTAATGATATACGTGAAGGTTTGACAGCGATTATTTCTATTCGTATTCCAGAAGAATTATTACAATTTGAAGGACAAACTAAGTCTAAGTTAGGCACGCCTGAAGCGAGAAGTGCAGTAGATTCTGTTGTATCTGAAAAATTACCTTATTATTTAGAAGAAAAAGGACAATTGTCAAAAGCACTCGTTAAAAAAGCATTAAAAGCCCAGCAAGCAAGAGAGGCAGCACGTAAAGCAAGAGAAGATGCGCGATCTGGTAAGAAAAATAAGCGGAAAGATACGTTGTTATCAGGAAAATTAACACCTGCACAAAGTAAGAATACAGAGAAAAAAGAACTGTATTTAGTTGAGGGTGATTCAGCTGGCGGTTCTGCAAAATTGGGACGTGACCGCAAATATCAAGCGATTTTACCATTAAGAGGTAAAGTTATAAACACTGAAAAAGCACGTTTAGAAGATATTTTTAAAAATGAAGAGATTAACACGATTATCCACACAATAGGTGCAGGTGTAGGTAATGAATTTAAATTAGAAGATAGCAATTATAACCGCGTCATTATAATGACAGATGCTGATACTGATGGTGCGCACATTCAAGTGCTTTTACTAACATTTTTCTTTAAATATATGAAACCTTTAGTAGAAGCAGGAAGAGTATTTATAGCCTTACCGCCATTATACAAACTGGAAAAAGGTAAAGGTGCTTCTAAGAAAATAGAATATGCATGGACAGATGAAGAATTAGAAAAATTACAAAAAAAATTAGGTAAAGGATTTAGTTTACAGCGCTATAAAGGTTTAGGTGAAATGAACGCTGATCAATTATGGGAAACAACGATGAACCCAGATACAAGAACGTTGATTCGAGTACAAGTTGATGATGAGTTACGTTCATCGAAACGCGTAACAACTTTAATGGGAGACAAAGTAGCTCCTAGACGTGAGTGGATTGAAAACCACGTTGAATTTGGTCTTCAAGAAGATCAAAGTATTCTGGATAACAATGAAATTCAAATACTAGAACAGGATTATTCTGATGAGGAGGAAATGAATTGAGTGAAATAATTCAAGATTTGTCGCTGGAAGATGTTATTGGCGACCGATTTGGTAGATATAGTAAATACATCATTCAAGAGCGTGCATTACCAGATGTTCGTGATGGGCTTAAACCTGTTCAAAGACGTATTTTATACGCTATGTATGCTAGTGGTAATACATTTGATAAAAATTTCCGTAAAAGTGCAAAAACAGTCGGTGATGTCATCGGACAATATCATCCGCATGGTGATTCATCTGTATATGATGCGATGGTTCGATTAAGTCAGGACTGGAAATTGCGACATGTTTTGATAGAAATGCAAGGTAATAATGGTAGTATCGATAACGATCCAGCAGCAGCTATGCGTTATACAGAAGCGAAATTAAGCAGAATTTCAGAAGAGCTATTAAGAGATATTAATAAAGAAACAGTGCCATTTATGCCTAACTACGATGATACGACAATGGAACCTATGGTTTTACCAGCTAGACTGCCACATTTGTTAATTAATGGAAGTACAGGCATATCTTCAGGTTATGCTACGGATATACCACCGCATAATCTCGCTGAAGTTATTCAAGCAACATTGAAGTATATAGATAACCCAAATATCACAGTAAGCCAGTTGATGAAGTATATCAAAGGTCCCGATTTTCCTACTGGTGGTATTATTCAAGGAATAGACGGTATTAAGAAAGCGTATGAAACCGGAAAAGGTAAAATTGTTGTGCGCTCTAAAGTTGATGTTGAAGAATTAAGAAATGGTAGAAAAGAACTCATCGTTACTGAATTACCTTATGAAGTTAATAAAAGTGCACTTGTTAAAAAGATGGATGAACTGCGAGCAGATAAAAAAGTAGATGGTATTGTAGAAGTACGTGATGAAACTGACCGTACAGGGTTACGTATTGCCATCGAATTAAAGAAAGATGTTAATAGCGAAGCGGTTGCTAATTATTTATATAAAAATACAGACTTACAAGTGGCATATAATTTTAATATGGTAGCAATAAGTGATGGTCGACCGCTTCTTATGGGTATTCGTCAATTTATAGACAGTTATCTCAATCATCAAATTGATGTAGTTACAAAGCGTACACGTTTTGAATTGGATAATGCAGAGAGTAGAATGCATATTGTAGAAGGTCTCATGAAGGCTTTGTCAATTTTAGATGAAGTTATTAAGCTCATTAGAAATTCAAAAAATAAAAAAGATGCTAAAGATAATTTAGTTTCTGAGTTTGATTTTACAGAAGCACAAGCTGAGGCGATAGTTACGTTGCAGTTATATCGTCTGACAAATACAGATATTGTACAACTACAAGAAGAACATGATGAATTAAAAGCTAAAATTACACATTTAAAAAATATATTAGATAATCATGATGCTTTGTTAAATGTTATCAAGGAAGAATTGAGCGAAATTAAAAATAAATATAAACAACAACGTTTATCTTCTATAGAAGCTGAAATCAGTGAAATTAAGATTGATAAAGAAGTTATGGTGCCAAGTGAAAATGTGATTATGAGTATTACGAAACATGGTTACATTAAACGAACATCGTTACGTAGCTTTAATGCAAGTGGTGTAGAGGAGCTAGGTGTGAAAGATGGCGATGCAATGCTCAAATACCAAGAAGTCAATACATTAGACACAGCATTAGTATTTACGAATAAAGGCAGACATCTTTATATTCCAGTTCATAAACTTTCAGAGATTAAGTGGAAAGATTTAGGACAGCATGTATCACAGATTGTACCCATTGATGAAGGCGAGCATGTTATCGATGTTTACTGTGAAAATGATTTTAGACCAGACGCATTTTATATTTTAGCTACGCGCAATGGCATGATTAAGAAAAGCAATGTCTCTATGTTTAAAACATCAAGATATAACAAACCACTTGTTTCTATGAAACTAAAAGATAATGATGAAGTGATAAATGTAATGAGATTAGATGAACCTCAAGCGATTACCGTGCTAACACACAAAGGTATGTCATTAACTTACAGTAGTGAAGAGTTATCAGATACAGGACTTAGAGCCGCTGGTGTTAAATCGATTAATCTTAAAAGTGAAGACTTTGTTGTCTTAACCCAAATCGTTAATGAAAAAAATACGATCTTGATGGCAACACAACGAGGTTCATTAAAACGCATAGGATTCAATATTTTACAAAATGCCAAACGTGCACAACGTGGTATTACTTTATTAAAAGAGCTTAAAAAATCACCGCATCGCATCGTAGCAGCTAACGTTGTGCAGCCAGATCATACGATTTATACAATATATTCAAAACAACATGAAGAAAGTGGCAATATTAAAGATATTCATTTATCAGAACAATATACTAATGGCAGCTTTGTAGTAGATGTTAAAGAGTTTGGCGACGTTGTTAGTATGATTGTTAAATAACTTTAATTTTAAAATTTTGTTAGTAAATACAACAATATAATGATAAAATACCTATAAGGTGTAACAAAAATGAAGCAAGAGATTTATAGCAATGTGAAAAAGTTTAGTGCAAGGCGTAATGTTTTATACTGAACTGATTCATTCATTTTCATGTCTACATAAGCATTGAATTTTGTTTATAAACATGAATGCGACTATAAATCTCTTGATTTTACTATGAAAATTAAATTGTATAGATGAGAGGGATTAAATTGAGCAATTTTGATAGTTTGATTCCGGATTGGTTCAAAGCATTTGTTCAAGTCGGGAATGATTTAATCTGGTCACAATACTTAATTGGACTATTAATCACAGCAGGTATATTTTTTACTATTGGATCTAAGTTCGTACAATTAAGATGGATACCGGAAATGTTTCGAGCAATTGGAGAAAAACCTGAAACGTTAGAAAATGGGAAAAAAGGTATTTCACCATTCCAAGCATTCGCGATTAGTGCAGGTTCTCGTGTTGGCACAGGTAATATAGCCGGTGTAGCGACAGCAATTGTATTAGGCGGTCCTGGTGCAGTATTCTGGATGTGGATTATTGCTTTTATCGGAGCAGCCAGTGCATTTATTGAAGCAACGCTTGCGCAAGTGTACAAGGTACCTGATGAAGAAGGTGGTTATCGTGGAGGACCAGCTTATTACATAACTAAGGGACTCAATCAAAAATGGTTAGGCATTGTGTTTGCGGTGCTAATCACAGTGACATTTGCATTTGTTTTTAATACAGTACAATCAAACACAATAGCTGAATCATTAAAAACGCAATATAATGTAAGTCCTATTATAACGGGTGTAATCTTAGCTATTATTACTGCTATTATTATATTTGGTGGGGTAAGAAGTATTGCAACATTATCTTCGATTATTGTACCTGTGATGGCAATTATATATATAGGATTAGTTGCTGTAATATTAATATTTAACTATGATCAAATCATACCGATGATTGCAACTATAATTAAAAATGCATTTGGATTTGAACAAGCAACGGGAGGCGCGATTGGAGCAGCCGTTCTGCAAGGTATAAAACGTGGCTTGTTCTCAAACGAAGCTGGTATGGGTTCTGCGCCAAATGCTGCTGCTACTGCTGCAGCGCCACATCCAGTTAAACAAGGTTTAATCCAATCATTGGGCGTATTTTTTGATACGATGCTAGTATGTACAGCAACGGCGATCATGATTTTATTATATACAGGATTAGAATTTGGAGAGAATGCAGCACAAGGCGTTGCAGTTACACAATCAGCTTTAAATGAACACTTAGGTAGTGCAGGCGGTATTTTCTTAACGATTGCTATCACTTTATTTGCATTTTCTTCGGTTATTGGTAATTACTACTATGGTCAATCGAACATGGAATTTTTATGGGAAAATAAAACAGTATTATTTATTTTCAGATGTTTAGTTGTTGTACTTGTCTTCGTCGGTGCTGTTGTGAAAACTGAAACGGTATGGAGTACAGCAGATGTGTTTATGGGTCTAATGGCCATCGTTAACTTAGTTGCTATTATTGGTTTATCTAACATTGCTTTTGCAGTTATGAATGATTACCAACGTCAACGTAAAGCTGGCAAAAAACCTGTATTTAAACCTGAAGAGTTAGAAATTAACTTGTTTGGTATTGAGAGTTGGGGAATGAAGAAGAAATAATTGTATTTAAACATTAATGCAAAGATTTGAATTTTCTTCAACATCATTATCATAGTTTCTTTAATAATAATTCATATATAAGCAGTAATATAAAATGGATGATAAACATTTGATTTTATATTACTGCTTTTTAATATACATTTTTATATTTTAATATAATATACTTATATCGTATTAATACATATTGTTCGTTGCTATTATTAGGATGTTTAGTTAATTTTTAATAAAACATGGCAAAATATATGTTTGGTAAATGGTCATTGTGTTATGATTAACATTAGTTATTTTAAATATTGAACGTTATGTATTGTATTACAAAGGTGCATTATTTTTTGCTATGCGCTAAATAAGCAATATATTTTGAAAAATAAGGTTTGGTGATGTTATGTCAAATGAAGATAATTTAAAACAAGAAACGACATCTAAGAAAAATAGATTAAAACTAAGTTTCCCTGAAACACGCTTTATGAAATTTTTAGGTGGCAAAGATTTAGTTTTTGCTTTGCTTATATTAATATTTATTGGCTGTGCTATTTTTATATTTGATCAAGTTTCTTATATTTTTAAACCATTTATAATTGTTTTTAATACAATTGTAGCACCGATTATTGTATCGATTATATTATATTATCTATTTAACCCATTAGTTAATTTGATGGAACGGTATAATATTTCAAGACTTTGGGGTGTAATCATATTATTCTTAGTCATTATTGGTGTTATTGCGCTAGCAATTAATTTATTAATACCTGTAATTGGTGCTCAGTTTAAAAGTTTTGGAAATAACTTCCCGTACTATGTAGATAAGGTTAATAAATTTATAGATAGTGTAACGAAATACTCTTTAATTTCTAATTTTTATGGTCAAATTCAAGATCAATTAGATTCATTGGCTAAAAAATTACCTTCAATGGTGTCTGATTACTTTAATGGTTTTGGTTCTAAAGTTAAAAATTTTGCTGAAGCATTAGTGAATGTTGGTGTGGTAATTGCTACAACACCATTTGTTTTATTCTTTATGTTAAAAGATGGGCACCGCTTCAAAGAGTTTTCAACAAACTTAATGCCCCCTAAATTTAGAAAAGACTTTCATGATTTGTTAGATAAAATGAGTCTACAAGTTGGTTCTTATATCCAAGGACAAATTATTGTATCGTTTTGTATTGGTATATTATTATTTATCGGATATAGTATCATCGGTTTAGACTACAGTTTAATTTTAGCTTCAATAGCTGCAGTTACTAGTGTTGTTCCATATATTGGTCCAACGATTGCGATATCACCAGCAATTATTATTGCTTTAATTACTTCACCAATTATGTTGTTGAAGTTAGTGATAGTTTGGACGGCTGTCCAATTTATTGAAGGGCATTTTATTTCTCCAAATATCATGGGTAAAACATTGAAAATTCACCCACTTACAATTATATTCATCTTATTAAGTGCAGGTAATTTATTAGGTGTTGTCGGTGTCATTTTAGGTATTCCTGCTTATGCAATATTGAAAGTACTAGTTTCACATTTATATACAATGTACAAACGTCGTTATAACAAATATTATGGTGATGATGCAGGAGAATATGAAATTACTTCTGATGAAGAAATTCGTAAAAGTTAAATTATAAATAATGTACGACAGAGGCTGGGACAAATCAATTGTCTCAGCCTCTTATCATAACCGAAGTGGAATGACATGTTGTTAAGTGATTTGATATATTAAGATACTTTTTATTGTTGTGCATATAAAATGAAAGTATGTCTATATTTTTTGTAACTGAGTGTGTGGTCTAACAATATTGTAATATTTAACTCGTATAAAAATTATTTATAAAAAATAAAAATTGTGCTATATTTTAAATGTTATATGAATATAGAAAAGTGATGTGAACACATGTCAAAGAAGCTAGTAAATAAAATATTAACGATAATGAAAGTTTTATTTGCACTTTCATTATTTATATTTGTTGTTTTTACTTTATATAAAGAACTAGCAAATATAAATTTAAAAGAAACGATTCATTCTATAAAAGATATTAATAGTGTATGGTTGGTTGTGCTTTTTTTGAGTGGTGGTCTAGCTATACTGGTATTATCAATGTATGATGTGATTTTAGCTAAAGCATTACACTTGAAGATATCTTTAGTTAAAACTGTACGTATAGGATATATTGTAAATGCTTTGAACGCAGTATTGGGCTTTGGAGGATTCATAGGAGCGAGTGTAAGATTTTTATTATATAAAGATACTACAGAAGATAAAAAAGCATTACTGCATACTATTTCTATTGTTTTAATCTCCATGTTGACGGGTTTAAGTATGCTTTCTATTTTAGTAGTATTTCATGTGTTTGATGTTAGACATGTATTTAGTCCGTTCCCTTGGGTTAGATGGTTAATGTATGTTGTTGCGTTGTTTTTGCCTATTTTTATTTTTATTACAATTTGGAAACCAGTAAATAAAGAAAGTAAATTGACTGGAATTTATTGCACCATTGTTTCTAGTATTGAATGGATGATTGCTTCTGCAGTATTATATATGGCATTATTAATTGTTGGTATACAGGTGCATTTTTCTGTATTTATGGGAATATTTATCATTGGTGCATTATCAGGGTTAATCAGTTTTATTCCTGGAGGATTTGGTACATTTGATTTGGTACTATTACTAGGATTGAAAAGTTTAAATATTCCAGAAGAAAAAATTATTTTAGCTTTATTGCTATACAGGTTTGCTTATTACTTATTTCCTGTCTTAATTGCCCTTATTCTCTCAACATTTGAATTTAGAAATACGGCGAAACGTTATTTGGATGATTCTAAAATTATGATACCTGTGAAAGATATGTCATCACTTTTAGCATCTTATCAAAAAGATATCTTAACTAGGATACCAGCATTTTCCATTGCATTGTTACTTTTATTTACGAGTGTTTTATTTTTCTTTAATAACATTACAATAATTTATGATGGGTTATATAGTAATAACCATGCGTTTTATTATATTATCGCTTCTATTCATACATGTGCATGCCTATTACTATTGTTAAATGTGATAGGTGTATATCATTTATCTAAGAGAGCACTTTTGTTTGCAATTTGTTCAATCATTATCATATTTAGTGTCACTGTTTATACCTATCCTTCTTTGGTACTTTTAGGTTGGTTAATTACTATGTTTGTAATGCTCGTTGTATTTTATAGAAGCGCACGTGTCATAAAGCGTCCGTTTAGATATACGAAACTATTGTCTAGTGTAATTATTGGGACTCTTGTGTTATTCATTAATCATGTGTTTATAAAAAATACATTTTACACTTTAGATGTTTATCATATAGAAGTAGATACGTCTCTTTTGAGATATTATTTTTGGTTCACGATTATTACAGTAGCAATTATAGTTAGTGTTGTTGTGTGGTGGTTTGAAGCAAGATTCAAATCTGCAGGCAGCGGTCAAAAACTAGAACAATGTGAAACGATTATTCAGAAATTTGGTGGAAATTATTTAAGTCATCTCATATACAGTGGTGATAAGAAGTTTTTCTTTAATGAACAACAAGACGCATTTGTGATGTATCGTTATAAGGGGAATGCCTATATTGTTTTAGGTGACCCCATTGGAAATAGCGCTTCGTTCCATGAGTTGCTCGAAAGATTTTATAATGAAGCTCAATATTTAGGTTACGACATTATTTTCTATCAAGTCTCTGATAAATATATGTCAATTTATCATGATTTTGGAAATCAGTTTTTTAAATTAGGTGAAGAAGCCATTATTGATTTATCAACTTTCACTACTTCAGGTAAAAAGAAGCGTGGTTTACGTGCTACTTTAAATAAGTTAGATGATTTGGGGTGTACTTTTGAGATATTAGAACCTCCTTTTTCAAAAAACGTTTTTGATGAATTAAAACAAATAAGCGATGATTGGTTATCAGGCTCTACAGAAATGCAATTTTCAGTAGGACATTTTAGTGAACATTATATATCGAAGGCGCCGATCGGAGTTATTAAAGATAAAGAGAATGCTATAATTGGTTTTTGTACATTTATGCCTGTTAATGATAATTCAACTGTGTCTATTGATTTAATACGTTGGAAATCAGATACCTCCTTACCTCTGATGGATAGTTTATATCTTCATATGCTGTTATGGGCTAAGGCAAATGAGTATCAATACTTTAATATGGGCATGGCTACACTGTCTAATGTGGGTAAAGTACCTTTTTCTTTCTATAGAGAAAGACTTGCAGGTAGAGTATTTGAGCATTTCAATGGATTATATAGATTTCAAGGATTAAGACGTTATAAAGAAAAGTTTAATCCCAATTGGCAGCCAAGGTTCTTAGTGTATCGTAAAGATAACTCATTGTGGGTAAGTATGACAAAAGTCATGCGTGTAGTTAGAAAAAAATAATAAAACAAAACAACCAACAATCCCGTTAATGATTGTTGGTTGTTTTTTGGAGTTATAGTTTTTAATGGTTTTTGTAGTTAACGCCGGAGAAGTTATTAACTACTTTTTAATAAACTAACGATATACTTTCTAAATATCATTTTGACTCTAACTATATTTATGAATTTCTAGTTACCCTTTGTTCAAGGTGTATTTATAATATATCATCATTAGAAAACGCTTTCAACATCATGATATCATCTTATTTGAATAAAAATTAACATTTTATATAGTTGGTTTCATTTTGAAATATAATTATGCTTTTACACTGTAGTAACATTAGCTTTTTGAATTATTTTCATTTGTTATATTATTAATATACATTTAAAATTTCAATATAATGTAGTAATATGTAAATATTAATGTTTGCAGAGTGAACAATGGGGTGGGGAAATGAAAAAAGTTATAATTAGTTTGGTAATCGTGATGCTTTTAGTTGCGTTAACACTCTCAATTAAATCGTTATATGATAACATACATACAAATTACAAAGGTTCAAATCAATCTGCTCAAAACGAAAAATTTAAACAGGAGAAAAAGACCAAGTATAAATTGCCTAAGATCAATGTTTTGTCACAACAATTCAGTGAAAATTTTATGAATAGTGATGTAAGAAATCATTATATGCACGTTTCTAAAGGCATGGACAAACACAAAGTTGAAACATACTTTGGTGATAGTGAAAAAACAATACAAATTGCTAATATGAAATCACATAAATATGGTGACATGGCTTTTTTATTCAAAAATAATAAAGTTCAACGAATTTTTGTTGTACCTGATAATGTTACTATTGAATCATTTTCGCAAGTACATGGTTATAGAGTACACAATAATCACAATGGTACGATGATATACGATGATAATCCATCCAATTATTTCTCTGTTAAAGTATATTTTGATTCAAATAAAAAGGTGAAAGCAATAGAGAATATAGATCAAGTGTCTACTATAAAATAAATTTATAATGTGAGAAAATAAAAATTTTATTATCAGCATAAAGGGCTTATCCGAACTACTGGATGAGTCTTTTTTATTTGAATTTTACGATATGACAGAAATATATTTTAAAAACATAATGAGGTAAGCGCTAAATAAAAATTTGTATAAGTACGAATTTAATATAACTGATTTCAACTGCTTATATAATTATTTAATAGAAAAGTTAACGCTAATTTTTTGATCATAAAATAAAAAATTATTTATACTGCTGATTTGATTACTATAAATTATCGTTTTCGTGTTATATAAATAAATTAAAAAAATATAGGATATTAAATATTACAATAATTAAATTTTCAAATAAACTATCAAAATGTAAATGATTATGATAATATGAAAACGGTTACAAAAATAGAGGTGATTTTTATAGTTACAATTAAAGAAGTAGCTAAGTTAGCTGGTTGTTCAGTAGCAACGGTATCTAGAGTGATAAATAATAATGGATATGTCAAAGCTCAAACAAAAATACAAATTGAACGTGCGATTCATGAGCTTAACTATCAACCTAATGAAGCAGCACGTACATTATATAAACGTAAGTCAAAAATGATTGGCTTATTATTACCAGATATCAGTAATCCTTTTTTTACACTTATAGCAAGAGGTGTTGAAGATATAGCGCTTGCGCACGGTTTTCAAGTTTTAATTGGAAATAGTGATAACGATGTTGATAAGGCGAAAGAGTATTTATTCACTTTCAATGCTTATAATTGTGTAGGTGTTATTGCAACAGCATTTGCTGATGATCAAATTGAAAAGTTATTAGTGTCACAAGGTATTCATTATGTATTTGTAGATCGTGTTGAAAATGAAGGTAATGGTATTTCTATGAATCATTTTGAAGGCGGACAATTACAAGCTCGACTTGTGTTAGAAGGTAAAGCAAAAAATATTTTGATCCTCCATTTAGATTTGAATATACGGGCATTTAAATTAAGGACAGATGGTATTAAACAAGAATTGAATAACTATAATGTGAGCTATTATGATTGCTCAGCAGAAACATTAAATAATAAAAGTGCATTTATTTCATTAATTAAAGATTTACAGATTGATAGTATTATATGCAGCAATGATGTACTGGCAATTGAAACGATGGGCCTTGTTCAACAATTTCAATTGAAAGTTCCCGAGGATATTCAAATTGTGGGCTATGATAATATACCTTTTTCTGCAATGACGTTTCCTCAAATTGCAACTATTGATCAGTCCGCATATTTTTTAGGGCAGCAAGCGGTATCAATTTTATTAAAGTTAAATAAAAATTCTATAATTGAACAACAAGATAATAGGTTAAAGTTATCAATTAAACGCAGAAATAGTATTAGATTTAAGTAGTAATGTGTAACGGGTTACATAAAATAAGATTTAACGAGAGGGGATTTAAATGTATAAAACTGGTATTTTAAATAGCGAAATTTCTAAAGTGCTTAGTGATTTAGGTCATACAGATACAATTATCATAGCTGATTGTGGACTGCCGGTACCAGATGGTGTTAAAAAAATAGATTTAGCATTAACTTTTGGACATCCATCATTTGAAGAAGTATTTAATGTAGTTAAAGAACATATGGCAATTGAACAGCTTACTATTGCAAATGAAATGATAAAACAAAATAGTGAGTTATATGTGAAATTATTAGCTGAAAATATTGATATGGTCACGGGATCTCATGAAAATTTAAAAATGTATAGTAAGGAAGCAAAAGCAATTATAAGAACAGGTGAAGCGACACCTTACGCTAATGTAATTTTATCTAGTGGTGTTTTATTTTAAGGGGTGAAAAATATGATAACGATGAATCAAATATATAAGTCATTTGGTCAAAATGATGTTTTAAGAGGTGTTGATTTTGAAATCAATGATGCAGAAGTACATGCGTTAATGGGTGAAAATGGAGCTGGTAAGAGTACGCTTATGAAAATATTAACTGGCGTATATAATGCGGATAGTGGTAATGTTTTAGAAAATGGTCAGCCAATACACTTTAAAAATACAATAGATGCTGAACAAAATGGTGTGTCGTTTATTCAGCAAGAGTTAAATATTTGGCCTAATCTTACAGTACTTGAAAATTTGTTTTTAGGAAAAGAAGAAACAAAATTTTTTGGCATTGTTGATAATAAAAAAATGAAACAACGTGCTTTGGCCATTTTTAAAAAACTAAATATTGAAATCGATTTAAATCGTATGGCAGGCACTTTATCCGTTGGTATGCAACAGATGCTTGAAATCAGTAAAGCATTAATGGAAAAATCAAAAATCATTATCATGGACGAACCTACTGCAGCCTTAACAAATAATGAAATAGATACATTATTTGAACAAATTAAAAATTTAAAAAAAGATGGCGTTTCTTTTGTATATATTTCTCATAGAATGGAAGAAATTTTTACAATTTCAGATCGTATTACAGTTATGAGAGATGGTCGTTCGATTTTAACTAAGGAAATACAAAATACGACACATGCTGAAATAGTAAAATCTATGATTGGTAGAGATTTAGATAATCAATACCCTGTTAGACAGTATCATCAAGAAGATGTTGTGCTTACTGTTGAAAATTTAGATTCAGATGAACATCATTTAAAGGATATACATTTTGATTTACATAAAGGAGAAATACTTGGCTTTAGTGGTTTGATGGGTGCGGGTCGTTCAGAAATTATGAGAGTACTCTTTGGATTAGATAAAGGGAATAAAACGATAAAACTAAATAATCAACAATTACAAATTCAAAATCCTAATCAATCTATTTCACAAGGTTTAGCTTTTATTACAGAAAATAGAAAAGAAGAAGGGTTAGTTTTACAAGATTCAATTTTAGAAAATATTACTTTACCAGCTTTAAAAAGCTTTTCAAGCTCTGGATTTTTAACACAACATGCTATGGAACAATATTCAGAACAGATGATTCAGCGTTTAAATATTAAAGGCAAAATAGGAGATATATGTGGCACTTTATCTGGTGGTAATCAACAAAAAGTTGTTTTGGCTAAATGGATTGCGACTGCACCACATGTATTAATATTAGATGAACCAACACGTGGCATCGATGTAGGTGCTAAACGAGAAATATATCAATTGATGCATGAATTAACGGACCGAGGTATGTCTATTATTATGATTTCATCAGAATTACCAGAAATTATAGGCATGAGTGATAGAGTTGCAGTTGTACATGAAGGTTCCATTGCAGGCATATTAGAAGATTCAGCTATCACGGAAGCGCGTATTATGACTTTAGCTACAGGAGGAAAATTAAATGAAGCAGTCTAAATTATCATTTTCTTATTCGTATTTAGAAAAAATTATACCTTTTATTGGTTTAATATTATTAGTTGTTATTATCAGTGTATTAAATAGTGCTTTTTTAGAGCCTTCTAATTTATTTAATTTATTAAGACAGGTTTCAATTAATGGTTTAATTGCATTTGGCATGACTTTCGTAATATTAACTGGAGGTATTGATTTATCAGTAGGATCGACACTTGCCTTATCTAGTGCATTTGTTGCGATTTTAATGGTTTCTGGTATGGATTCTATTGTAGCTTTATTTATAGGTTGCATATTTGGGGCGGTATTGGGTGCTATAAATGGCTTGCTCATCACGATAGGTAAAATGGCGCCTTTCATTGCGACATTAGCTACAATGACCGTATTTAGAGGGCTAACACTTGTTATTACAGATGGAAATCCTATTACAAATTTAAATGGTAGTTATGCATTTCAATTATTTGGTAGAGGCTACTTTTTAGGTATTCCAGTACCAGCTGTCACGATGTTTATTACATTTATCATATTATATATCCTGCTGCATAAAACTGTATTTGGTAGACAGACTTATGCTATGGGTGGTAATGAAAAGGCGGCATTTATTTCAGGGATTAAGGTCAATAAAATTAAAATAATGATTTATAGTTTAGCCGGCTTAATGTCAGCTATGGCAGGATCAATTTTAACTTCACGTTTAAATTCGGCACAACCAACTGCAGGGATGTCCTATGAATTAGATGCTATTGCAGCAGTAGTTCTTGGCGGTACTTCGCTTACAGGTGGTAAAGGACGTATAGTTGGGACGTTGATTGGTGTGTTAATTATCGGTGTTTTGAACAATGGCTTAAATTTATTAGGTGTATCTTCATTTTACCAACAAGTGGTTAAAGGTGTCGTGATTATCATTGCAGTACTTTTAGATAGAAAAAACAAATAACAGGGGGTGTTGGTATTGAAAAAGCTTTTTATAACTGTAACAGCTATATTATTATTTTTAACAGGTTGTTCACTAGAATCACCTATAGAAAAAAATGACAATGGTAAAGTAGATAAGAAAAAATCTGATGTTGTTATTGGTGTGAGTATTTCTACATTAAATAACCCTTTTTTTGTGAAAATTAAAGATGGTATTGAAAAAGAAGCGAAGAAACAAGGCGTCAAAGTTAAGTTTGCAGATGCTCAAGATGATGCAGCGAAACAAGCTAATGATATTGATGACTTAATTCAACAAAAAGTAGATTACTTGATTGTAAACCCGACAGATTCTGATGCGATATCAGGTAGTATTCAAATCGCAAATGATGAGGCAATACCAGTCATTACATTAGATAGAGATGTAGCTAAAGGGGATGTTGCTTCATTTATAGCATCGGATAATATCAAAGGCGGTGAGATGGGAGGGAAACTCATTGTTGATGAATTAGGTAAAGATGCGAAAGTAGCTGAACTTGAAGGTGTCCCAGGTGCCAGTGCTACACGTGAACGTGGTAAAGGTTTCCATAACGTCGCAGATCAATCACTTGATGTAGTTTCCAAACAAAGTGCTAAGTTTAATAGAACAGAAGGTCTAAATGTGACACAAAATATTATTCAAGCTCATCCTGAAATACAAGCTATTTTTGCTCAAAATGATGAAATGGCATTAGGTGCTGTAGAAGCGATAGGAAATAAAGACATTAAAGTCGTTGGTTTCGATGGTAATGAAGATGCGATTAAATCTGTTGAAAAAGGTAAGCTATTTGCTACAGTGGCGCAACAACCTAATTTGATGGGTGAAGAAAGTGTTAAAACGATAATGGATTTATATAATGGTAAAAAGGTTGAGAAAAAGAATAAAATTCCTTTAGAAATGAAGCGGCAGTAATTTATGTTAAAGTGCGAGTAAACAAAAAACCGGATGCAAAAGCACCGGTTTTTTTGTTTACTTATATTTTTGACGTTCTTGTTGTTCTTGAGCATATCGTTCAGGGTTTTTCTTATAAAAATCTTGGTGTTCTGCTTCAGCCTCATAAAATGTAGAAGCGGGTAATATTTTTGTTGCAATAGCTTTTTCTTTGTCTATAGTTTGTTTTAATTGTGCTACATAATCTTCAGCTACTGCTTTTTGGTCTTCGTTTGTATAAAAAATTGCTGTTTTATATTGTGATCCTCTATCTTGGAATTGTCCTCCTTCATCAGTTGGATCTATTACAGAAAAGAATATTTCTAATAATTTATTGTATGAAAATAGAGCGACATCATACTCTATTTCAACTGTTTCATAATGCCCGGTGTCACCCGTCTTAACTTCTTCATACGACGGATTATCTTTATGACCTCCCATGTAACCAGAAGTCACTTTCTCAATCCCTTCAAATGTGTCGAAAGGCTTGACCATACACCAAAAGCAACCTCCAGCGAAGTATGCTTTATTTATATTCATGTTTAACATCCTTTCCATATTAGACCTTAGTACCATATATTAAGATATTACTTGATTTTTATTCAGTTTTTATATAACTTTAATATATGTTAATTATAGTACATAGCAGTGCAATTTTGAAGATATAAGGTTGATTACATATGAATGAACATAAACACAGAAGTAAAGAAAGCACAAACACAGAAGAACAACCGACGATGCGTAGGACAAAAAAGAAAAAATTAAAAAAATTTCCAATTATAATTTTAATTATTGTAATTATTTTAGCCATTATTGTTGGCTATTCTGTGCATGGTTATAAATCAGGTATTGAATACGCAAAAGATCAGGGCAAAACGCTCAAGCAACACAAATTTAACGGTGCTAAAAAAAATGATGGAAAAATCACAATTATGGTTTTAGGTGCAGATAAAGAGCAAGGTGGTATTTCTAGAACCGACTCGATTATGATTGCACAGTATGATTATATTCATAAAAAAATGAAGATGATGTCTGTCATGCGAGATATTTATGCGGATATACCGGGAAATGGTCAACATAAAATTAATTCTGCTTATTCTATCGGTGGACCTGAACTATTGCGACAAACATTAAAGAAAAATTTAGGTATAGACCCTGAGTATTATGCAATTCTTGATTTTACTGGTTTTGAAAAAATGATTGATGAATTGGAACCTAATGGTGTTCCAATTGATGTTGAAAAAGATATGTCTAAAAATATAGGTGTGTCACTGAAGAAAGGTCATCATCGATTAAATGGTAAAGAATTATTAGGGTATGCTAGATTTAGACATGATGAAGAAGGCGATTTCGGTCGTGTAAGACGTCAGCAACAAGTCATGCAATCACTTAAACAAGAATTAGCGAGTTTGGATACGCTACCTAAATTACCTCGAGTTGCGGGTATTTTGAGAGGTTATTTAAATACAAATATGCCTGATTCTGCACTCATTCAAACTGGTTTGAATTTTGGAATACGTGGTGATAAAAAGGTAGATTCTATTACTTTACCTATACAAAACACTTATCAAGATATCCAATCACCAATGGATGGTAGTGCGTTAGAAATCGATAAAGCCAAAAATAAAAAGGAAGTACAGAAATTTTTGAATGAATAACGAGTTTAGTGAATTCATTTAAATGAGAATGGAATACAAATTTCACGCTATAAGGACTAATCCGTGTGCCAATGATATGCCAA
>NZ_JBFDVL010000015.1:0-15533 GCF_041008415.1 Staphylococcus cohnii species complex 1663
TTAATTTATATAAAAATTTTACATTAAACAAATCACTATATATAATGAAATTAGCAAAATCTGTTTGAAAATTTAAATGTTTTAGTTATTTGGAGGAAGTTATGAAAAAAATTATGATAGTTTTTGGCACAAGACCTGAAGCAATAAAAATGGCGCCATTAGTTCAAGTGTTAAAAAATTGCGAGCAATTAAAACCAATAGTTGTGATTACTGCTCAGCATAGAGAAATGTTAGATGGGGTTTTGAGTACTTTTAAAATCAAACCAGATTATGATTTAGATATAATGAAACAAAATCAATCGTTATCACAAATAACATCAAATGTACTTGAAAAAATGGAAGAAGTAATTGAAATAGAAAAACCAGATATGGTATTAGTACATGGTGATACCACTACTACATTTTCTGGAGGGTTAGCAGCATTTTATCATAAAGTAGCAATTGGACATGTTGAAGCAGGATTACGTACATATGATAAGTATTCACCTTTCCCTGAAGAAGTGAATAGACAAATGGTAGGAGTTATATCAGATCTGAATTTTGCGCCTACTTTAAAAGCAGCATATAACTTGGAAATAGAAAATAAAAATAAAGATACTATTGTTGTAACTGGAAATACAGCTATTGATACAATGAAAACAACAATTGATAAAAATTACAAATCTGATATTCTAAAAAAACATGAGAATAAAAGAATAATTCTTTTAACTGCACATCGTCGAGAAAATATAGGAGAGCCTATGCACAATATATTTAAAGCTATGAAAAAAATTGTTGATAATAATGAAGATATTGCAGTTATTTACCCTATGCATAAAAATCCGAAAGTAAGAGAAATTGTAAATTTGTATCTTTCTGATAATGATCGAATCGAATTGATTGAACCATTAGGAGTTATTGATTTTCACAATATAGCTAATCAATCAGATTTAATTTTAACTGATTCTGGTGGAATTCAAGAAGAAGCTCCATCTCTAAATAAACCAGTACTTGTTTTAAGAGAAAATACTGAAAGACCTGAGGGAGTGGAAGCAGGAACTTTAAAAGTTATTGGAAATAACTTTGACTCAATTTATAAAGAAACACAAAATTTATTAAATAATAAAGAAGAATATGAACAAATGAGTTTAGCTAAAAACCCTTATGGGGATGGATTTGCTTCCGAACGTATAAGAGATAATATATTATACTACTTTAATTTAATAGATGAAAAACCTCAAGCTTTTATGTAAAAAAGTAAAAAACTTTATCATGCGATAAAACGCATGATAAAGTTTTTTTATAAAATATTAGATCTTTTTAATTCATTTATAATTCTCTCAGTATTTTTATTATCATTAAATTCATTAATTTTACTATATTTAATTTTGTATTCTTTTTCTAATGTATAATTATTTCCTATAGCTTTCTGGACAGAATTCATTAAAGTATCCACATCTTTTGCTACAGGGCCGGGAGCATTCATTTCATTTATAGGTGGAATAGCTTTGTAGTTTTCAATTAGATAATTTTTTTCTTCCCAATAAAAAATTGGGTAAGCTCCCCTATAAATGGCATCATAAATTGCAGAAGAATAATCGGTAATAAAAATATTAGATAATTTTAAAGCTGTACTTGGATTAGGTTCTATAATATGTTTATATTTAGGCATATTATCATAAATAAATTCAGAGAATTTATTATGAGGCACAATTAATAATCTTTCTAGCATATTATTTTTTTCGAAAGCTTTTATAACTTTTAATATTGACTGAAAATAACTAGTTTTTGTAATATCTCCTGAGTAAATTAATCTTTCTTCCCAATACCTATATGTAGGCATATAGGCTATTTTATCAGCATTATCATTTAATTTAGCATTATCAAATGTAGCTAAACCTGTTTTAATTAATTCTTCTTTATCATATCCCATTTTATAAAATTGTTCTGCTTCTAAATCTGACGATATAACATTCTTAATATTATTATATTTATTATAATATTTGTGAAAGCCATAAGCCATAGGGTTATCCACTGGTTTAGCAAACATAATTCCATGTTGTAAAAACACACTAGGGGTTTGCATTATTTTTTCTCTAAGTGAATCAATATATAACCTGTCATTTATAAGGTGATTTGGTAGTTCAGACGAAACGAAATAATCAGAATTGTATATATTAGTAAAATGTTTCAAACTATATTTTTTAATTAAATTTTTGCCATACTTTTCTTTTAATTCGTTAAAATAAGGAGCGTTTTTATCCAAAATAAAATAATTTTCAGAATTAGTATTTTTCATAGTATAAGCTTTATCAAAAACCTTAATTGCAGATTCTTCAGCACGTTCACTTTTCTTCTCAAAAAAAAGATTAATATTTTTTCTTTTTTTCTTTTTTGATAATACTTTAGCTAAAAATATTTTAAATTTGCTTGATAGTGTATATTCTGGAGAAAAAGGTATAGACGTAAGAGTTACATTACTCTTTAAATTATTTCTCAATACCATAGCATTGTCTTTATAACGTCTGATTTTATATGTTTTTACGGGTTTAGAAAAGGGCGTTAATTTAATATTGTGTAGAGTCATATTTTCATCTCCACATAAGAGATTATTATGGATTCTATTCATATTTTTAATGTCCTGATAATTTACTTTACCATAAACCAATTGATTTAATAATTTCCAATTTTTAAAGGGTCTAGAAAATTTACCTATATTATTTTTATTATTTTGTAAGTATAAGTTATCAAACTTATGTTTTGCTTTATAACCATTATGTTTAAATAAACCAAATATATGGAAAGATTTTGAAGTAGCAAAAACTTTTAATATTGATCTGTGTTGTGACATTAATTTTGGATTAGAACGTAGTATATGTATACCATTAGATTGATTAAATATAAAATAGCGTTTTTTCTTTAATATAAAAACTGCTAATATATGATTGTTTCTTATACCCTCAGATGGTCGTAATTTTTTTAAAAGAGTTTGTGAAAGTTTAACGTTATTTAAATCAATCGTTTGACTGTCTGCATTTTGAAGATTTTTCACTAATAACTTCTGAGGACTTAATAATTCTATATATATATTTTCATTTATATAAGAAACGTCAAAGAGTAATTTCACTAATTTTACTTCATTTAAAAATCTATCATAACTAATAAATATTGTTATATTATTATATTCAATAGTACAAATTTTCACATACCTTTGTCTATTACTATAATTAATACTTGTATTGTCAGATAATTTTTGAACTACAATTTTTTCATAAGAATTATGTGCAAAAAAATCGTCTACTTCAAATAAAAGAATGTTATCTATTTCTATTTGTGCTATATATTTGTTTGTAAAATTTATTTTAACTTCACTTTTATTGAAATTATGAATTTCTACTGGGAATATATAATCTATTTTATATTTGTTTGCAATTTTCACTTTATTATGTTTTACAAAAACTAATAAGTAATCATCTATTACTGATAATAATCTATTACTAACTTTCAAATCACAAATTTCCTCATTTTCAATATCTGATAATTTGAATGAATTGTCCTCTAAAGTTGTTGGATCAGTGTAAATCATAATATCGTTCTGTATATTGAAATTAAAAAGATTACTATATTTTTTAATATCCATTATTAACAACTCCTAAAAATAAATACTGAAAAACTTTTAAAACCATAGTGTATAATTCTATTCTAAATAATTATATATTTCAAATCTAAATTTATAAAAATAAGTATATTATGAAATATCTACAATACACTTATTTCTTCTTTTTATTTAATTAGATCTTTACATTCGAAAAAAGAATAAATATTAGGTGAAATAGGCAATAAAAAAGCTCCTAATTAAAGGAGCAAAAATGTAAAATAATAATTAAAAATGTCATTATATGAGCATTTAACTATATTAACACATATTCTTATTTTATGTGTATTTTAAAATTTACAGGTAATAAAATCATTGACTTTAGGTGACTAATTATACATAAATTTAAAATATACAATCACAAAAATAATTATTGTGTTTTAATATTTTTTAAACATATTAAAATTCTTTATCGTGAATATTTCCTTCAGAATCTTTGATTAATCCAATTTTGTCCAATATATCTTCTTTAGATTCAATATCAATATTTGAAAAATTTATTTCTTCCTTTAAATTTTTATATTTAAGTAAAAAATAAAAAGTAGTAAAAGAAGTTATTATTAATAATACGTTTTTCATTAAAATCCCCCCATATAAACACTAGTATAGTATAATAGTATCATATAAATATATGAATTTAAATTTCGCAAAAGAAATTAAAAAATCAAAATATTTATATAAGGAATTTTAATTAATTATGTGTTGTATTTAATATAAAAGGAGATTTTTTGAGGGATAATTTTTCAAAAAGTAATTCTTATTATAATTTCTATAGCATTTGTTAAATTATTTTTTATAGACAATAAAGAAAGTTCTGTAATTTTATCAGATGATAAAGATATATATTGGATTTCAACAATAGAACTTTATTAATAAAAACTCTTAAATGAATAATCTATACAAAATCACTATCTATAAGGCTTTATTTTATGTAAACCAAATAAAAAGTCCGAAACACTGTTAAATCAATGTTTCGGACTTTGATCGTTTGTGACCATTTATACATTGTTGTTTTAACAAGTTTTCATTCTCTTTCATAAGGTAGTGTTATTTATAAATATACATTAAATCATTAACAAGGTAGTTATGCTGTATTATACTTGTAAAGCACTTCCTGTGCAAAAAGGGGGTGCGATGTACAAATGAATATTGCACTTTTTGTTCTTACGATAGTCATTTGTCCTATTATTACAAGGATAATCTCAAATTATCTCTATGATAAATTCAAATGATAAAAGAACCCCCCCACAAAGCTTTGGACGGCTGTGGGGGGGTTTGATGTACAAAGAACATCATACTTTTTGTTACTCTTATAATAACGTAGTAGTTTAAAAAAGTGAACTGAGTTCTATTTTAGGGAATGTCTTTGTAACTATTGATATGATAGGGATTATAATTCGAATTGTTTAAAATAATGATTATTCTTTTTTAATTAGGATATATGTTACTTTTTTTGAAACAGTTTAGAGAGAATAGACTGTTTTTGTTCATTTTTTTTAGGTGTTTCTGACACGAAGATATTCTCTTTTGTATTTAAATCATCGGACTCTATAGGCTCACTATGACTTAATATATTTTGGCTATTTAAGTTTAATGATTGTTCTTGTTTTAAGGCAATTGTTAAATCATCAATTTGTCGATTCTTTTGTCGGCTTTTTATTCAAAATCGATTCTAAATAAGCTATTATACTATCATCTATTAACGATTTATTGCCTGTTTTTTTAACTTTTAAATTTGGTGGTAAATTTTTTAAGTGATAGTGAATTGTTTGTTTAGAAACATTTAAGCTTTCAGAAGCTTCTTTTACCGTTTTCATCAAATAACACTTCCTACTTTATTTGTTCGCCTTATAGTTTTTTATTTATATTCATTTTCTCTAAAAATGCTTCTTTTTGTTGTTCTGTAAATTCAGTTGTTTTTGGTTTGAGGGGTTCATATTTTTTCTGTTCTAACCATTCTGGCGTCATCTCACGATTTATATTTTGTTTCTTCTTACCTACATTCGCCATTTCAGGTTGTCGCTTTGAATGAATACGTTTCTCAGGTTCAAAAGTGAACTCTAACCACTCAATTTTACGACCTTTTTTAGCTTTAACTTTATTTATATTAAGATTCTTAAAAATTGAGCTTAATTCATTAATTATTGGCGCAAAAATATTTTTATTTAAATCAGTCATACGATAAGACTTAGGAATATCTAAACGTACTCTAAAATCTTCAACACTAATTTTTAAATAACCAGTGCTTTTATATTGTTTCAGTAGTCGAAACATATTTTTAGCATATGTTGATTTGAGATAAGTCATTTCTTGTAATTCAAACTTAGTGAAATCAGCTGTGATAGAGTTGAGTATATGCTTCAAATCATTATTAACACTAATTGCTAGGTGTTGTTCATCAACATCGACTTCGTATGATGTAAATAAAACAAACTTTTTAAATGATTTCCCATTACGTTCTGTATAAGTTAAATTCAACATTTTATCGTATACATGCTCTAAATCTTTCACAAAACGATCTTGTGAGCGAGAATAGTAATTACTAAGATGTTTTAATTCATCAAAATGTATTTCTAGTCTACGTGTGTCCTGTTCTTTGAGCTTATTACATAGAGTAAAAAACAAATCTACTTCTGTACTTGTGAATTTTCTTAAAGGTACTAAATTCATTTCGTTTCGATACACAACAGTCTCTCCAGTCATGTTATAATCACTCCTAGTAAAATAGAATAAGTTTAAAAGGAGTATAATTCCCAGTTATACTCCTTTTTTATTTCTTAAAGTCACTCTAAACCTCTGATAATACAATGTCAAGAGATTAAAGGAGTTACTTTTTTTAAGATACTCCCTTACTGTTACAAAACTACTCCCTTACTGTTACAAAACTACTCCCTTACTGTTACAAAACTACTCCCTTACTGTTACAAAACTACTCCCTTAGGGTCTCAAACTCCTTCTCGCAGTAAGTTTCAAAGGGCACCTAAAAAGGGTTTAAAAAGTTCTTAAAAAGATTATATAAAGTTCAGGGCAATTTTGCCCCATTTCAAAATCTAATTCAAAACCACTTCAAGAATGAATAAATTCTGAACGAATTTATAGTTATTTTAAAAACCTAATTCATTACTTTTTTCAAAAAAGTAATATCAAAAAACTTCTTGAACTCGCCGTTCAAACTGCAGGGAATTGGACAATCTCCAATTCCACTGCGTTTAGTGTGGCAAGCTATGCAAGTGTATCAACTCCTTATACTCATTCACTTCGTTCATTCCGTTACCGTTGATACACAAAAAATAAGATCCTAGAAACTTGTTCTAAACCCTTAGTTAATTATTAGTAATCTTTAGATAATTTATATTGTTTATATGCTAAATAAACAAGACTCGCTTGAACAATAACTTGAGCTAAACTTAAGCCCAAACTGATACTTTTTTTAATTTCTCACGATTAGCCATTTTTTCACTCCTTACATGTTTAATTATGATGACACCCTTATTTTGGATTTTAAAGGGGTATATAGCGCATTGAGTTATTTTAGTCATTACCCCTTAAAAATTACGATCAAGAGCATTTATGAGCTTCGCACAAAGCAGTAGAATACCCGTTAATAATATAAAGGGAATGAGATAAAGGAAATAAGCTAAGTAACGCCAAATGGATTTTCCTTCAACGATTTGATGATGAATCGTCTGTAAAAAAGTATCAATTGACAAGATATGACCAATAGGTCCTGTCACCATAGCGACTAACGCCACAACTAAAACCACGTAAAATAAGGCAAAAAGGCCATGGGTCATTTTATTTAAGGTCTTGTTGTATTTTTGAACTAGCTGGTCATTTTGTCGCATTTTACTTTCTAGTGTTTGCTTATAGGTCTGTATTTCATTTTCAGCTTGCTCATTGCGTTCTTTTAATGCTTGGATCAATTGGTCCGTTTGTTTATCTATCGCTTTGAATTTGGCATCTAAAGCCTGTTTAAAATCTTGTTGTTGATTATCTGTATTGAGTTTCTTTAAATAACTATTGGCCACACTGATATATTTAACTCTTGTATCTTCCGTTGCCTGATTAAAGGTCGAGATCGAATCCTCGAGTTCGCTCTTTAGCTTCTCGTTTCTGTTGTTCCGCTCGCTCTCGTTGTTCTCTAATTTCTCGAGATTTCTCATCAGCAAGTCTTGCTGCTTCAGCACGTTGTTGTTGTTCGAGTTGTTGGGTTCTTGCTTCAAATCTTCGCCAATCTGCTTGAGTTGCGTTTCGATCTGGCTGAGTTTCTTTTTGATCTCTTTCGTGTTCTCGTCTTCGTTTCTCGGTTCCAAAGGCATTGATTATCTCCTCCTTATCGTAAGCATGACCTAGTTTATTCCCACGTACTTTCTTGTCTTCCTCGATGTGTTTATAAGTAATTGTTTTTTCAGTTGTACGTGCGATTTCAACCCCTTGGGGTTTCAATAGTTCGTTAAATTCATCAAAATTTGTCGCATGGTTTTTAGTTTCTTCAATTGCCATTCTTACTTGGTTTTTCCAGGATGATTTCGCATTATTGGTTTGATCCATGATATTTTGTTCGGCTTGGGTATAACGTATATCAGCTGTTTTCTCTTTGACGATACTCAATTCATATTGTTGGCAAAGGGCATCACTTTGAGTCCGTATCTCGTAGAGTTTTTGGCGATCATTCACAAACTTTTTACCTGTTTCCATATTCACACTATTAATACAAATGTGATTGTGCAGGTGATTTTGGTCTGTATGTGTAAAAATGGCTACTTCATGACCCGGTGCGACTTGTGCAGCTAATGCGCGACCGATATCATTGGCTTGTTCTGGCGTGACGCCATCTTCAGGATCAAAGGATTGAATCACATGGTAGCCTTGACGACCGTTATCTTTACCGAATAATAATCGTGTTGTTTTCATTTGTTCTTTGACGTAATCGACATCACAATTCAGTCCACTTTTCTTTTCTGCCTTTTCTTCATTTTCGGCATACGTGATGAGGGCGTTCATTGCTTTGGTCGAACCTAATTTAATCGTTGCCATAAATATCTCAATCCTTTACGCAGCATTTCTAGTTTCCGTAATAACTTTTTAGCTAATGCCTCATCGATATGGCTCGTGTGCACGGCTTTGGTTAATTGATTTAAGTTCGTCCCAATCGCTCTTAATTCTTTCGCAATTTCTAAGGCGCCTTGTCGGTCGATACGCGGGTGTTTAATTCGTTTTTTCTGCGTCGCCTGTTTCGCAAGCATCGGAACCGATATATTAAGCGTTTCTGCCATGGCTTCTAAACGTTCATATTCTTCGGGGGTAACTCTAAATTTAATTTGCTTGCTTTCGTGTCTATGCTCCGTGGTCAAAAAGCGCACTCCTTTCTTAATCGATCGTTTGTGATGCGCCGTCAAAAATGTGACGCCGATGATCATCACAAAGTACGAATTATATTTTAAAGTTGTTCTATCTGATCAACTTTAAAATATCGGCTATTCAATGACTGACGCTAATTGTTTTACCAACAATGAACGCATCCTTGATATCCTTATCGTACATCGATTAAAGGAGTTTGGCAAGCTACGTATATGGTACCCATATACACAGCTTGTTGGTGGAAATCCCCCAAGCCCCCTAGGATTTTTTCTGCGAAAAAATAGCAAATACCGTTGAGTATTTGCTTAGTACAATGCGCAAAAATATGCGCATTAAATCATGAGCAATTACTCATAAAAGGTTAACATTTTTATTTTAGTAATTACTCACTAAAGCATTCCACCTATGTTAGAATATTAACTAAGCAATCACTCATATCAAATTATGTTATTTGATTGAGTATTTACTTAGTTAAAGGTGGAATCAAAATGCCAAGTCAAGAACAAAAGAAAGCGAAAACGATTAATATTAATTTAACGGAAGCCGAGTATGAAAAAGTGAAACAGTTAGCTGAAATCAGAAATTTAAATCCCACAGCTTATACCCGATTAGTTGCCTTAGGAAATCGGATTAAACCAACGGTTGTTGAAATACCTTCGAGCCAAATGACAATTGATACGAATAAAGATGTTGAAGATTTAAAATCGCAAGCTCAAGCTAATGCGTATTACGCCAACATGTTTAAACGATTTGCGAGTTATATTGAAGATGATCGTTTTTATATTAATCTACATGATGTTCAAAGTGATCGAGAACTGATTCAAGCCATTCATCAAATAAAAAAAGAATAATAAAATTTTAGTCAAAGATTTTTTGGTATTAAAAAATCAAAAATATAAATAGTTCGCTATCTTAACAAGCTATTTATATGATAAGCTTGTTAAAATTTAGGGAGAGGATGAGAAAATGAAAAAAACAATTTTTATAGCATTTGCAATGGAAGATGAACGGCAAAGAGATTTTTTAAAAGGGCAATCTTTAAATACAAATTCGTCATTTGAATATGTCGATATGTCTGTGAAAGAACCTTATGATAGCGATTGGAAAAAACATGTTGAAACCAGAATAAAAAAATCGGATGGAGTAGTAGTTTTAGTAAGCAAAAACTCTTTGAAATCTAGTGGTCAAAAATGGGAAATCTTATGTTCGAAAAAGAATAATAAAAAAATATTGGGAATTTGGGCTTATGCTGATGATAGAACAAATATTGATGGGGTATATACCAAAACTTGGAGTTGGGAAAATATTTCTAATTTCATAGATAATATATAAAAAAGGGGGCGCGTTTATGAAAGGTGCATTAATTGTTGGTATAGATTATTATAAAGAAGTTAATTCTTTATCTGGGTGTGTAAATGATGCAAATAATGTCATGGAAGTTTTAGAAAGTCATGGAGATGGAAGTCCGAATTTTGAGTGTAACTTACTAACTGCTACCAGTATAAAATCTGCTATAAATAGACGATGTTTGAAAGATAATGTGGAAGAATTATTCAAAAAAGATTTAGATATTGCTTTATTTTATTTTGCAGGTCATGGATACATAGATAATGCTGGTGGTTACATCATAGCTAGTGATAGTCATTACGGAGACGAGGGGCTGGCATTATCCGACATATTAACGTTTGCTAATAAATCTCCATCTAAAAATAGGATTATTATACTAGATAGTTGTCATTCAGGACAATTAGGCGATAGAGTTGGGGATGAGATGGCTACTTTAAAAGAAGGTGTTACTATTCTGACTGCTTCTTCTAAAGATCAATATGCAACGGAAGACGAAAGTGGTGGTGTTTTTACAAATTTATTTGTTGATGCTTTAAATGGTAGTGCATCTAACCTCAAAGGGGAAATTACACCGGGTAGTGTTTATTCACATATAGATCAGTCTTTAGGGGTATGGGAACAAAGGCCTATCTTTAAAACAAATATAAAGCAATTTGTATCTTTAAGACAAGTTTCTCCAAAAATAGCTACAAATAATTTAAGAAGAATAAGTGAATTATTCCCAAGGTATGGATATGAATACCCCTTAAATCCAACATATGAGCCAGAAGAAAAAGGAAGAGATGAGGGAATGCCATCTCCTGAAAAGGAGAATACGGAAATTTTTGCAATTCTCCAGCAATATAATAGATGTGGCTTATTAGAACCAGTTGATGCGAAACACATGTGGAATGCAGCTATGGAAAGCAAATCATGCAAGTTAACATTATTAGGAGAACACTATAGGAAGTTAGCCATAAAAAAAAGAATTTAGCCTCAATTTAAAATATAAACTGTATAGGATATACATTATAGCTACCTATAATAACTAATTATGTAAATCAATTTTCAATTACCATGTTGTTATAACAACATGGTAATGAATTATTAAAGACGATATCGTTAAAATCGAAATATTCATAGTTTAATATATAGTTTGCTTTTATTGACAATATTACCTTTTTAGCATAAAATTCATTACATCAACTTTTATTGATTTATTGAAGATTAATTATCATGTATCATTTTCTTGTTATAGGAGTTATTTTTGAACAATACATCAATTTTTTTTGATTTATTGTCAGAGTAATACAATTTAAATTATACGCGCAGAATAGGAGGACAAAATGACTATAAACCATGCAAGCACATTATCTGTTGATTACTTTACTAGTTATTTAAAACTCATTATGAAAGCAAGAGAATTTTCTTTAGAGGAAGCAATATTTTATATGAAAAATAACTTTTTTAAAGACAATATTTATTTATATGGAGAAGAAACGTCTAAACATTTTAATCAAGCAATACAATTATTAAAAAAAGAAGGGGATTTAAATGGAAAAAATTAAATCGTTCAATACAAAAGAAGTGTCAAATTGTAGTCAGGGAGAAACAACTTGTTGTTCATCATCTGACGCTATAGTTGAAAAAGAAGAACAAATGAAATTCAATTTAGATTTGCCAGTAGCTATTATTGGCGCAGGACCAATTGGACTTGCTGCAGCTGCCCACTTAACAATCAAAAAAGTACCTTTCATTGTTTTTGAGTCTGGGAAAACCGTAGGAAATAATATTCTTGAATGGCAACATATTCGTTTGTTTAGCCCTTGGCAATATGACATTGATAAAGCAGCGCGTAAATTACTTGAGGAAACGAATTGGGAATCACCACAAGATGATGTTTTACCTACTGGAAAAGAATTAGTGGATCAGTATTTAATGCCTTTGAGTAAATTACCTGTGTTAAAAGAATCTATTCAATATAACTCAAAAGTTATTTCGATTTCACGTAAACAAAATGATAAAATGAAATCATTAGATAGAGAAAAAAAACCCTTTGAAATTTATGTAGAAAAAAATAATGATATCGAAATAGTGGAAGCACGCGCAATTATTGATGCAACAGGAACTTGGGGCAACCCAAACCCGGCTACTTCAAATGGTGTCTGGTTAAACTCGGAGAAACAATGTTTAAATCATATTGAATATGGCATTCCAGAAATTGAAAATAATATAAATCGTTATGCAAATAAAACAGTGGCGGTAATTGGCGGCGGACATTCTGCTATTAATACTTTGCTAGAACTATCTAGTTTACAAAAAGAATTTCCAAAGACCAAATTGATTTGGATTTTACGGAAAAAAAACGTAGAAAATGCTTATGGTGGTGAAGAAAAAGATGCACTAGAAGCACGTGGTGAACTTGGAACTCAAATACATTCATTGGTTAATTTGGGTAAAGTGCAAGTATACACACCATTTTACACGATGCAAGTAAAATCAATGAATAAACAAATGGAATTAATTGGACGTTATGGAGACGAAGTGACAACTATAAAAGGTATAGATGAATTAATTGTCAATGCTGGAAATCGTCCAGACTTCTCAATCGAACAAGAACTACGATTGTCAATAGACCCTGTAACAGAAAGCGTTTTAGACTTAGCGCCACTTATAGACCCCAATGAACATAGTTGTGGTACTGTTCGTGCTCATGGGGAAGCTACTCTACGTCAATTAGAAAAAGATTTTTATATTGTAGGGATGAAAAGTTATGGACGTGCTCCTACTTTCTTAATGGCTACAGGATATGAGCAAGTACGTTCAATAACTTCTTACCTTTCAGGAGATATTGAAGGCTCTAAGCGAGTAGAACTTGATTTACCTGAAACAGGAGTTTGTAGTATAAATTTACAGGACAATAAAGAAAAAACAAGTTGTAGTAATACAACGACTGGTTGCTAAAAAGAGAAGACTCTAACCATTTTAATTGGTTAGAGTCTTCTCTTTTTAGCAATTCTAATAATGTAACTAAGAATAAGCTATATTAATTAAATCAAAGCTTACTAAAAAAATCATAAAATTTTACAACAAGTATCTTCTGTTAATATAACTTGTATTTGTTTTTCATTAATTTTATAGTAATTCCAAGTTCCATGTTTTTCGATATTCAAGATATTAGCATTCACTAACTTTTTTAAATGATAAGATATTTTAGATTGTTTTAAGTTTAATTTTTCTTCTAAATCGCATACACATAGGCTCTTGTTTATACTGTTACTAATTTCATTTATTATTTTAAGTCTAACTTTATCTGCTAATGCGTTAAACAATAACTCATAGAATTCAAGATGATTTTCTTTATTTAAATAATTCATATTTTTAATAGATTCCATAAAATAGACACTTCTTTCATTAAAAATTTCATTAAATTTTTAGATTATTTTTTGTTTTAAGTAACTTATAAAGTAGTCGATAGATAAAGTGATTGTGTGGTATATGGGCGAGTATAAATTATTACTTAAGTATGTTGATTTTACAGTTAATAAATCAAAAAAAATTGATTTATTAACTGTAAAACAATATTTAAATTATTGCAAGTTTAAAAGTTATGATTTTGGAAAAGATCAATAAGATAATTATAAAATTTTATAAAACTGAAGGCATGAATTTATCTTTAGTAAATGTATATATTATACATTTTAACTGCCTATAACACTTTATTATGTCAACCAAACCAAAAGCCCAAAACACTGTTAAATCAATGTTTCGGGCTTTTTCCATTTATTATTATTTATACACGGTTTATACATTGTTGATTTAACACGTTTTCATGTGTTTTCATATATGTTATTTTTGTATTTTTATTCAAAATTTCCTGTTACAAAGTATCGTTTTAAATTGATTATTTTTGTTATACTAGAAAGGCACTTCCTGTGCAGAAAGGGGGTGCTGTATATGCTTGTTGTAATCTCATTTGTCTTAGGTTTTATCTCGTCAGTTTTTGCCGATATAGTTGCGAACTATATATTTGATCAACTTAAGGGATAAAATAAAAGCCCCCACATTAGCTTGCCGGCGTGTGGGGGCTTTCTGTATATACTAAGTTGTAACTCATTTGTTAATTATAGGATAACATAACAGTCCCCAAAAGTGAACTGAGTTTGATTTTCCGAACTCGTACTATAGATACTGATATAACAATGTCTATAAATATTTATAGTTTATACATATTCAGTATCTATTAATGAGTAATACTGTTATGAAGGGATTTATAATTCGCTTTAAAAATAAGAATGGTTATTCTCATTTTTAAACTTTAGTTTGCTCAAAGCTATGTTATTTTTTTTTGAATAATTTTGAGAAAATAGACTGTTTTTGTTCATTTTGAACTGGTGTTTCTGAAACAAAAACATCTTCTTTTGTATTTAAATCATCTGTTTCTATAGGGTCATTATGACTTAATATATTTTGGCTATTTAAGTTCAAAGATTGTTCTTGTTTTAAGGCAATTGTTAAATCGTCAATTTGTCGATTCTTTTGTCGAATTTCTGATTCTAAGTGTGTGATATATTTATCAATATAGCTGTCATGACGTGCCTTTAAGGGCTCTTTTTTGTTTGTCGATTCTTTTGTCGATTTTTCGTCAAAGCTTGACGATTTGTTTGTCGATTTTTTATTCAAAATCGATTCTAAATAAGCTATTATACTATCATCTATTAACGATTTATTGCCTGTTTTTTCAACTTTTAAATTTGATGGTAAGTTTTTTAAGTGATAGTGAATTGTTTGTTTAGAAACATTTAAACTTTCAGAAACTTCTTTTACCGTTTTCATCAAATAACACGTCCTACTTTATTTGTTCACCTTATAGTTTTTCATTGATATTCATTTTCTCTAAAAATGCTTCTTTTTGTTGTTCTGTAAATTCAGTTGTTTTTGGTTTGAGGGGTTCATATTTCTTTTTTTCTAACCATTCTGGCGTCATCTCACGACTTATATTTTGTGTCTTCTTACCTACATTCGCCATTTCAGGTTGTCGCTTTGAATGAATGCGTTTCTCAGGATCAAAAGTGAATTCTAACCACTCAATTTTACGGCTTTTCTTAGCTTTAATTTTATTAATCGTAAGATCTTTAAATATAAAACCAAGTTCTTTGATTATAGGCGATAATACGTATTGGTTTATATTTGTCATGCGATAGGAAGTAGG
>NZ_JBFDVL010000016.1:0-15072 GCF_041008415.1 Staphylococcus cohnii species complex 1663
TTTTTGCGGATTAGTCCTTTGTTTTGAACGTGAGATTTTGGGCTGCGTCATTACAAATATTTAATTACTATGGAATTTTGCTTCCATTCTATAAATTCTTGAACCTCTGTCTGAAAACTTGCGCTCATATTCTGTTTCAATATTATTTTCTTTTTCTTCTTGATGCAAGTTCAAATTTATTTTTGTAAAATACATACCAAATTGGGACATACTTTCTAAGCTATAGGCAAATAATCCTCTATTATCTGTTTTAAAATGAATCTCACCATCTGTTTTTAACACTTGTTTATACAAAGATAAAAACGTATGATACGTCAATCTACGCTTAGTATGTCTTCTTTTCGGCCAAGGATCAGAAAAATTTAAATAAATACGTGAAATTTCACCATCTTTAAAGTATTCATTTAATTCTATCGCATCGTTACATATCAATTTAATATTCGTTAGATTTTGCTCTCTCACTTTATCTAACACTTTGACCATTACATTTTTTTCACGTTCCATAGATATAAAATTAATTTCAGGTCTTTGTGCAGCAAGTGTTGTTATAAATTGTCCCATGCCGGAACCAATTTCAATATAAATTGGTTGTTCTTTGTCAAACCACTCACTTATATGTCCTGCATGGCTGCCATCTGTGTCTACAATATCAGGATGCGATTTTAAATAATCTTCTGCCCATGGCTTGTAACGCATTCTCATTTTCTTGATAACTCCTTATATAAATGCATTGTTATTCATTACTTGGTTTAAGAACTTCAGCCACATATTCATATCTTTATAGCGTTTTTGTTCTTCATACCACTGAACCATACCAATAGATTGTACAGCAGTATACCATTTCATTCTTTTTTGCAAGTCTATAGAATCTTTCGTACCGTAATCATTTAACCACTGAGGCCATTTATTTTCAGGAACGTAATTGTATAGCAGCATGCCTAAATCAATTGCTGGATCTGCAATCATTGCACCTTCCCAATCCACTAAAAATAGTTCATCGTGGTCAGACAACAACCAATTATTATGATTGACATCTCCATGGACAACTGTAAAAAATCTAGGGTCAAGACTTGGCATATGATCTTCTAAATAAGTTAATGCCTTTCGCACCACATGGTGTGTTAACACTTCTCTAGATAATGAGGCGTTTATTTTATTCAACAAAATATCAGGCGTAATAGGATACATTTCCATACGCTTCAACATATTCAAAAGTGTTTTTGAACTATGTATTTTTTTCAATAAATTAGCTACTCGTTGTTCATACATCTCATCAAAAGTTAACTCTCTGCCATTTTTCCAATGCTGCGCCGTCACGACTTCCCCAGTCTCTATTCGTTTCGTCCATACGAGCTTAGGCACAATACCTTCAGCAGACAAGGCTGCAATAAATGGGTTTGAATTTCGTTTTAAAAACAATTTCTGCCCATCTTGTTCAGCCATATATGCTTCTCCAGATGCACCACCTGCTGAATCAAGTGTCCACCCTAATTGATAAAACTGCTCCAACACGTTCACCTCACTTTCAATTAGAAAATGGCTCCAGAAAACAGATTTCGAGAGCCAAATATAATCATTTTCTAATACACACACTTTTAAACTTAAAACTCTATATTACTGTCATTATATGATAACGACCATTTTGTCCCATAGAATCAAGTTTTTATATTTAAATATGAAATACTGTACCGAGATTGATAATAACTTTAACATCATATCATATATCATCTCGTAACAGTATTTTTTTCGAAAAATTCCTTTAGTTTTTTTAAATGAAATTTCATGTCTCAATTTCAAGTCTCATAGAAGATTTTATAATGTTTAAGGATTTATTTCAACCAATAATGAGAAACAAAAAGTCACATTTTACTACAGTATTTTTCTATAATTTTTAAATCGGCTCAGTTAGCATTATAACATAATTTAGCTTTGGTAAAAGTTACATTTTATTTCCTTTTATGGAAAATATTAACTATCTGTGTCAATGTATCTATTAAATCCTTCTTGTAACGATTTCGTTATTGGTCCAACTTCTCCGTCTCCTACTTGTTCACCATCTAATTTTACGACTGGCATTACTTCAATAGATGTACTAGACACAATAATTTCATCTGCATTTCTTAAAAAATCTACAGTAAATGTACCTTCATTAAACGGTATACCTTTTTCTTGAGCAATATCTTTTATGACCATACGTGTAATACCATTCAATATATAATTATTTACTGGATGTGTATAGATTTCTCCAGCTTTAATAGCATAAACATTGCTTGATGATCCTTCAGTAACAATATCACCTCTATGTTGAATAGCCTCTTGAGCGTTATATTTAACTGCACGCTCTTTAGCCAACACATTGCCAAGTAAATTCAAGCTTTTAATATCACATCTTAACCAACGAATATCTTCAGTTGTAATCGCATTAATACCTTCTTCTAATAATTTATATGGACGATCGTAAGTTTTAGTAAATGCCATCACATTTGCTTCTACTGATGGCGTAGGAAATGCATGGTCACGAGGGGCTGCTCCACGTGTAACTTGTATATATACGCCACCATTAACGACACCATTCGCTGCTAATAATTCTTGGATTAATTCTGTAAGCTCTTCTACATTATATTTCAATTCTAAACCTATTTCTTTAGCACTTCTCAAAAGTCTTTCAAAATGTGGTTTGGCAGTAAAAATATTATTGTTGTATGTTCTAATATATTCATATATACCGTCACCAAATACATAACCACGATCATTGTATGGTACGCTTGCGTCTTGTTCGTCTACTAAATGTTCATTAATAAGTACTTTTGTCATCATCATTCCTCCACACATAGAGCATATAAAGCTTCTAAATAAATACTAGTTGCATTGAATAATTGTTTTTTCGTAATATACTCATTTTTTTGATGCATTAAATCTTCTGAATCATTAAACATAGCACCAAATGCGACACCTTTATCTAAATTTCGAGCATAAGTTCCACCACCAATTGTGTATGGTTCAGTTTGGTCACCTGTTTGATTACGATATGTTTTCACTAAAGTTTGTACGAAAGGATCATTTTTATCCACATAGTGAGGTGTTTGATTTTTACCTAATGCTATAGAAAAACCAAGTTCCTGAATCTCACCTTTAAAACGAGTCATGGCTTCTTCAAATTCAAAACCTTGCGGATATCTTAAATTAATACCGAATTGACCACCATTTTGATTATCATATGAAATGATACCTATATTTGTAGTTACATCTCCCATAACATCTGTGTGGAATTTCATTCCCATTTTTTCACCGAAATGAGAGTTGAATAAATACTGTTCACTAAATTGAGTGAAATTTTCAGCAGTTTTGTCTAAACCTAATTGGGCTAAGAAATGTAATAAGTACAATCCAGCATTCACACCAATAGATGGATCCATACCATGTACAGCTTTACCGTATGCTTTAAGCACTAATACGCCACTATCAACGATACTTTCACCATTTATATTATGATCAGATAGAAATTGTTCGAATTTTTGAATGACGTCAGTCATATTTTCTTTAACCGCAAGTTTACCAATTGCTTCGTCAGGTACCATGTTATAACGTTGACCTGATGTAAAAGAAATAAGTTCGTATTCTGGTTCATCTTTATCTTCAGCTTTTTCATTTTGAACCACATCAAAAGTACTAATACCCTTTTCACCGTGTATTGCTGGGAATTCAGCATCAGGTGCAAACCCTAAAGTTGGCATTTCTTCAGTTTTAAAATAACGCTCTGTACATTTCCAATCTGACTCTTCATCAGTACCTATAATGATATGTATACGTTTTTTCCAATTAACTTTCATATCGTTCAATATTTTCACGGCATAATATGCGGCAATTGTTGGCCCTTTGTCATCTAGTGTGCCCCTTGCAATAACCTTATCTTCAGTTACAACCGGATCAAAAGGATTAGTATCCCAACCATCACCAGCTGGCACTACATCAACATGACATAAAATCCCCATAACATCTTCGCCTTCACCAGCTTCAATACGCCCTGCAATATGTTCAACATCGTGAGTATCAAATCCATCACGTTCAGCAATTTCGTACATATAATCTAATGCTTTACGTGGTCCAGGTCCGACTGGATTATCTGAAGAAATTTCATTATCATCTCTCACACTTTCAATAGATAATAAGCCTTTTAAATCATTTATAATATCTGTTTCGTATTCTTTCACTTTTTCTTTCCACATTTAGCATCAACTTCCTTTTTAATACTTATATAATTAATATTTTACATGAAGTAGTACAGAAACTACAGCGAGATGTGATTATTATTTTAAAAAATTCACTGTATAATTAAATGAAAAACAGTTTAAAACCTTTCATATACCTAACTTTCAATTTCTGTATTAATATATAAAAAAACCTAGTTCAAAACAATGAACTAGGTAAAAAAATCAAATGTATAATTGCTTATTTATTTTTATTGTTTTTGAGCTCGTCTTCAGTAACGACGCGAAGATTATTTGAAGGGTCAGCAGCACCTTCATCTGTAAATCTTGCTTCCTCAACATGCTCTTCGTCTTCAGATTCACCCTTAAAACGTTCTTTTTGTTCGTTAATAAAACCTTTAGGATCTTGTTTTACTTTTGAAGCATAACCTTTAGGGTCTTGTTTTACTTCATTATAAGTTTCATTTGCTTTTGAACTAATCTGACTAGCGATGTCTTTGGCGTTTTGTTTATAAGATTCAGGATTTGATTTATATTTGCTATATTCATCCTTTAATTTATCTCTATTCTCTTTTTTAGAAAGAACAACTGCAGCAGCTGCGCCTCCAACACCTAAAATTGCTTTTAATAATTTTGACATAATAACACCTCTTTATTATTTTAATCCTAATTGTTTAAAATCTATTTGAGTTAAATGGCGATACTCACCTGGCGCTAAAGATTCATCCAGTTTTAATTCACCAATGCTAATGCGTTTCAATTCTAAAACTTCATTATCTATAGCATGAAACATGCGTTTAACTTGATGATATCTTCCTTCATAAATTGTGACAAATGATTTATATGCTTCATCACTTTTTACTAAAGTCGCAGGCTTTGCCAAACCCTCATTCAATTCAATACCCATTTTAAACGATTTTATATCATTATTTGTAATATTTTTTTGGGAAATCACCTCATAGGTTTTAGATACGTGTTTCGTTGGGCTCATTAGTTCATGGTTAAAAGTGCCATCATTCGTAATTAATAACAAACCCGAAGTATCTTTATCTAAGCGACCAACTGGAAACACATCTAAAAACCGGTACGGTTCAACTAAGTCCACAACTGTTTGATGTTGCTCATCCTCTGTTGCAGATACGTAACCTTTAGGCTTATTTAACATTAGATAGACTTTATCAATATAATGAATTGTTTCATTGTTTTTCTGTACTTCATCAGTTTCTGGATTTATTTGTTTTTTAGGAGATTTTTCTATTTTATTATTAACTGTAATAATACCTTTTTTCAATAATTGTTTAACTTCTGTACGTGTTCCTACACCCATATTAGCTAAAAATTTATCTAATCTCATTTTATAATCCCTAATTTACGTCTGAGTTTATTTGGAATATCTCCTAAAAATTGGTCAGCAAGTTTCGTCTTCATCGTAATACCACCGTAAACAATCATACCTACTATGACACTGATAATTAAAATTGCTAAAGCACCAAATTTAGTTTGCGGAGAAATAACCATTTGTAATAAAAACGATGATAATTCAACTACGACCATCATTAACAAGCCGTACAAGAAAATTTTACCAAAATGTAACCACGTTTCCGAGAAGTCAAAACTCGCATATTTTTTAAGTATATAAAAATTACAGATAACAGCAAATAGTAATGCTATCGCCGTACTTAAAATTGCTCCAGCAGTATGGAATACCATAATCAATGGCGTATTTAGTATTACTTTTAATACTACTGCCGCTAAAATTACAAAGACTGTTAACTTTTGTTTATCAATACCTTGCAGCATAGAAGCTGTTACACTTAACAATCCAATTAAAATAGCAACAGGTGCATAATAAAATAACAATTGACTACCATCGACATTATAACTATAAAAGACAGTATACAATGGTAGCGCTAAAGCCATAATTCCCAGACTTGCAGGGACTGTAATATACATTAACACCCCTAATGATGTTCGAATCTGTCTGTGCATTTCTTTTAATTCACCAGATTCATACGTCTTAGTAATAAATGGAATTAAACTCACTGCAAAACCAGCAGATAATGACGTTGGAATCATTACTATTTTATTTGTCGTCATGTTTAAAATAGTAAAGAAATAGTCATGTAAACGACTTGGTACTCCAGCCAAATCTAAGGCACCATTATGTGTAAACTGATCTACTAAATTAAACAGTGGGAAATTTAAACTAACAATTACAAATGGAATACTATAAGAAATAATTTCTTTATACATTTTTCCATAAGATACAGAAATATCAGAAGTATCCGTTGCCACCATTTTTTCAATATTAGGCTTTCTCTTTCTCCAGTAATACCATAAGGTGAATATCCCTGCAATCGCACCTACTGCAGCAGCAAATGTTGCTATACCATTGGCCTGTAACACACTTCCACCAAAAACATTCAGAACTAGATAACTTCCTACTAAAATAAATAAAATACGGGCGATTTGTTCAATAACTTCTGATACAGCAGTTGGACCCATTGATTTATAACCTTGGAACACACCACGCCATGTAGCCAGTAATGGGATAAATATGACTACCATACTGATAATTCTAATAATCCATGTGATGTCAGCGACGGACCAGCCACCCTTAGCACCAGATTCATGGGCTAAAGTAATTGTGGCAATGCTCGGTGCTAATAAATATAAAATGAAAAATCCAATAAATCCTGTTATAGTCATAACTATAAAGCTTGATTTATATAATTTTTCACTGACTTTATACGCCCCTAAAGCATTATATTTAGACACATATTTAGACGCCGCTAATGGCACCCCAGCAGTTGCAACTGCAATGGCAATATTATACGGCGTATATGCATAGTTAAAAGGCGCCAATTTTTCTTCTCCACCAATTATGGAATAAAAAGGAATAATATATAAAACACCCAAGACTTTAGTAATCAATATACTAAGGGTGATTAAAAAGGTACCCCTAACTAATTCTTTACTTTCACTCATTCAGATCTTCCTATCTCAAATTTAATTTTTACAATCATAACTTTAATCATAACGTTATAAACACTTTTTTTCAAAACTATATTACTATAAACTATAAAATAACACTATTTAGTAAAGTGAGGCAATCAAATGTACCAAACAATTATAATTGGCGGTGGTCCTAGTGGTTTAATGGCTGCTGCCGCAGCAAGTCAACATAGTGATAAAGTCCTTCTCATTGAAAAGAAAAAAGGGCTCGGTCGCAAATTAAAAATCTCAGGAGGTGGACGTTGTAACGTCACAAATCGTTTACCGTATGAAGAGATAATTAAAAATATACCAGGAAATGGAAAATTTTTATATAGTCCTTTTTCCGTATTTGACAATGAATCTATTATTCACTTTTTCGAATCACGTGGAGTTGCACTCAAAGAAGAAGATCATGGACGTATGTTTCCTGTTTCTAATAAAGCACAGGATGTTGTAGATGCGTTAATTCGTACGATTGAAAAAAATAATGTAACTGTAAAAGAAGAAACGTCAGTACACGCTATTGAACATACAACTCAACAGACATTCAAAGTCTTTTTAGGTAATCAACAAGTAATTGAAACGAATAGTTTGATTATCGCTACAGGTGGCACGAGTGTACCAAAGACCGGTTCGACTGGTGATGGTTATAAATTCGCTGAACACTTTGGACATACAATTACAGAACTTTTCCCAACTGAAGTACCAATTACGTCATCCGAGCAATTTATTAAAAACAAAAGATTAAAAGGATTAAGTTTAAAAAATGTTGCGTTATCTGTATTGAAGAAAAATGGTAAAAAGCGCGTCACACATCAAATGGACATGATATTTACTCATTTTGGAATCAGTGGCCCTGCCGCATTAAGATGCAGCCAATTTGTATATAAAGAACAAAAAAAACAAAAACGCGAAGATATCGAAATGCAATTAGATGCTTTTCCAGAACTCAGTTTTGCACAATTAGAAGACAAAGTACGTAAATTATTAAAAGATACGCCAGATAAATATGTAAAAAATAGCTTACACGGTTTAATTGAAGAACGTTATCTATTATATATGTTAGAGTTAGCAGATATTTCAGAAACATTAACAGCACATCATATCTCTAATGAACAATTTAATACATTGATTACTTTATTAAAAGGATTTATTTTTAAAGTTAATGGAACACTATCAATTGAAAAAGCTTTCGTAACTGGCGGAGGGGTCTCTCTTAAAGAAATCGAACCCAAAACAATGATGTCAAGATTAACGCCAGGATTATTTATGTGTGGTGAACTGCTCGATATCCATGGTTATACAGGTGGCTATAATATTACTAGCGCTTTAGTTACAGGTCATATATCAGGAACAAATGCAAGTAAATTTCAACATTAAACCTATCAATTTGTGATCTACTAGACCAACTACGCACTGTTAAAACAAATTCATTTTTAATGTTTTGTATTTTCTATGCGCTTGAGTCACCGAATGTTATAATACTTAAGTCGCCTACTCTCAGGCGTCAATAGACGTAGAGAGGAGGTGTATTTTGTGATTGATATCTTTGTTCATTTCATGACTGCTGTTATCAGTGGTTGTATCGTTACGTTATTTGCGTACTGGCTGCGCAATCGTAATGACAAATAATACAGGCGACATTTAGCCAACACCAAAAAACCCCCTCACTACTCGCAATAGTGAGGGGGTTTGGTGTATCTGTATTGATATCTTTGTTAAATATATTATAACACTAAACTTGCATAAAATGCAAAATCATCGTTTGATTTTGCTCGATCAAAAGATTAAATACTTTTAATTTCTAAACCTTCATCGCCCCACGCATCCATGCCACCTTCAACATTGACTGCGTGAATGCCATTGCGTTCTAAATATTGGACGACTTGTGCACTTCTGCCACCAGCTTTACAAATAATATAATACGTTTCTTCTGAATTAAAGTGACTTAAATTATCAGGAATTTTATCCATAGGTATCGTTTCTGCATCTGGTATGACACCCATTGCTGTTTCTTCATCAGTTCTTACATCTACGACATGAACAGGATTAGAATTTAAAATTTTTGATTTCAATTCATCTATAGTAATTGTTTCCATAATATATACGCCCCTTTTGTGTTATTTGGCAACAATATTAACAAGTTTTTGAGGCACCGCAATCACTTTTTTAATATCCTTGCCTTCTATTTCAGCTTTGATATTTTCGTTACCTAATGCTACTGTTTCCATTTCTTCTTTTGAAAGATCTTTAGAAACTTTAATTTTGGCACGAACTTTACCATTTACTTGAACGACAATTTCCACTTCATCATCGACTAATAATGTTTCATCATAAGAAGGCCATGGTTGATAAGTAATCGTTTCTTCATGTCCTAAACGCGCCCATAATTCTTCACCTATATGAGGTGCGATTGGCGCTAACATTTTAATAAATCCTTCAATATATGGTTTATAAATCTCATCAACTTTATAGCAATCATTTATAAATACCATTAGCTGACTAATTGCCGTATTGAAATTTAATGTTTCAAAGTCTTCCGAAACTTTTTTCACAGTTTGGTGGTAACTTTTATCTAAAGCTTTATTATTAGTATTGACTACTTTATCTGTGATTAAACCGTCTTCTGTAATTAAAAGTCTCCAAATTCTGTCTAAGAAACGTCTTGAACCGTCTAATCCTTTATCACTCCATGCAATTGCAGCATCTAGTGGACCCATGAACATTTCATATAGACGTAACGTATCAGCACCATGTGATTTGATTATATCATCTGGATTAATAACATTACCTTTAGATTTGCTCATTTTTTCATTACCTTCACCTAAAATCATGCCTTGGTTAAATAATTTTTGGAATGGTTCTTTGGTAGGCACTACACCTAAATCATACAAGACCTTATGCCAAAATCTAGCGTACAATAAGTGTAACACTGCATGTTCAACTCCACCAATATATAAATCCACAGGCAACCAATGTTTTAACTTTTCAGGATCAGCTAACATCTGTTCATTATCTGGGTCAATAAAGCGTAAATAATACCAACAACTACCTGCCCATTGTGGCATTGTATTTGTTTCACGACGTCCTTTCATCCCAGTTTCTTCATCAATAACATTAACAAATTCATCTATATTAGCTAATGGCGATTCACCTGTACCAGAAGGTTTAATTTCGTCTGTCTCAGGTAAAAGTAAAGGTAATTCATCTTCAGGAACCGTTGTCATCGTACCATCTTCCCAATGTATAACAGGAATAGGTTCGCCCCAATAACGTTGACGACTAAATAACCAATCTCTCAGTTTATAATTGACTTTTCTTGTACCAGCATTGTTTTGTTCTAAAAGTGTAATAGCTTTTTCAATCGCTTCATGATTATATAAACCATTTAATTCTTGTGAATTAATATGAGGCCCATCGCCATCATAAGCTGCTTCAGATAGGTCTCCACCTTCAATTATTGCTTTAATTGGTAAATCAAAAGCTTTTGCAAATTCATAGTCTCTTTGGTCTCCGCTAGGAACTGCCATAACAGCGCCTGTACCATATGAAGATAAAACATAATCAGCAACCCAAATCGGCGTTTTTTCTCCTGATAAAGGATTAAATGCATACGCTCCAGTAAACACACCAGATTTTTCTTTAGCTAATCCAGTACGTTCTAAGTCTGATTTCATTGCCGCTTCTTGTTGATATTTCTCAACACTTTCTTGATGTTCTGATGTAGTAATTTTATTTACGAGTTCATGTTCAGGACTTAACACTAAGAATGTTGCACCATAAATAGTGTCTGGGCGTGTTGTAAACACTTCAATTTGATCATTGAAATTTTCTACATTAAATCTTACAGATGCGCCTTCTGATCGTCCAATCCAATTACGTTGCATGTCTTTTAAAGATTCAGGCCAATCTAAATCATCTAAATCTTCAAGTAATCTGTCTGCATATTCAGTAATTCTAAGTACCCATTGTTTCATTGGTCTTCTATAAACAGGATGTCCGCCACGTTCAGAAACACCATCGATTACTTCTTCATTTGACAATACAGTACCTAACGCAGGACACCAGTTCACTGCTACTTCATCAACATAAGCAAGTCCCTTATTATATAATTGAATGAATATCCATTGTGTCCATTTATAATATTCTGGGTCTGTTGTATTAACTTCACGATCCCAATCATAACTAAATCCTAACTCCTTAATTTGTCGTTTAAAAGTTTGGATATTTTGTTTTGTGAATTCACGAGGATCATTACCTGTATCAAGTGCATATTGTTCAGCTGGTAAACCAAAAGCATCCCAACCCATTGGATGTAATACATTATATCCTTGCATTCGTTTGTATCTTGAAATAATATCAGTAGCTGTATAGCCTTCAGGATGGCCTACATGTAGCCCTGCACCTGATGGATAAGGGAACATATCAAGTGCATAAAATTTTTTCTGGCCTAAATTATCTTCAGTTTTGAACGTTTTATAGTTTTCCCAATAATTCTGCCATTTTCTTTCAATTTCATTATGATTGTAATTCACTTCATTTCCTCCTGTTCAATAATAAAAAGACACCTCAAACTATTATATAATAGGGACGATGATTTTCACCGCGGTACCACCCTGTTTCACTAAATGTGCGCTCATTTTAATTAATAGTTAGAGATGTCATTCATTCACTTTAAGTCCTGGTAAGTTCACTTGAGGCTTTACGCTAGGTTCCACCCACCCTAGCTCTCTGTCGAAAAGCTTTCAAATTACTACTCCTATACTCTTCTTATGATATTTGAAAAAGCCCTTTATTTCAAGTATAAAGTTGATTTACAAAACTCGCCTTTATGTTTATATAAAATTATTTAAACTATACATAAAATATTATTAATTCAATAACCATTTCTCGCTGAATCATTAATGCTTATTTTTAATCTCATGTACCATGATTGCTCTGTAACAAAAATAAATGAAATCTACATTTTGGGTTCAATATTATATTAAATATCCTTTGGTAATTTGCGATCATAAAATGTTAAAAATATAAGTGATAAAACTAACAATGAAATCATGCTTAAAAACATGATTTGCATGTTAAACATATCAACAACAACACCACCAATAAGAGGACCAAATGCTTTACCAACTGTAGCTGCAGAATTAACATAACCTTGGAATGAACCTTCTTTCCCATTTGGTGCAAGTTGATTTGCAATTGTCGGAACTGCTGGCCAAACAAACATTTCACCCAATGTTAATATAACCATACCTACCATAAATACAGAAAATTGTTCAGCAAAACTTGTGACAAAGAAAGAGATAATAAAAATACCTATACCAACATACATTTGATGCTTTAAATTTCCTTTTAATAATCTAATTATTGGAATGATTAATGGTTGTGCAACTAATATCATAATACCGTTGACAGTCCACAATAAACTGTATTGGCCCATAGAGATATTTAGCTCTTGAGTAAATGAAGCAATCGTACTTTCCCATTGAATATAAGCAATCCAACAAATGCTAAACATGACACACAGCAAAGTTATTGCAATGAATTGTGGTCTGTACGCTTTATCTAATAAACTCATAGCATCATTTGATTTAACTTTAATGTCCAATTTAATATTAAATTGGCTAATTGCGACTATGGCAAATGCAATATACATTAATAAATTAGCTATAAATATATAATTAAAACTTAATTCTGCCACAAAGCCACCAGATGCTGCACCAATCGCCACTCCTAAATTTTGAGCTAAATATATCGCATTAAAAGTTTGTCTACCACCTTGCGGCCAAACTGCACCTGCTAACGCATAAATTGCTGGGACAATCATGCCACCTCCAAAGCCTAGACAGACTAACCATACTGCATACCATGGCCATCCGTGGAAAAAATTCAACAATGTTGTACTACTTAAACAGATCACAGTTCCAATCATAATTGTCCGATAACCACCCAATTTATCAAATAGATTACCACCTAATAAATTGCCAATGACCATACCAAATGAATTAATCATTAATACTAACCCAGCCATTGTTAAACTTTTGTCTAATTCTTCATTCATATATATTGTATTTAATGGCCATAAAAAACTTGAGCCTGTGATATTTAATGCCATACCAATCACCAACCACCACACTGATTTTGGCATATTCATAACCATAAGCTCCTTTCTAATTTTAAATTTCTGTTTTTACTCTAAACACTATATCATTAAAATATGTTAAAATCTTTAACTAGAATGAATTTAGAAAGGAAAATGTTATATGGGACAATTCTTCCCTTACGCATTCGAGAATAAACGATATCATACTTGGAATTACCATTTGAAAAATAAATTTGGCCAAAAAATCTTTAAAGTTGCAATTGACGGAGGATTTGATTGCCCAAATAGAGATGGCACAGTTGCACATGGTGGCTGTACGTTTTGTTCTGCAGCAGGAAGTGGGGATTTTGCAGGAGATCGTGTAGACCCGATAGATGTGCAATTCCAACAAATCAAAGATAGAATGCATGCAAAATGGCATGAAGGTCAGTATATTGCTTATTTCCAAGCATTTACTAACACACATGCGCCAGTTGAAGTATTAAGAGAAAAGTACGAAACTGCATTAAAAGAACCTGGAGTTGTAGGATTATCTATTGGAACACGCCCTGACTGCTTACCGGATGATGTTGTCGAATACTTAGCTGAATTGAACGAACGTACCTATTTATGGGTTGAATTAGGTCTACAGACAGTACATCAAAAAACATCAGATTTGATTAATCGTGCACATGATATGAAAACGTATTACGAAGGTGTAGCTAAGCTACGTCAACATAACATAAACGTGTGTACACATATCATTAACGGTCTTCCTGAAGAAGACTATGACATGATGATGGAAACAGCTAAAGAAGTAGCACAAATGGATGTCCAAGGCATTAAAATACACTTGTTACACCTACTTAAAGGTACACCAATGGTAAAACAATACGAAAAAGGCATGCTCGAATTCATGTCTCAAGACGATTATACAAATTTAGTTTGTGATCAACTAGAAATTTTACCAAAAGAAATGATTGTCCATCGAATTACTGGTGATGGTCCGATTGACTTAATGGTTGGCCCTATGTGGAGTGTCAACAAATGGGAAGTATTAAACGAAATTGATGATGAATTAGCACGCAGAAATTCTTATCAAGGAAAATACTATGAATCGACGATTAAATCATGAAACTAGAACGGATTTTACCATTTTCTAAAACGCTATTACGACAACATATCAACAAAGACAGCATTGTGATTGATGCCACTTGTGGTAATGGTCATGACACTGAATTTTTAGCACAACAAGTCCCAAATGGTAAAGTGTATGCTTTTGATATTCAAGAAGTTGCAATTCAAAATACGAGCAACAAGACAAACGCATTTAAAAATGTACACTTAATTCAAGATAGTCATGCTAAAGTAAAGCAATATATACAAAGTAATGAAATTGGACAAATTGATGCAGCCATTTTTAATTTAGGCTATTTACCTAAAGGCGACAAATCAATTGTGACAATCCCCAGCAGTACTTTAACAGCTATAGATGAAATATTTGATATATTGGCAACAGAAGGCATAATTGTACTAGTAATATATCACGGACATGATGAGGGCAAAATTGAACGTGATGCATTATTAAATTATCTTCAACATTTTGATCAAAACAAAGCACACATATTACAATATCAATTTATTAATCAAAAAAATAATGCACCATTTCTATGTGCAATTGAAAAAAGATAAAGTATATTAAAAATCAAAACCACCCGTATAACGGGTGGTTTGTTCTTCGGCTATAAGCCTTTGTTACTGACCAACCCTGATAAGGGCTCTGAG
>NZ_JBFDVL010000017.1:0-4724 GCF_041008415.1 Staphylococcus cohnii species complex 1663
TCCTAAATTAGAATAGTTTAAATATATCATTTTTGTTCAGTAATATTAATATGTACACTATTTCCAAAATTTAAATTCATGTTGCCAAAAATCGATTTGTTTTTGCAATTGTTTTTCGTTCGCTTTTAAAGTCGATTTCATTAAGTCCGTTAAATCGACTGGCGAAATTTCTTTTATCAAATTCTTATATTTTGTTCTAGAATTTCTGTGAAGCTTTCCCCATTCTTCTTCATCACTCAATAACATAAAAACTATTGCTCTATCCGCAGTGCGTTGGATAGTTTTCCAATCTGGTTGCAAGATATGTAAATCACTAAAGCAATCATTCCAGTAATCCACCATATCTCTTTTAAGTTCGATTTCTACACGCCATAAATGTTCAGACATAACTTCAGCATCTGCATTATCTTTACGTTCTTGCTTTTTATTATAAATTCTAATAAATCTATTACTATCTCTCACGCCAAAATATTTTGTTTCTGGCTTACCATTACGACCATAAAAAATAGTTTTCTTAACTGCTTTATCAGACATTGCATAGTAGTCACTCAAATCATCTTCAAAATCAAAGGCTAAATCTAATCTTGTAAAACCGTCATCTTCCATGTAGCTTATTATATTTTGTTTTAACCAAATCATTTCATCTCGTGTAAGTTTGTTTGGATTAAATTCAATACGCATATTACGTCTATCCCAACTATCTGCTTTCACTTTGTCATATTCAATATAAACTTTTTCTTGAAGTGCTTTAGCTTTAAACTTTGTTTGAAGAATATCCCAAAGTCTTATTTGGGGCTCTACACTCATAAATTTAGAAAGGGCTTGAGCGTTGTCTCGGTTGAGATTTCCAACGATCGTCATTGCATCAAAACTTAATTTTGGATCAGATATGCACACAGTATGTGCGTCCAACCGGCTATTAGAGTAGCCGGTTTTAGAAAAATTGTCTGAATCGTGATTTTCTAAGTGATTTGAATGATTTGTATAATTATTTTTACTCATAAAAAATCGACTCCTTAATTTAATTTAAGAAGTCGCTCACCCGAATATATATCTTGAAGAATAAACTAATATCGTTTAATATCTAGATATACAAATTAAGAACAAAAACATCAACTGTTTTTCTTTAAGGTAAGTCGCTATCACAAACTTTGGCGAGGGAGTGAGCGACTTCTTTTTATTTGCTTATTAATATAACACTATCAAATGTCTTGGTCTAATTGATTAAGACTTTTTTTATGCCTTAAATATTTTATCTTCGCTTTGATACTTACTTAAATACTCGTTATTAATCAACATAGAAATAGCCTGGGACTTACTTAAGCCCATTTGTTCTGCAATTTCTTCAAGTCTTTTCAAAGTATCTTCAGTTAAAGTTATACCTACTTTTGTACGAACCATTTTTACTCCCCATTTCTAACTATTAATAAGTTTATTTTATTCCATTTATACATACATGTCTAGAGATTTCTATACAATAACTCATAAAGTCCCTAAAATGTAGCCTATTTGTAGCTTTGTGAAAAATCGCTATAACCCTTGATATTAAAGGTCTAAACACTTCACAATCTCTGATTTGGCACTCGGCACTTAAAAGGGGGGGTCGTAGTAGTCCCCCTTTTTCCAACTAAATTTGATAAATTCTAAAGCAAAATACAAAAACAGGGCTAACAGATCACTTCGTGAAGTTAGCCCTAAAACCTAAACCATTAACTCAATTTATTTTTTATTCCAATTTCCTTTTTGGTCGGAACCAACAATTCCATGTGATGTTGAGTTGGTACTTTCTTGGGATTAATCCCAATTCAAGCCCAACCAACTCGCTAACAAGTTAGCTATCACATTTCATTATTCCAACCAAAAAGTTTTCTCGGCATAAATGTGGGTATAATTAAATTAGATATACTTAAAACAATTCTTTAAAGGTTTTGAACGCCATTCTATTTTTAGAGTGGCGTTTTTATTTATCTACCTCTACCCCTATCACGTTTTTGCGTATTCTTTTCTTCTTGATATTCTTCAGGATGTATTTGTTTATCTAATATTTGTATCGCCTTTATCATACGACCATTATCTCTACTTACATCATTCATCAAATGCTGGTATTTATTTCTACCAAGAACTTGCTCTAACTTCTCAAAAATCTCTCTAATAACTTTAATAACATTAAGCGCATTATCAAGGTGTTTTTTGAGGTCTTTTATAAACTCATTTGCTCTTGCTAAAGTTTCAGACATATCCTTGTTTTCTTCTCTAAGCTTACTATTTTCATTTTTAAGCTCATTCAACGCTTTACCAGACTTAATACGCTCATAATCTTCTGTAATCGTTTGTGCTGCTTCTATTTGTTTCTGAAAGGTATTAAAATCTTCTTGGCTTATTACAACATTGCCTGTTTCTTGTATTTCTTTGTTGAATAATCCACCTACTTTTTCAGTTTCATGTTCATATTGGACGTTTAAAGGCTTTTTAAGCGTTTCTAATGATTTTTGGTATTGTTCTATCAACTCACTGCTTTTTTGTTGTATATGGCTTAATTTTTGGCTCTCACGCTCATATTCTTGCTTATGATATTCTGTTTTTTGCTTATATCGGTTTACCTGATCATGTTTAGCATTTGTAACTTGTCTTGATTGTCCTCGGTCCAAATCATACCCACGTTGATTAACATATTCGTTAAATCTATCTTGAAACGCTGTTAACGCCTTTTTATTCCCTACAACTTCTTTTGCACTTAATCTACCGTCATCAGTGATAGGAACAACACCATAATGCATATGTGGGGTTTTTTCGTCCATGTGAACTGTTGCATATAATAAATTATCTTTACCGTATTCTTGTTCTAAAAACTCTTTAGCATATTCAAAAAACTGCTTTGTATCTTCTGGCGTTTGATTATCAAAGAAATCATTGTCTGATGTAATTAAACCATCAATGTGTTTAATCGCGTCTGTTCTAATTTTTCTTTTGCCTGTATAATTCTGTTCAATTTTTTCATCAATCAAGTTATTAAAATTCTGTTTATTAGCATTTACCAAATCATAATTTAAGTAAGTTTTACTATGGTCTATATCTTCATTTTCATAATTATTATTTTCTCTTTGAACATGTTTTTGTATGCCTGTTGTATTTGTTCCAGTTTTAACTTTTGAAACTCTAATAATAGAATACGACATATAAAAATCACTCCTCAGCACTAAGGTTTTATAGGTATTTAATACTTTAAGTCTAACACACTAGACTTATTTTACAATAAGTCGTTAATACGTGTGCTCTGCGAGGCTTAAACCTGTTTTTGCTAACGCAAAAAATGAGTGGCAAAATGCTAGCCACTCATAGTTCTAAACCAAAATATAATATAACTATTCAAACTGCTTTTCAGAACGTTTAAATACAATAATCGTCAAAAGACAACATAAAATAATAAGGATAGCCATGGCTACAAGAATATTACTATACACTCCAGAAGAATAATTTATAAATTCCAGAACTAGTTTACGATTAATCAATTGTAGTGACAATAAACCTCCTACAATTGCTATACCTGTTCCCTCTGATAAAAAACTTGTGAAATTTAGCAAACTCATTCCAGAAGCAACTTCTTCTTCAGAAAGACTACTTGATACTATTTTTGATATAACTGTTTTAGTAAAAGATAATCCGCCCATAACAAATATAAACATAAAAGTAGTCAACCACATACTAAACTCAACAAAAAATGCAATAGTTAAAAAACTTATAGAGATAGACAATGATCCTAAAATAAAAACAAATAATGATCCTTTTCTATCCACTAAAAAACCACCAAAATAACCAAAAACAATAACACTCATGGTTCCAGGAAAAATAACACTATTACCTATTGTCGCTACATTTACATGATAAATAGTTTTCATCATATAAGGCACCATTGATATAAAACCAGCTACTATAGAAAATATTAGCCCACCAGAAAACAAACCAAGCATAAACGGAATGTTTTTCCCTAGTTTAGGATTAATAAAAGGGTTAGAAACTCTTGAAATATGTTTAATAAAAATCACAAAAAAGATTGTGAAGAGTATTAAAAAAGTCCAATTATAATTTGTCGTAAATAACATAAAACATATAATACTTATAGACATTAAAACAATACCTACGATATCTAATGTATTTTTTGTTGATTTACCAGGTACCATTACTTTAATAAGAAAAGGTATAGTTACTATTGTAATCATAGGAAGTATAAGTAGGTAAGACCAATGAATATAATGTGCTATTATTCCCCCTATTGAAGGACCTAACCCTTCACCTAAAGCTACAATTGATCCTATAAAACCAAAGGCTTTGCCTTGTTTTTTTCTTGTAATATTTCTAGCTACAACCACCATAATCAGTGAAGGGAATGCAGCAGATCCTACTCCTTGTACTAACCTACCAAAAATCAAAATAAAAAAGTGATTGTGACCAATAAAAGCAATCAATGAACCAAGACAGCTCAAACTAATACCAATAATTAACAATTTTTTTATATTTATATAATCAGATAATTTTCCATATACTGCTGTTCCTATCGAAAAAGTTAACATATATGCAGTGTTTACCCAGTTTGTAATTCCAGGAGTAGTATTAAAATGATTTGCAATATCAGGTAAAGAAACATTTAAAACCATTTCATTTAATACACTAAAAAATGAAAGAATACAAAGCCAAAATAAAACGCTATAAAACAAACCTTTAAATTT
>NZ_JBFDVL010000018.1:0-3175 GCF_041008415.1 Staphylococcus cohnii species complex 1663
TTGTACATTGAAAACTAGATAAGTAAGTAAAATTTATGATTTTACCAAGCAAAACCGAGTGAATAAGAGTTTTAAATAAGCTTGAATTCAAAAAGAAATAATCGCTAGTGTTCGAAAGAACACTCACAGATTAATAACATTTTGGGTTTTCAACCGACGGTTGTCGAGTTGGAAAGCAAATAGATTAAGTTATTAAGGGCGCACGGTGGATGCCTTGGCACTAGAAGCCGATGAAGGACGTTACTAACGACGATATGCTTTGGGGAGCTGTAAGTAAGCTGTGATCCAGAGATTTCCGAATGGGGGAACCCAATACGAGTTATGTCGTATTATCGATACGTAAATACATAGCGTATCGAAGGTAGACGCGGAGAACTGAAACATCTTAGTACCCGCAGGAAGAGAAAGAAAAATCGATTCCCTGAGTAGCGGCGAGCGAAACGGGAAGAGCCCAAACCAACGAGCTTGCTTGTTGGGGTTGTAGGACACTCTATACGGAGTTACAAAGGAATAGATTAGACGAAGCATCTGGAAAGATGCATCAAAGAAGGTAATAATCCTGTAGTCGAAAATCTGTTCTCTCTTGAGTGGATCCTGAGTACGACGGAACACGAGAAATTCCGTCGGAATCCGGGAGGACCATCTCCCAAGGCTAAATACTCTCTAGTGACCGATAGTGAACCAGTACCGTGAGGGAAAGGTGAAAAGTACCCCGGAAGGGGAGTGAAAGAGAACTTGAAACCGTGTGCTTACAAGTAGTCAGAGCCCGTTAATGGGTGATGGCGTGCCTTTTGTAGAATGAACCGGCGAGTTACGATTTGATGCAAGGTTAAGCAGTGAATGTGGAGCCGTAGCGAAAGCGAGTCTGAATAGGGCGTTGAGTATTTGGTCGTAGACCCGAAACCAGGTGATCTACCCTTGACCAGGTTGAAGTTCAGGTAACACTGAATGGAGGACCGAACCGACTTACGTTGAAAAGTGAGCGGATGAGTTGAGGGTAGCGGAGAAATTCCAATCGAACCTGGAGATAGCTGGTTCTCTCCGAAATAGCTTTAGGGCTAGCCTCAAGTGATGATTATTGGAGGTAGAGCACTGTTTGGACGAGGGGCCCTTCTCGGGTTACCGAATTCAGACAAACTCCGAATGCCAATCAATTTAACTTGGGAGTCAGAACGCGGGTGATAAGGTCCGTGTTCGAAAGGGAAACAGCCCAGACCACCAGCTAAGGTCCCAAAATATATGTTAAGTGGAAAAGGATGTGGCGTTGCCCAGACAACTAGTATGTTGGCTTAGAAGCAGCCATCATTTAAAGAGTGCGTAATAGCTCACTAGTCGAGTGACACTGCGCCGAAAATGTACCGGGGCTAAACATATTACCGAAGCTGTGGATTGTCCGTAGGACAATGGTAGGAGAGCGTTCTAAGGGCGTTGAAGCATGATCGCAAGGACATGTGGAGCGCTTAGAAGTGAGAATGCCGGTGTGAGTAGCGAAAGACGGGTGAGAATCCCGTCCACCGATTGACTAAGGTTTCCAGAGGAAGGCTCGTCCGCTCTGGGTTAGTCGGGTCCTAAGCTGAGGCCGATAGGCGTAGGCGATGGATAACAGGTTGATATTCCTGTACCACCATGAATCGTTTTAAGCGATGGGGGGACGCAGTAGGATAGGCGAAGCGTACGATTGGATTGTACGTCCAAGCAGTAAGACTGAGTGTTAGGCAAATCCGGCACTCATAAGGTCAAGCTGTGATGGGGAGAGGAAATTGTTTCCTCGAGTCGTTGATTTCACACTGCCGAGAAAAGCCTCTAGCTAGATTTATGGTGCCCGTACCGCAAACCGACACAGGTAGTCAAGATGAGAATTCTAAGGTGAGCGAGCGAACTCTCGTTAAGGAACTCGGCAAAATGACCCCGTAACTTCGGGAGAAGGGGTGCTCTTTAGGGTTCACGCCCAGGAGAGCCGCAGTGAATAGGCCCAAGCGACTGTTTATCAAAAACACAGGTCTCTGCTAAACCGTAAGGTGATGTATAGGGGCTGACGCCTGCCCGGTGCTGGAAGGTTAAGAGGAGTGGTTAGCTTCTGCGAAGCTACGAATCGAAGCCCCAGTAAACGGCGGCCGTAACTATAACGGTCCTAAGGTAGCGAAATTCCTTGTCGGGTAAGTTCCGACCCGCACGAAAGGCGTAACGATTTGGGCACTGTCTCAACGAGAGACTCGGTGAAATCATAGTACCTGTGAAGATGCAGGTTACCCGCGACAGGACGGAAAGACCCCGTGGAGCTTTACTGTAGTCTGATATTGAAATTCGGTACAGCTTGTACAGGATAGGTAGGAGCCTTAGATACGTGAGCGCTAGCTTACGTGGAGGCGTTGGTGGGATACTACCCTCGCTGTATTGGATTTCTAACCCGCACCATTAATCATGGTGGGAGACAGTGTCAGATGGACAGTTTGACTGGGGCGGTCGCCTCCTAAAGAGTAACGGAGGCGCTCAAAGGTTTCCTCAGAATGGTTGGAAATCATTCATAGAGTGTAAAGGCACAAGGAAGCTTGACTGCGAGACTTACAAGTCGAGCAGGGTCGAAAGACGGACTTAGTGATCCGGTGGTTCCGCATGGAAGGGCCATCGCTCAACGGATAAAAGCTACCCCGGGGATAACAGGCTTATCTCCCCCAAGAGTTCACATCGACGGGGAGGTTTGGCACCTCGATGTCGGCTCATCGCATCCTGGGGCTGTAGTCGGTCCCAAGGGTTGGGCTGTTCGCCCATTAAAGCGGTACGCGAGCTGGGTTCAGAACGTCGTGAGACAGTTCGGTCCCTATCCGTCGTGGGCGTAGGAAATTTGAGAGGAGCTGTCCTTAGTACGAGAGGACCGGGATGGACATACCTCTGGTGTACCAGTTGTCGTGCCAACGGCATCGCTGGGTAGCTATGTATGGACGGGATAAGTGCTGAAAGCATCTAAGCATGAAGCCCCCCTCAAGATGAGATTTCCCAACTTCGGTTATAAGATCCCTCAAAGATGATGAGGTTAATAGGTTCGAGGTGGAAGCATAGCGATATGTGGAGCTGACGAATACTAATCGATCGAAGACTTAATCAAATTTAAAAGTTTTGTTGGTTGAACTAAATTTTACTTACAATCTAGTTTTGAGTGTATAAATTTTATACATGA
>NZ_JBFDVL010000019.1:0-1662 GCF_041008415.1 Staphylococcus cohnii species complex 1663
TGATATGCTCCCTTCAAAGTAGACACTTAAAAATGTAAACTTTGAAGGGAGCATTTTTATGACTCATAGAAAATTATCACCTGAAACTTATCAAAAAGCTTTCAGCTTATATGAAGAAGGATATAGTATGAAAAATGTAATTCAAAAATTAAATTTAAATTGTTCTCCTAGAACATTATTGATTAACTATTATAAATTTAAGAAGCATGGAATAAAGGTGCTTTTACCAATTCAGAGAAATAATACTTACTCAAATGAATTTAAGCTTAAAGTTGTGCACGAATATATAAATGATGGCCTATCTTTAACTGATTTAGTAGTTAAATATAATATCCCCACTACTTCAACTGTAAACAAATGGATTTCAAAGTATTTATCGGGTAAAATATTAAAAACATATTCTCCAAAACCCGAGGTGTATCAATTGAAATATAAATCATTAACATTTGAAGATCGTGTAGAAATCGTTGATTATTATATGAATCATGGCCAATCGTATAAGACAACAGCAAATCATTTTAACATCAATTATAGCCAAGTATATAACTGGGTAAAAAAGTACAACTTGCATGGGTATGATGGACTTAAAGATGGACGTGGAAAAGGGAAACCCCAGTCTGTATTAACACCTGAAGAGGCATTAAAAGCTGAAATTAAGATACTTAAAGAGAAAAATAAATTTCTTCAAATGGAAAATGACGTTTTAAAAAAGGAAGAAGAAATAGAAAGGAAGTTGATGAAACAGGCATCAGACAAAAAGCATCATACCAAACGGTAAAAGCATTTAAAAACCTTTATCCGATAGCTTGGTTATGTTCAGTATTAAAGATATCACGTTCAAGTTACTATAAATGGTTACATCGCAAACCATCAAATAAAGAAATTGAAAACCAAAAATTAATCAAAGATATCGTTGATATCTACAATAAATACAAAGGCATATATGGATATCGTCGTATATACATATATTTAAGACTTAAACTACATCAAAAAGTAAATCATAAACGTGTCTATAGATTGATGAATCAACTTAATCTAAAATCTACTATCCGCCCTAAAAGAAAACGATATATTAAAACAACACCTGAAATTACAGCACATAATATATTAAATAGAAAATTTGAAGAACAAATCCCAAATAAAAAATGGTTAACTGACGTTACAGAATTCAAACTCAGCAATGGTAAAAAACTTTACTTAAGTGCTATTTATGACTTAGGCAGCAAACAGATTATCAGTCATAAATTAAGTACCTCAAATAACAATAAATTTGTATTAGATACGCTCAAAAAAGCAGTCAAACTTGTGCCGAATACCGAAGGTATACTCTTGCATAGCGACAGAGGATATCAATATACAAGCAGATTATTTAAAGTTACGTTAGAGCAACTTGGTATAAAACAAAGTATGTCACGACCAGGATGTTGCATAGATAATGGGCCTATGGAAGGTGTATGGGGAACTATTAAAAGTGAATTGTTTAGAGGAAGAAAAAAAGTGATTTTTAAAGACAAGGCTACAGCAGTAAAAGCAATTAATTCATATATAGAATTTTTTAATCAAGAAAGAATAACATTAAAAATGGCTACCCTTATATCGTAAATATAAGGTAGCCATAAACATTTTGTTTTTTTCACTGTCTACTTGACAGGGTGCAGTTCA
>NZ_JBFDVL010000002.1:0-380121 GCF_041008415.1 Staphylococcus cohnii species complex 1663
CAATGGATTAGTCCTTATTTATTTGAATGTTGCGATTTTGATTGTGCAGTTTGCCTAGGAATATGATTCGTGCCCATAGCCTCTTTTGCATATTTGTTTCCTCGGGTGTCAGCAAATGACCCAATTGCTTTAAGTGATGTAGTTGAAACAGTTTTATATGCCTACACATGATACGTTTCTCTAAGCATACCATTCATGTATAGTTAGATTTGGCAAAAGTAAAAAAACATCAATATCTATATGATGCAATAGATATTGATGTTTATGTTCGTATGTAAATTATTGTTGATCTGATTTTCTAATTCCTGCAACGCCATAATGAGAAGTTTTCATTTCTTCTATTACAACTTGTATAGCTTCTTTGTTTGCGCCTGTTGTTTTCTCTACTGCATTAGTAACTTCTGTGACTAAATTTTTTAGTTGTTCATCAGAGCGACCTTCTAACAATTTTACATTTACTATTGGCATTTAAATTCCTCCTTAAGCTATTTTTATATATTATAGCATGAAAATTCACAAAATTATAAAAATAATGATAAGAACAAACGTTCTTATTTAAGTTGAAATAGAACATTTGTTCTTGTATAATATAAGTGATTAGGGGAGGAATGTCATATGTATGAATTTTATGATTACAATCTGCTAGAGGAAAGAGATATATTGTGTATTGATCAGAAAAGTTTTTTTGCAAGTGTTTCTTGTATACAAAAAGGGCTAGATCCAATGAAAGAAAAGTTAGCAGTTGTTGCAGATACTAAGAGACAGGGATCAGTTGTATTAGCTGCTACGGGTCCACTAAAAGCTATAGGTATTAAAACAGGATCGAGATTATTCGAAATTCCTCATAGAAATGATATATATATTATCAATCCAAGCATGAGAAAATATTTGGAAGTTTCAGTAGCAATCTCTAAAATTGCTTTACGCTATGTCGCTCCGGAAGACTTACATCAATATAGCATTGATGAGTTCTTTATGGATGTAACAAATAGTTATCACAGATTTAGTAGTACAATTCAATCTTTTTGCAAAAAGCTACAATATGAAATTCTAGAAGAAACTGGTATACATTGTTCAATAGGAATTGGTTCAAATATGTTATTGAGTAAAGTTGCAATGGATATAGAAGCAAAACATACTAATAGTTTTATTGCTGAATGGAGATATCAAGATGTGCCACACAAACTTTGGCCTGTTTCACCATTGAGTAAATTTTGGGGAATTAGTAAAAAAACAGAAGCAAAAATGAATAAACGCGGTATTTTTACTATAGGAGATCTAGCGCGTTATCCATATCAATATTTAAAAAGGGATTTTGGTACAGTAGGTGTGGATTTACACTTGCATGCGAATGGTATTGATCAAAGTAGAATAAGAGACAAGTATAGTGTAGTTAATCCCTCGATTTGTAAAAGTCAAATATTGATGCGTGATTATCGTTATGAGGAAGCTAAAGTAGTGATGCAGGAGTTAATTGAGGATGTAGCGAGTCGTGTTAGAGCAAGAAATAAATTAGCTAAGACGATACATTTTTCATTTGGTTATAGTGATCATGGAGGGGTGCATAAGCAATACACATTAGAGGATCCAACTAATTTAGAAGGTACGATTTTCAAGGTAGTTGAATCTTTAGCTGACAAACTATGTGATTCAACAATGTTATATAGAACGGTGAGCATTTCACTCACACAGTTTATAGATGAGCGAAATACACAATTGAATTTATTTATAGATGAATACGAAAGAAAAAGAAATGAAAAATTGGCCAAAACGATTGACGCGTTACATCAAAAATTTGGTAAGGGTATCGTATCTAAAGCAATCTCTTATACAGACGCAGGTACAAAACATGGGCGTTTAGGGCTTATGGCCGGCCATAAAATGTGAAAAGGAATAATGATAAACTAAAGATTTAAAGTAGTTATAAATTAACTTCATTATCAATATGTGGAACGGGTATCATTTTAAATAAGCTTATATGGGGCGGCCCGTTCCAAAAATAATTATTAAATCAAATTGAGTGAGCGTTTAACGACACAATTTAAATCATATATCTATAACATCATTAACGAATTGTCTTGTCTATACTACGTAAGGATAAAATAAACACACACCCACCAAACTGTAAATATAATATCAGCATAAGAAGCATGTATAAAATAATAGGGTGCACATGCTTACTATGAATTATTTGAAAAAACATGATGTCTAGATAATAATAAAGCATAAATCGTATCTAGGTGCGGTGTCGTTAATTTATACTTTCGCGCTTGTCGATATAGAAAACCTTGTATTCCATCGATTTCTAATGGAGTATTTGCAAGTACATCATAATACATGCTTGTTCCCATATCATCTGGATAACCTTGATAAATTGTCATTATTTCATCAATAACATCCTCAGAAAATTTAATACCAGAGTGTTTAGCTATTATATAACCTTCTTTTAATAGTGATACACATAGCGAATAAATATGAGGTTGTTTGAGTATAGAAGCAGGCTGTATTCCAAGCGCAGTAACTGTATTGATTGCTAGATTTACTAATAGTTTATACCATATTTCCACTTCAATGTTTTTATGTAACACAAGTGAAAGTCCACTTGAAGCTAATGTTTTTTTCAATGACTCTGTGTTATCATCTCGTTGTAAGTGAAGTATCTCATCTCTAAAGTGAATCACGTGTTGATCAGTCTTTTGACCACTAATATAAGTTACAGCTTGATACATATTTGGGAAGGGGAGCTTAAAGTGTTGTCCATATCCATTTTGAGCTAATATAACAATAGTAGTATCTTGAGTTAAATGGTTAATTTGTTTATATAATCCATCTAAGTGTGGGATTTTAACAGCGATGAATATAATATCTAATGGTTCGGTAATGTCCGATGCTGTAACAACATTAAGTGTCATATTTACATTTTTCGAAGGATCTTGATAGGTAATGCACGCATTACGTCTACCAATTAAATAGACTTTATGTTCTGTTGCTAAAAGTTGAACTGTGATACAACTACCGACAGCGCCAGGACCAATAATACCTATTTTTTTTCATTTATAGTTGACCTCCGTTTATTTAGAAAATAAAATTATAATAGATATGCTTATGATAGTAATAAATAATAAAGTGTTAATCAACTAAAAATGTAAAATTAATTTTTTGAACAGGAGTATAAAACAAATGATAAAAACTATGATGAATGGAAAAATACATCGTGCACGTGTAACAGAAGCTAATCTTAATTATGTAGGAAGTATCACGATAGATCGCAATATTTTAGATGCGGTAGATATATTACCAAATGAGAAAGTTGCAATTGTGAATAATAACAATGGAGAAAGATTAGAAACCTATGTGATTGAAGGAGAACGTAATAGTGGAAAAATATGCCTAAATGGTGCAGCTGCTAGGCTTGTTCAAGTAAATGATATTATTATTATCATGTCTTATGTACAAGTTACAGCAGAAGAAGCATTAAATCATAGTCCAAAAGTTGCACTTATGAATGAAGATAATGAAATTATAGAGATGATACAAGAAGAAGAAGGGAAATTGATAAATTAAATATGTAGCACAGCGTTTGATATATTGGATAGTTTTAATTCAAATGCAATCGACAAAAGAACTAAATGATATGAGCCTAGCGCATGTTTTCTAATAAAACTTGCGCTAGGCTCATATTTGGTCATATACTAAAACGTTTTTATTTTGACATTGAACTAATTAATATTTAACAGCATTTAAATAAGTAACTGACTTAAATGTTTTTTCAAGATTTGCGTTTGTGCAAAGAAAAATTAAATTTAGCAATTACTTAACACAATCACAATGAAGTTATTAAATTATAAAGATAAGATAAAGTCTATTCAATATAAGTATCAAAGTCGCTTAATGCTTCAGCGCCTTTTTTTCGGTCTTCAGGATTTTTGAAGCTAATTCTTAATGCACCATAAATATCTTCACGAACTTCTAATATTCTTAAGTTGCTTATAGAAATATTATGTAAACTTAAGATGTGTGTTACTTGGCTGATCATACCTGGTTTGTCAGGAATATCTACATAAAGATCATACTCTATAGACAGTGCACCTTGTGATTTAAGTGGCAATTCATCTCTATATACTTTTGCGTCATTATAAAAATCATATAACGCCTCCGGTTTATTTTCTTCAACGAGCGTGATGACATCTTCCATTTGTGACTTCCATTCTTTTAATATATCAACGATGGTATTTTTATTTTCAATGGTAATATCACGCCACATAATTGGACTGCCACTTGCAATTCTTGTAATATCTCTAAAACCTCCAGCAGCAAGTGTCTTAACAAGTGAAGAGTGAGACGCATGGTTTGCATTTAAATGCACGAGACTCGATGCAATGATATGAGGGACATGACTAACAATGCCTGTTACAAAATCATGTTCTTTTGGATTGGTAGCAATAAATTTAGCATTTGTTGTACTAAGTAATAAACGTATTTCATCAAAAGCTTTATCATTTGCAGGTTCATCGTGAACTAAAACATAAAAAGCATTTTCAAATAAATGTTTCTTTGCATTGAGCACACCGGACTTATGGCTACCTGCCATTGGGTGACCACCAATTAAGTGGATATTGTGATTTAAAAGATATTGTTCATATTGCAAAATTGTCAATTTAGTACTGCCAGTATCAGTAACGATGACATTAGGCTTCGTTTGATAGTTTGGTAGTGCATGTAAATATTTGATTGTTTGTTGCACAGGCGTGGCATAAATAATAATATCTGCATTTTCTACACAGGCTTTATAATCACTAGATTGATAATCAATAATTCCAATAGATAAAGCCTTTTCTAGTTGAGAGCGATCTGCATCATATGCAGTAATTTCAATGTCATTGTGATAATATCTTAAATTACTGGCCAGACTACCACCAATTAAGCCTAAACCTACAAAAAGTATTTGTTTCATTTTGCTGACCACCTCTATCAAAATTTTCAGAATAGTAACATTGTATAGTAGGTGAAGTTAATTCGCAATACGTGTTTCAATTTCTATTTCATAAACAGAATTAACATATAAGGACACGATTTTAAAACACTTTTGATTCGAAACGATTTAACTAAAACAAAGGTTATATATTTAAAAAGGTTAGTCACTAATTAACTTTAAATAAATTGAAGAAATTTAAAATAAGAGTTGACAAAATTAAATGATACTTGTATTATTCTAGTTAATTCATTTTGCAACGATAGTTGCCGTTTGAAAGATAAAGTAACGTATATGATTTGTAGCAAGTAGAAAGCTAATGGCAGATGAAAATTAGCACAACATATATTGTGAATTGGGCTTTTAAACGTGAGGATAATATAATAGCATTTAAAGTGAGCAATGAAATTGTTAACTAAGGTGGCACCACGGTAACGCGTCCTTACAGCATGCGTTAGTGTGGTGTTTTTTTATAAAAAACAAAATGTAGTAAGTTGTGAATGGTAGCAAGCAGAAAGTTAGTGGTAGATGAAAACTAACACCTACACATACTGAAATTGGGTTTTGTTGGATTAAAATTGAATAATTAAATGAGTGAGTAGATGAAACTGATAATGTCTACTAATTTAGGTGGTACCGCGCATCAGCGTCCTTAATTAATATTTAAGGATGCTGATTTTTTTATGAGGAGGAATAAAAATGAAAGTACAATATCAAAGGATAAATGCTGAAGTAACACCAGAAGCATTGGCAAGATTGAAAAAACGAAAAATAGTATTGGAAAGTACAGAACAATCTAAAGTAAAAGGACGCTATTCAATTGTAATATTTGATGTGTACGGCGCCGTGACTTTAGATAATGAAAATATGGTCATTCAATACAATGATAGGCAAAATGAAATAGAAAACGAAGCACCATATGAAAAGTTGAAAGCTTTTATAGATCAATATAAAGCAGAAATAGAAGATGAAGATTTAGCACAATTACCGTTTGTATCGGGATTTGTTGGATCGTGTAGTTTTGACTTGGTAAGACATGAATTTCCTGTATTAAAGCAAATCGATTTAGCTGACCATAAACAACACGATGCTAAATTTTACATGGTAGAGGATGTATATGTATTTGATCATTACAAAGAGCATCTATATGTTATATCCACAAACTTGTTTTCAAATGAAAGTGAAGAACAATTAGCACGCCGTGTCAAACGTCATGTTGATGAGTTACAAGACGTAAATATATATCCTGCACCTATAAAAAATGACACAAAAGCAAAAGCAATTGAGTCAAATATTGCTCCTGATCAATTTAAAAAAACTGTTAGCGAAATGAAATCGCTGATACAACAAGGAGATATGTTTCAAGTTGTACCTTCAATTATATATAAGTACAAACATGATTTTGGAATGAATTTACAACAATTATCTTATCAGCTTTATCAAAATTTAAAGAGACAAAACCCAAGTCCTTATATGTATTATTTGAATTTTGATGAACCAATTATTGTAGGTAGTTCGCCTGAAAGTTTTGTCAAAGTGAAAGGACAAAATGTAGTAACAAACCCAATAGCTGGAACAATAAAACGGGGCGCGACTGACAAAGAAGATCTTGAAAATGAAAAACAGTTAATCAGCGATGAAAAAGAGATAAGCGAACATAGCATGCTTGTTGATTTAGGCAGAAATGATATTCATAGAGTAAGTGAAATTGCTAGTTCTAAAATTGAAAAATTAATGTCAATAGAACGCTATGAACATGTGATGCATATTGTGAGTGAGGTAACAGGAAAGCTGAAATCAAATTATTCACCGATGACTGTAATCGCAAGTTTATTACCAACGGGTACCGTATCCGGCGCACCTAAATTAAGAGCGATACAAAGAATATATGAAGCACAACCTCAAAAAAGAGGTGTATACAGTGGTGGTATAGGATATATCAACTGTAATCATGACCTAGATTTTGCCTTAGCGATTCGTACAATGATGATTGATGAAACGTATATCAATGTAGAAGCAGGATGTGGTGTCGTCTATGATTCAATACCTGAAAAAGAATTAGAAGAAACAAAATTAAAAGCCAAAAGTTTATTGGAGGTTACACCATGATATTAGTAGTGGATAATTACGATTCTTTTACGTATAACTTAGTCGATATTGTAGGAAAGACTTCTGATGTAATTATTAAATATCCAGACGATGCAGATATATTTGATTTAGAAATAGATGGTTTGGTTATATCACCTGGCCCTGGACATCCGCTAGATACTAACCATTTAGTCAATATTATTGAACATTATAAACATAAACCGATATTAGGCGTATGTCTGGGATCACAAGCATTGACATGTTACCACGGTGGAGATGTTATCCAGAGTAAAAAAATATGTCACGGAAAAAAAGATACAATGCAGATTGTAAGTGAGTCTAAACTATATCGAAATATTACAGAATATTCTGAAATAATGAGGTACCACTCATTGATTAGTGACCCAAAAACGTTACCAGATACACTAAAAATAACTGCTCAAACAAAAGATAGTATTCAATCATTTGAACATATTAATTATTTACATTTTGGTATTCAATATCACCCAGAATCTTTTGCGACAGAATATGGGGAAGCAATCATAAGTAACTTTTTAAATATAGTAGAGGAGGCCAATTATATTGAGTCTACAAAATCATATAAAACAGTATAAACCACTTGATCAAGCACAAATGAATGAATTTATAGAATTATTGATCACGGATCAATTAGAAATCGATACTAAAAGAGAACTGTTAGAAGCCTTTTCAGAGAGAGAACCGAGTCAAGCAGAATTAACATATATGTCGAAAAGTTTAATAGGATCTATGTACCCTGAACAACCAACTTATCCTAATAGTATGTGCGTTTGTGGGACTGGTGGAGATAAATCTAATAGCTTTAATATTTCAACAACAGTATCTTTTGTATTGGCTAGTGCAGGTGTTCCAGTGATTAAACATGGTAATAGAAGTGTTACGTCAGCTTCAGGGAGTACCGATTTATTAAATGCAATGTGTATTCCAACGCGAAATGTTGAGGAAACAGAAACGCATTTAAAAGCACAAGGGCTTGTTTTTTTAAATGCGACTGAAACATATCCAATTATGAAACATATTCAACCGTTAAGGAAAGCCATTAGTAATCCAACTATTTTTAACGTTACTGGACCACTCATTAATCCGTTCAAATTAGATTATCAAGTGATGGGTGTCTATGAATCTTCACAGTTAAATAAAATTGCTCAAACATTAGCTGATTTAGGTAGAAAGAGAGCAATCGTCTTACATGGGGCCAATGGTATGGATGAAGCTACATTATCCGGGGAAAACACACTATATGAAGTAACGAAAGATAAATATATTAAATCTTATACTATTAATGCGACAGATGTAGGATTAGATTATGCCCCAAATGCAGATTTAATAGGAGGAACTCCCCAGGAAAATTTAGAAATCACAAAACAAATATTAAATGGTAAAGATCAAAGCGCGAAAAGAGATGTGGTGCTATTGAACGCAGGCATTGCCTTATATGTTTCTGAAAAAGCTACCACCATTCAAGAAGGTGTTCATAAAGCAAAGATGCTGATTAAAAATGGAGATGCGCTCAAACAATACAACAAAATGGGAGGCAAAACGTATGACTATATTGGATGAAATCGTAGCTTATAAAAAGGAATTGTTACAAAGCGGTTATTATACAAAAAAATTATCTGACCTTAAGCAAATAGACATCACGCATAAACAAACGTTTGAATCACAGTTATCACAAGCTGATCAATTATCAGTAATTGCTGAGATAAAATCAAAAAGTCCGACATTATCTGAACTTCCAGGAAGAGATTTAACACAACAAGTTAGGGCGTATGAAGCATTTGGTGCTAATGCAGTTTCAATTTTAACAGACGAACATTATTTTGGCGGAAGTTACGAACGATTACAAACATTGACACAGGTCACAGATTTACCTGTATTGTGTAAAGATTTTGTAGTTGATCCTATTCAAATTGATGTTGCCAAAAAAGCAGGGGCGTCTATTATTTTACTCATTGTAAATGTATTAACCGACAAGCAGTTGAAAGAATTATATGATTACGCGACTTCAAAAAATTTAGAAGTTTTAGTAGAAGTTCATGATAAACAAGAGTTGGCACGTGCTTACAAGTTGAATCCCAAAATTATTGGTGTAAACAATAGAGATTTAAAACGATTTGTAACAGATGTTTTGCATACCAATGAAATTTTAGAAAATAAAAAAGCAGGTTATTATTATATTTCTGAGAGTGGCATACGTAATCAACAAGATGTATTAAACATTGTAAACGCAGGTATTGATGGTTTGCTTATTGGTGAATCTTTAATGAAATGCGATGATTTAAGTCAGTTTTTACCAAGTCTTAAGTTAGATAAGGTGAAAGGATGAAGTTGAAATTTTGTGGTTTTAAAACACTTGAAGATGTATATAAAGCAAAAGATTTAAATATTGATGCAATAGGTTTTATTCATTATCCCAACAGTAAACGTTATGTGGAAATTGATGAGATACAGGCATTTGCAAATTTAATACCAAAAGATAAAGACAAAGTAGTAATTGTAGTAAATCCAGATCATCAAACAATCAGTCATCTCATAGATAATACAAATATTACTACCATTCAATTACATGGAACAGAAAATTTAGAAACTATCCATTTTATACGTCAGAAAAAAAGTAATATAAAAATTATTAAAGCTTTGCCTGCAAAAAATGCAAATACATTAGCAAAAGACATACAATATTATAAAGATTTTGTTGATCAATTTATAATTGATACACCTTCAATTGCTTACGGTGGTACTGGCCAATCCTATGATTGGGGAATCTTAAAAGATATAAAAAATGTAGATTTTTTAATAGCTGGTGGAATGAATTATAAAAATATTCAAAGTATAAGTAAACTTAATTTAAATCACAATGGTTATGATATTGCAAGTGGTATCGAAACAAATGGTATAAAAGATAGCAATAAAATGCAAGCAATCATAGAACTTGTAAAAGGAGTTAATTAAATATGGTTAAAAACATACAGACAGAAGCAGATGAATTTGGATTTTTTGGTGATTTTGGTGGGCAATATGTCCCTGAAACGTTAATGCCAGCAATTCAAGAACTTAAACAAGCTTATGGAGAAGCTAAAATAGATCCTGAGTTTCAGAATGAACTGAATAATTATTTAAAAGATTATGTGGGAAGAGAGACACCGTTAACATATGCAGCATCATATACAAAAGCGCTAGGTGGCGCAAAAATATATTTAAAAAGAGAAGATTTAAATCATACCGGTGCTCACAAAATTAATAACGCCTTGGGTCAAGCACTTTTAGCTAAAAGAATGGGCAAAAATAAATTAGTTGCAGAAACAGGTGCAGGGCAGCATGGTGTTGCTAGTGCGACAGCAGCGGCATTGTTTGATATGGAACTCGTAGTGTTTATGGGTGAAGAAGATATCAAAAGACAAGAATTAAATGTATTTAGAATGGAATTACTTGGTGCAAAAGTTGAACCCGTAACGGAAGGTCAGGGGACGTTATCTGATGCAGTTAATAAGGCACTACAATATTGGGTGAGTCATGTAGACGATACACATTATTTATTAGGGTCTGCTTTAGGTCCAGATCCATTTCCAACTATCGTGAGAGATTTCCAAAAAGTTATAGGTAATGAAATCAAAGATCAAATCAAAGTTAAGGAAGGACGTTTACCAGATGCGATGGTTGCATGCGTAGGTGGAGGTTCAAATGCAATTGGTACATTTTACCCATTTATTCAAGATGATGTGGCGCTATATGGTGTTGAAGCAGCAGGTGAGGGCATTGACAGTGACAAACATGCACTCGCAATAAATAAAGGACAAGAAGGTATTTTACATGGTACGAAAATGTATTTAATACAAGATGAAAATGGACAGATAGAATTAGCACATTCAATTTCAGCTGGGTTAGATTATCCGGGTGTAGGACCGGAACATTCATATTATCATGATATAGGTAGAGTTAAATATGCAACTGCTAGCGATAAACAAGCTATGGATGCCTTAGTGAAATTCACTCAGGCAGAAGGTATTATACCTGCGATAGAAAGTGCACACGCACTTAGTTTTGTAGAAGCGTTAGCACCATCTATGGATAAAGATCAAATCATTGTTGTTACTGTGTCAGGGCGCGGTGATAAAGATATGGAAACAATTAGAAATTACATGAGACAAGGTGGGGAAAGTAATGCATAAATTATTTATTCCCTATATCATGGGGAACAAAAATTTTATTGAAAACATGAAAATATTAAGTGACTCAGGCGCGGATATTATTGAAATAGGGGTGCCATTTTCAGATCCAGTAGCTGATGGACCAGTGATTATGGAAGCCGGTAATAAAGCCATACAACAAGGTGTGAATATCACATATATTTTTGATGAACTGATTGCACATCGTGATGCTATAAACAGTCAATATGTACTTATGACGTATATCAATATCATTAATCATTATGGAGAAGACGCTTTTTTTGACGCATGTGAGAAAGCTGGTGTATATGGCTTAATAATACCTGATTTGCCACATGAACTTGTCCAACAATTAAAAAATAGACATCCTCACCGTAAAGTTAATATTATTTCATTAGTTGCTATGACAACATCTGATGAACGCATCAATCAAATTGCTGAAAATGCGGAAGGGTTTATCTACACAGTTACAATGAATGCGACAACAGGAGAAAATGGAAAGTTCCATCCAGAGCTGAAACGAAAAATTGAAAAAATTAAAAACAAAGCGCATGTACCTGTAGTGGCAGGTTTTGGTATCCGAACTAAAGCTCATGTTAATGATATTAGCGAAGTAGCTGATGGCGTAGTCATCGGTAGTGAAATTGTTAAACGGTTTGAACAAGATCAAAATGCATCAACAATCGCATATCTAAAATCTATTAGAACAGCGTTAGATGATGTATAAATTAACGGTTGATGTGTAAAGTTTATTTTAGGTGGGTATTGTTTGAAATAGATAGTCAATATCGAAACACAGAATTGAATTCTAACTGAGTTCAAGTAGATAAAAACCTAAATAAATGAAGAGGTGACAATCGTGAATAAAAAAGTTTTATTTATTATAACAAGTAGAGCACAATATGAAGACGGTACACCAACAGGATTATGGTTAGAGGAAGCAAGTGAACCGCATCATATTTTAACGGAAGCAGGTATCGACGTAGATATCGTTTCAATTGAGGGTGGAGAAATTCCTTTAGATCCAAATTCAACTCAAAATGATGAATTAACGAAATACGCACAATTTGTAGAAAAAATTAGTGATGTGCCAAATATAGATCACATTAATGTTTCAGAATATGATGCAGTATACCTACCAGGAGGTCACGGTACAGTATTTGATTTCGCGCATAATCAAAAATTAACGAATATATTGTCTGATTTTAAAGATGAAGGCAAATTTATCAGTTCTGTATGTCATGGTCCAAGTGCATTTGTCGGTGCAAAAGACAAAAATGGTAAATATCTTGTAGAAGGTGTTACTTTAACATCCTTTACAGATAATGAAGAGCGTACGATGAGACTAGAAAATAAAGTGCCATTTTTAACGCAAACAGAGTTAGAGCAACAAGGCGCTAAATTTGTTCCAAAAGATAACTTCACAGAACATGTTGAAACAGATAACCAATTCATCACTGGCCAAAATCCTCAATCTAGTGTAGCAATCGGTGAAGCACTAAAAGATGCCTTAAAATAGCTAGTCTTTAAAAACCAGGTGATTTTAGATAACCTAAACTGCTAACAAGTATAAAACTTGTTAGTAGTTTTTATTTTTTCATAATTTAATTAAGATTTGTGTTTAAATAGTTATTCTTTGTTAAAATAAAAGTAATGCTATAATAAAGCAACACATAAATTATAAGTAAATTGTAGCATTTAGTAATTCTAACTAGGGTATCGATTTAGTTTTATAATTGAATATTGTATAATAATTAAGATTAAAGTTTAAACTCGAAATAAAGTACTATAGACAAATAGGAGTATATAAAATGAAATTTACGAATTTAACTGCAAAAGAGTTTGGTGCATTTGTTGACCATATGCCCAACAGTCATTTTACACAAATGGTAGGGAATTATGAGTTGAAAATTGCAGAAGGTACAGAAACGCATTTGGTAGGCGTGAAAAATAATGAAAATGAAGTTATAGCAGCCTGCTTATTAACTGCTGTACCGGTTATGAAAATATTCAAATATTTTTATACAAATCGTGGACCGGTGATTGATTTCGAAAATAAAGAACTTGTCCATTATTTTTTCAATGAATTAGCTAAATATGTGAAAAAACATAATGCATTGTATTTAAGAGTAGATCCATACCTTGCATATCAATATCGAAATCATGATGGAGATGTATTAGAAAATGCTGGTCATGATTGGATTTTCGATAAAATGAAGCAACTTGGATATAAACATCAAGGGTTTTTAACTGGTTTTGATCCAATTATTCAAATAAGATTCCACTCTGTTTTAGATTTAAAAGATAAGACAGCAAAAGATGTCCTAAATGATATGGATAGTTTGCGTAAACGTAATACAAAAAAAGTTCAAAAAAATGGTGTGAAAGTCAGATTCTTAGGCGAAGATGAATTACCAATTTTCCGTTCGTTTATGGAAGATACTTCAGAATCGAAAGATTTTGATGATAGAGAAGACAGCTTCTATTACAATAGACTGAAGTATTATAAGAATCGTGTATTAGTGCCATTAGCTTATATGGATTTTGAAGCATACATCGATGAACTCAAGTCAGAGCGTGAAGTGTTAAGTAAAGATATTAACAAAGCGCTTAAAGATATAGAAAAACGTCCAGAAAATAAAAAAGCATATAATAAAAAAGAAAATTTAGAAAAACAACTTATTGCAAATCAACAAAAGATTGATGAAGCTAAATCATTACAAGAACAACACGGTAATGAATTACCAATTTCAGCAGCATTCTTTATCGTCAATCCATACGAAGTAGTGTATTATGCGGGAGGAACATCTAACGAGTTTAGACATTTTGCAGGAAGCTATGCAATACAATGGAAAATGATTAATTATGCAATCGATAATAATATCGATAGATATAACTTCTATGGCATTAGTGGTGATTTTTCGGAAGAAGCAGAAGATGCAGGTGTTGTGAAGTTTAAAAAAGGATTCAACGCTGATGTAGTTGAATATGTTGGTGATTTTATAAAACCAATCAATAAGCCAATGTACAAAATTTATACAATGTTAAAGGGATTAAAAGATAAAAAGTAATACGTATTATATTTAGAAAGGAACTAGCTATAATGAAATTTACAGAGTTAACTGTCAAAGAATTTGACAATTTTGTACAAAATCCAGCATTAGAGAGTCATTACTTTCAAGTAAAAGAAAATATAGCTACTAGAGAAGAAGATGGTTTTCAAGTTGTTTTATTAGGCTTAAAAGATGATGATAATCAAGTTATCGCAGCTAGTCTTTTCTCTAAAATCCCAACTATGGGAAGCTATGTTTATTATTCAAACCGTGGTCCAGTCATGGATTATAAAGATTTAGGTTTAGTTGATTTCTATTTACGTGAATTAGATACTTATCTTCAAAAACAAAATTGCTTATATGTAAAAATGGATCCTTATTGGATATACCAAATTTATGATAAAGATATTCATCCAATGGCTGATCATCAAGAAAATGATGCGCTTGTTAATTTATTTAAATCTCATGGATATACGCATCATGGGTTTACAACAGAATATGATACATCAAGTCAGGTTAGATGGATGGGTGTGCTTAATTTAGATGGTAAAACACCTGTGTCATTAAAAAAACAGTTTGATAGTCAAAGAAAACGAAATATAAATAAAGCTATTAATTTCGGCGTGAGAGTAAGATTTTTAGAAAGAGAAGAATTTGATATCTTTTTATCACTTTATCGTGAAACTGAAAAACGTGCTGGTTTTGTATCCAAAACGGATGAATATTTCTATAATTTCATAGATAATTATGGGGATAAAGCTTTGATTCCTCTAGCTTATATTGATTTAGATGAATATGTTACGCATACACAAGAAAGTATTAATGAAAAAGAAGCACGTAGAGATCAAATGATGCAAAATGAGAATAAATCTGACAAGCAATTGAAAAAAATTGCTGAAATCGATAAACAAATTGAACATGATAAAAAAGAATTATTACATGCGAGTGAATTAAGACAGACAGATGGCTCAATCTTAAATCTTGCAGCAGGCGTATATTTTGCTAATGCATATGAAGTGAATTACTTCTCAGGTGGGTCATCTGAGAAATACAATCAATATATGGGGCCATATATGATGCATTGGTTTATGATTAATTATTGTTTTGATCACGGATATGGTCGTTATAATTTCTATGGCTTATCTGGTGACTTCACTGAAAATAGTGAAGACTATGGTGTTTACCGATTTAAGCGTGGTTTCGGTGTACAAATCGAAGAATTAATTGGTGATTTTTATAAACCAATCAAAAAAACAAAATATAAGTTATTCAATACGCTTAACAATATTAGGAAAAAAATTAAAAAATAAAAAATAAAAAATAAAAAAGAAAGCATACTGGTATATAAGCCCTAAGCCAGTATGCTTTCTTATGTTCAAAAAAGGCAGCGACATAATGTATTCGCCGAACCTCATTTTATTTTGGCAATAGATGACTGAACTGAAGCTCTGATAAACCCTAATAATTTTTCAATTCTAGTCATTTTTGCCGCGGCTGAAAATTAGATTTCTGCCAACTCCTTTTATGTGGATAATCATGCGATGTCTATTCTGGTTGTTTCCACATTTTTAGTATATAACTCACTCATAAGAAGCGCAATATTATTTTATTCTATAATTGAAATAGTAAATTCTTATATTATATTATTAATTTATTATAATTTTAAAATGTGCTTACTATACATTTACATTTTAAATACGTTTTTAAAAGAATAAATTAACGTAAGGCGTCTATGAGATAAGTTATTCCAATAATAAAGAAAACTGCGCTCATAAATACAGCGATAATAACAGCAGCGATCAATGGATTAAATAATAATATTACACCCAATATAATTTCTATAATATTTAATAAGATAGATACCATATGAAATCGTTTGTTTGAACCTTCTGCGGGTGTAATTGTAAACAAATTTAAAACTGCATTAATAATAAACCATATAGCAAATAAGTAAACAATAAATGTCGTACTTGTTACTACATTAAATAATATAAGCATGCCGATGATGATGTTGATAATACCTAAGACAATCAGCAAATTTGAACCCTTTTGCGTAGCTTGTTTCATAATGCGTCTCACAAAAATTTCAATGAAACCGTTAATAACGAATAAAATACCTATTAGCCAAGTAATAGCAAATAAATTTTCTTCAGGAAAACTAATGATAAAAACACCTATAATCAAGAAGAAAACACCAATTAATAAACTGGACCATCTAATTCCCGTTTTTTGTTGCATGTTTTACACTCCAATCTTAATAACATTTACCCGTAATGAAAGAATTCAACACTTTGGTAAATCATAATAATGTTATGTTAACAAAAACGAATAACAAAGTAATCTGTTTTGTTTGATTTAATCAATATTTAGGTCCAATGTATAAGATATAGGGTTTTAAAATAAATATTCATTTTACGTTAGGGAGTGTTTGATTAATGGATATTTCGATTCAAAAATCAATTTATAAAAAAATACTAAAAAATTTAGCTACTGAACCGTTTAGTCTAACGTTTTGGGATGGTTCAGTGGTAAATTATAACGATGGAGTTGCTAAATTCCATTTAATTTTTAACAAACCGCTAAATAAAAAACTGCTAAAAACAAATCCCATGATTGCATTAGCTGAAGGCTATATGGATAAAGATATTGAAGTCGATGGGGATTTAGAATATATTATGGAATCCATTTTTTCACAACAAAGAAGTTTTATAAATAAACCTAAGCAAAAGCATGTGCATTCTCGAAAAAAATATAAAAATACTAAAAAAATTGCTAAAGAAAATGCTTCATTTCATTATGACTTAGGTAATGATTTTTATCGCTTATGGTTAGATAAAACGATGAATTATTCATGTGCATATTTTAAAACGAAAGCAGATTCGTTATATACCGCTCAAGTTAACAAGATTAACCATATATTAAAAAAGTTAAATTTACAGTCTGGCCAGAGTTTATTGGATATTGGATCTGGATGGGGACATCTTATTATTGAAGCTGCAAAACAATATAATGTTCAAACATTAGGTATTACATTAAGTGAGGAACAATATATCAAAACAAAAGAGCGCATAAAGGCTGAAGGTTTGATCGGCCAGGTGGATGTTAAGTTAATGGATTATAGAGAACTTATTAATGAAAAAAGAACTTTTGATCGAATTGTAAGTGTAGGCATGTTAGAACATGTTGGGCATGATCATATTCCTATATTCATGGAAAATACACATAAGCTATTGAACGATGGCGGTGTGGCATTGTTACATTGTATTACTGGACTTGTTGAAGTAGAAGGTAACGACTTTCTCACTAAATATATTTTCCCCGGAGGTGCAATTCCTTCAATAAGAGCATTAGTTGACAATATGTCACAGAATAACTTGAAAATTATAGATGTAGAAAGCTTAAGAAGGCATTACACTTTAACTTTACGTAACTGGGCAGAAAATTTTGAAGCAAATATAGATAAAGTACGCGAACAATTTGATGAGCGATTTATAAGAATGTGGCGTTTGTATTTAAATGCATGTGCGGCAAACTTCACATGTGGTGTTTCCGATTTGCATCAATTTTTAATCACAAAAGGTGTTAATAATGAACTTCCAATGACAAGAGATTATTTATACTGTGATAATTAATACAAAAATTTTGATAAATGGTGTTGAAACTTAATTTTCTGTTTTAATACCATTTATATTTATATAGTACTTAAAGTAATCGGCATTTATAGTTTACTTTATTTATGTTATGTAAACTATAAATATTATAGGTTTAATTAAAAACCATACAGTTATAGATTATTGCGAGTAATGTTTGATAGCATTCTCGCTTATATTTTTTAAAATTGTAATTATTTTAATAAAGCTATATCATTTTGAAACGCTGAGAAGTTGATTTTTGAACGTTGAACTTTGTTTTTGTGTATCAATGTAGATATGATTGCAAATGAGCGAACAAAAATTTGTTTATAAATATGTTATCGGTATTTAGATCTCTACAGTAAGATTATAAAAATTATATATTGAGCATTGCTGTTGAAAAATTAAGAGCAAATGAATGAAACTAAATACATATAATGATGATGACTAACATAGACATATTGAAATTGTTGTTAATGTATGTTTTCAATTCATTTTAAACGTAAAGTTTTTGATGATTTATCAAAGCTGAATTAAGCAATACTTGGACTTTAATAAAGTAAGTGATAAATATCTTTTAAATAAGAAGAAAATCGGCATACATATTTCAGTTAGCATTTTAGTTTACATAATATATATTATAGGAAGTTATGTATATTTTGATATAGGGCACCTATTTTGCATTAATTTATATTTTAGTTTCTGTTTAAATTAGATTATGAGTTATATTAATACTGTATTCATGACTGTAAATATCAAACGACCATGTGTTTTTATAGCCAGTAAGTTAGATTGTATGTTAAATATTTGCTGTAAATCTATAATTTATTATTGTTGATTTTGACGTAGTTATTTAACGTAATTAACAGATAATGTCATATAAAATATATGCCTTTATCAAATCGTAATTTTTTTGATTTAATAAAGGCGTATATGATTATTGATTGTTCTTTACATAAACTTCAATTGAGTCTTTAATGAATTGAGCGGTGCCAGCTCCAAATTTATCTATATTTACTTTGAATCGTTCGTCTTCAACATACATATGACCTAAACGTTCAAAGATGTCTAGTGTGTAATCAAAATTTATGTTTGAATTTAGATAATCAAACCAATTTTGCACATTTGATTGGACTTCAGCAGATTCTGGCGATTGGCTTTTTAAATTGGCAAAAGTTGAAAAGATATCATTCATTTCTTTAGTTTTCACAACTTTTTCTTTATCTGACCACGCGTTGATATGTTGGTTTGCTTTCGTAACGGTAGAATCGCCCCACTTTTTACGTGCTTCTTCATCATAGCTTTTGGGTAAATTGTCAAAATTAAAACCCTTGAATTTTTCTTCATTTGTCATAGTTATTTCTCCCCTCATATAGCGTAACGTTTGATCGATTGTTTGAATCATTTGATCGGTTCGATTTTTTCGATCTATAAGCAATTGTTTGTGCATTTTTAAGGCTTCTTGTCTATCAAAGGATGGGCTAGCAATGATTGATTTAATTTTTTTAAGAGGAAAATCTAGCTCTCTAAAAAATAATATTTGTTGTAGTTTATCTAAGTCTGCTTCTGAATATAGCCGATACCCTGATTTAGACAGTTTGGTAGGATTTAATAAATGAATTTCATCATAATAATGTAACGTACGCACACTGATACCTACTAAATCTGCAATCTGTTTAACTGTCATTTGCATTTAATTTACCTCCTTATATAATAACTATAATCTTTAACGGAACGTTAGGGTCAATAATAACTTTTTACATAATTTATAGCAGTATAAAAAAAGTCCCTGAGACAAAATATGTCTGGGACTTTTAACCATATTAGTTGACGCAATTATTATGGGATTAATTTTCTATGTTATATTTAAATAATTATTTTCTTCTTTTAAACTCATGTGCTTCGTCTTCAGGTGAGATACCACGTTTTCGCATTTCTTTAAGCGCCTTTTTTTCTCGACGTTTACGTCTAAAGTCACGTGTGAAATACCAAATTAAAAAGCTCATGATTAAACTTAGTACCGCCATAAATGCAGCAAAACCTAATAATGGCTCGTAAGTAATATTTTCGAAATTAGGTATTAAGAATGCAGCAATAGCTAAAATTACAAATGTTAAAATAGCTGATGTAAACCATTTATTTAAAACAAGTGTACAGAATAATGTAACTATTATAACAGCTACCACTGTAATCCATAAAAAATTGGGTAAATCAAAAATAGTCATTTATAGCGCTCCTTATAAAAATCGACATACTTGTCATTATAATAATATTATTATACTAAACGAAATTATATATCATATCCATCTTGAGTCGTATAATAATATATTAAAATATTGCATTAATCACGTCAATTAACATTTGTTTTGTTCAAGTAGAAAGTTTGTTTTCTGATGCGAATTTAGCATATAAACGCACAATTGTATCTTACAAGGTGATTTCATGTATAATTAAAATTGAATTTATTATACATAACTAGGAGTGATTAAATGGCGGATACTTTACCACTTAGAAATGAAGTTTCTGATGAAATAACTTGGGACATTTCAGCTCTGTTTTCTTCCGATGAAGCATTTTATCAAACTTTAGAAAAAACAACAGCTGCTGCTAAAACATTTAATGAAAACTATGTTCATCAATTGGATAATCCTACTATAATTGAAAAGGCATTGGCTATATATTCTGATATTCTGATTGAATTAGATAAAATGGCAAATTATGCAGAGTTGAGATTAAGTGTGGATACAACAAATGAACATGCACAAACATTAAGTGCTAAATTTTCAAATACTTATGGGAAAATTGCCAGTGAATTATCATTTGTTGAGTCCGAAATATTGGCACTTTCAGATGAAACGTTCAAGCGTTTTATCTCAACATCTAAATACCCACATTTTTTGGAAAAATTAAAGGCACGCAAACCTTATCAACTTAGTCCTGAAGTTGAAAAAACATTAGCAAGTTTATCATCAGTGTTTGAACGCCCTTTTGAATTATATGGTATCACGAAGATGTTAGATATAGATTTTGACTCATTTGAATATAAAGGCAAAACATACTCTTTAGATTATGCTACTTTTGAAAATGAATATGAAGATCATCCAGAAGAAGCATTTAGAAGAATTAGTTTCAAAAAATTTAGCGATGCATTAAATAAGTATCAACATACAACTGCTGCGACATATAATATGCAAGTACAACAAGAAAAAAATGAAGCAGATCTACGCGGTTATGATTCTGTAATAGATTACCTACTACAAGATCAAGAAATTAATCGAGATATGTTTGATCGCCAAATTGATGTTATTATGAGTGATTTAGCACCTATTATGCAAAAATATGCAAAATTGATTAAACGTGTTCATGGCTTAGAAGTCATGCATTTTGAAGATTTAAAAATATCTATAGATCCTAATTACGAACCCGATATCTCTATTGAGGATTCTAAAAAGTATATTTATGGTGCATTAAATGTTTTAGGTAAAGATTATTTAAATATGGTTGAAACGGCCTATCAAGATAGATGGATAGATTTTGCTCAAAATAAAGGTAAAGATACTGGTGCGTATTGTGCAAGTCCATATGCTACACATTCATATATATTTATTTCTTGGACTGGAAAAATGACTGAAACCTTTGTTTTAGCACATGAATTAGGTCATGCTGGTCATTTTACCTTAGCACAAAGTCATCAAAATTATTTAGAATCAGAACCCTCCATGTATTTTGTAGAAGCACCATCGACAATGAATGAGATGCTAATGGCAAATTATTTATTCAAAAACAGTAGTGATGCTCAATTTAAGCGCTGGGTAATTGGTTCTATCGTTTCTAGAACTTATTATCACAATATGGTAACGCACTTACTAGAAGCAGCGTATCAACGCGAGGTATATAAAAAAGTTGATGATGGTGAATCATTGACTGCACCGTTATTGAATCGAATTATGTTGGATGTTTATTCTCAATTTTTTGGAGAAAGTGTTAAATTCACAAAAGGTGCAGAACTTACATGGATGAGACAACCACATTATTATATGGGATTATATTCGTATACGTATTCTGCTGGTTTAACAATTGGTACGGTAATGTCACAACGTATTCAACAAGAGGGACAACCTGCTGTGAATGATTGGTTAACTACATTGAAAGCAGGAGGTAGCCAATCACCTGCCGAATTAGCTCAATTAGCTGGTATTGATATTAGCACGGATCAACCACTAAAAGCGACAATTGCATATATAGGTAACTTGGTAGATGAGTTAGAACAACTTACAGATGAAATCGAGGCTGAAGATCAATAACTATAATATAAACAAAGATCTATCTTAAATATAAAGCACGATGCCGATAAAATAAGCAAATCCGGATTTCCAACTGGATGTAGCTAATATTCGACATCGTGCTATTTGTATTTAATCATATGATTCGTAACGTTCACCTGTAACAAAGTAAAAAATGCTTTCTGCAACATTGCTAATGTGGTCACCAATACGTTCTAAATGTCTAGCTGCTAGATGTGCTTGTCCTGCAACAAAAGGGTCGTTATCTATTAAATAAGTTGTGTTAACGATATTTTTATATAAATCATCTATATCTTCGTCACGTTCGATAATTTCCTTAATTAAAGTGACATCATCTCTTTTTACTGCATCATCTAAATCTTTTAACATTAATAATGCGAGTTTACCCATAGTATTCAATCTTGTAAGCACATATTCATCGGTGATTTTAGCGCGTAATCTAATTTCAGCAATATTTGCGGCATTATCACCTATTCTTTCGAAATCAGAAGCGATTTTTAGTGCAGCCATCATTAATCTTAAATCAGTAGCAATAGGCTGTTGTTTGGTGATTAACATAATCACTTTTTCATTTATTTCTGTTTCTAAGGCATTAATATCCTTATCGTTCGCAATCGTTTGGCGCGCATAATTTCTATCCTCTTCACTTAACGATCTTAATGCATATTCAATATTATAATATACGTGAAGGCCAAGTCGACGTAAATCTTTCATTAATTCGTCTAATTGGCCTTCATATTTTTCTCTAATAACCATATATTAACCGAAGCGACCAGAGATATAATCTTCTGTTTGTTTGTCTGAAGGATTAGAGAAGATTTTATCAGTGTCGTCGTATTCATTTACATAGCCGTTAAGGAAAAATGCTGTTTTATCAGAAACACGCGCAGCTTGTTGCATATTATGTGTAACAATAATAATTGAATATTTTTCTTTTAACTCTTGTACGAGTTCTTCTACTTTCAATGTTGAAATTGGATCCAACGCAGATGTTGGTTCATCCATTAAAATAACATCTGGTTCAATTGCTAATGTACGTGCGATACAAACACGTTGTTGTTGACCACCTGATAAGCTATATGCATTTGTATCTAAGCGGTCTTTTAACTCATCCCATATTGCAGCGCCACGTAAAGATTTTTCGACAATTTCGTCAAGAATCTTTTTATTTTTAATACCATGTATTTTAGGTCCGTAAGTGATGTTATCATATATAGATTTTGGGAATGGGTTCGGTTGTTGGAAAACCATTCCGACATTTGTTCTTAATTTTTCAACAGAATATTTTTCATCAAAAATATTCTGATCACGGTAAATGATTTTACCTGCTGTTTTAACAGATGGCACAAGTTCTACCATTCTATTTAATGTTTTAATATAAGTAGATTTACCACAACCTGATGGTCCTATGATTGCAGTGACATTATTTTCTAAAATATCTAGATTGATGTTTTTTAAAGCATGATTATCGCCATACCATAAATCTAAATTTTTTGTAGAATAGACTATTTTTTTCTCACTATCAGGAATTTTATTGTCATTTTTATTTGTTTCTCTATCAATCGATGCAATTGGTGCAGAATCTTGATTTGTATGTTCTGCGATTTTTGATTTTTCTTCTTTAATTGTATCTTTAGTCATAATTAAAACTCCTTTTGCGATTATGTTATAAACTATAAAGTTATAATTTTTCCCAAAAATAACCGCTTAATTAAATTTGATTTTGAAATAACATTAATATTTTTTACTGTATTTGTTTCTTAAGAATATTGCGATTGCGTTCATTAGCAGTAAAATCACTAGCAAGACAATGATACCGGCTGACGCAACATTTTGGAATTCATCTTGTGGTAGTTTTGCCCAATTGTAAATCGACATTGGCAACGCTTGGAATTGGTCGAAAACACTTGAAGGTAAACTTAATAATACGGTTGGTATACCAATGAGTATGAGTGGTGCAGTTTCACCTAATGCACGAGATAATGCTAGAATGAAGCCTGTTAATATACCAGGAATCGCTGCTGGTAATACAACACGGCGAATCGTTTGCCATTTGTTTCCACCTAAGCCATATGAAGCTTCTCTAACAGAGCTTGGCACCGATCTGATGGCTTCTTGGCTTGCAACGATAATGACTGGTAAGATAAGTAACGACATAGTTAAAGCCGCAGCAAGTACAGAGTTACTTAAAGCAAGCGCTTCTATACCCATACCTCTTACAAAAATAGTGAGACCAAGTAAACCAAAAACGACTGAAGGTACACCAGCTAAGTTTGAAATACTAACTTTAATAAAACTTGTTAATGCATTATCTTTAGCATATTCTTCTAAATAAATTGCTGTACCTACACCCAATATAATTGAAATTGGAATAATAGTAATCATTAACCAAATTGTACCGATTAAACCGCCTTTCACACCGGCCATTGAAGGCGTAGAAGATGAGAAATTGGTGAAGAACGACGGTGTTAAATGCCCTGCACCTTTAATGAGTGTATCTATAATTAAAGCAGCTAAAAAAAGTAAGGCTACTAAAGTACATGTGAAAAATGCCCATTTATTGAATTTATTTGTTGCTAACCTACTGGAAAGTTTTTTCTCAACTTTTTGTTGATTAACAAGCGCTTTAGTATTTGTCTCTGCCATTTTAATACTCCTCTCTAAAGCGTTTCGTAATCCATTGTGAAATTAAATTCATCACAAGTGTGAATAAGAATAGTGTGAAACCAACAGCATAGATACTGTAATAGATATCAGAGCCAAATGTCGCATCTCCTGTTGCAACTTGTACAATATATCCAGTCATCGTTTGGATAGATCCGGTTAAATCTAATGAAGAACTTGGAGTACTACCTGCTGCAAGTGATACAATCATCGTTTCCCCGATTGCACGTGAGACAGCTAATACGATAGATGCCATAATACCTGAAGTAGCAGCTGGTAATATCACTTTTGTGGCAACTTCAAATTTTGTTGCGCCTAAACCAAGTGCACCTTCACGCATTTTATTTGGCACAGATGACATCGCGTCTTCACTCATGCTCGAAATTAGTGGAATAATCATAACGCCTACGACAATACCTGGACTAATTGAATTGAAACTACCTAATTCAGGAAATATTGCACGGAGTACAGGGGTAACAAATGTTAAAGCGAAAAAGCCGAAAACAATTGTTGGTATCCCAGATAATATTTCTAAAATCGGTTTTATTATTTTTCTCACTCTTGTAGAAGCATATTCACTTAAATATAAAGCAGCGCCTAATCCTAAAGGAACAGCAACAATTGTTGCAATAACTGTTATTTTAAGCGTACCTAAGATCAATGCCCAAATGCCATATTGTGGTGTTGATGAGAATGGATTCCAATCTTTGGAGAATAAAAACTCAGTAATTGGAACACGTGTAAAAAATGTAATGGTCTCTGTTAATAATGTAACGATTATCCCTACTGTTGCTAAAATTGAGCAAATTGCAATGATTCCCAGAATGATCGGTACAATTTTATCGCTAATACCTTTTTTCTTAGCATTGTTTTTAGCAATCATTTCACTAACAGAAGTATTCTGATTAGCCATGTAAATACCCTTCTTTCTTATAGACTCCCAATATTTAAAATAAAAGTCGGGATTGTTCATCATCTAGTGTTTAGCAACATAGCGATTTTCACTATATTGTTAAACGCTAGATAAATTGAACTTGGAAGTAGATAGATAACTTAATCATGCTATTTGTCTATCTACTTCCTGAATCCCAACTTTAAAATTGCTATTATGTTTATTTATCTTCTTTTTTGCTGTCTTTTTTGTCGCTATCTTTACCAATGATGTCTTTTAATTTGCTTTGTTGTTCAGTGTAATCTTTTTCAGGTAAGGCAACAAATCCTGCGTCTTCAGCTGATTTTCCTTTATCCTTCATGACAAATTTCATGAAGTCTTGGAATCCTTCATTATCTTTTAATTTTTTCTCGTTAGTGTAGATATAAAGTGGTCTACTTAATGCGTAAGAACCATCTTGAATTGTTTTCTTAGTTGGTTCAGTTAATTGACCATTTTCATCTTTGATTTTAACTTCTTTTAGCTTGTCTTTATTTTGTTTATAGAAGTTATAACCAAAATAGCCGACACTATCTTTATTTTTCTCTACTGACTGAACAATTGTATTTGTATCAGCATTTTTCTCTGCTTTAATATCTTTTTTGTCCATAATTTCTTCAGAGAAGAAATCGTAAGTACCGTGAGATTGGTCAGGAGAAAATGCTTTGATTTCTTTGTCTGGCCATTTTGAATTAACGTCTTTCCATGTTTTTGCTTTGCCTGAGTAGATTTCATTTAATTGTTCTTTAGTAAGTTCATCTACAAAGTCGTTATCTTTATTTACAGTAATTGTCACACCATCTTGAGCAACTTTAAACTCATCATATTTAATACCTTTATCATCTAATTTTTTCTTTTCTTCGTCTTTTATAGGTCTAGATGCATTTGAGAAATCAGTGCTGCCTGAAATGAATTTTTCAAAACCGCCACCAGTTCCAGCTGTACCATTAGATACAGTTACATCTGAATTATCTTTTGCGAATTTTTCATTTAATTTTTCAATGATTGGACCTACAGTAGATGAACCATCACCTTTAACTTCTCCACTTCCTTTACCAGAATCGCTATTTCCACCGCCACAAGCTCCTAATAAAAGTGAAGCGCCGATTACAGTAGTACCAAATAATTGCCATTTTTTCATTGAAACATCCTCCTAATAAGTGAATAACCCAAAAGTTATATGTATTTCTTACAGTTCCTATACTACACACCTTTTATTAAATACAAATATAGATAATGTAAATCTTTTGTTAAGTATTTATTGACCTCATTTACAAAATTCACAATAAGAGATTCTATGTATGCTATGATTTTTGAAATGTTGATATGACGGTATTTGTAAAAATATAAATATTACAAAACACGTTTGTTTTGTAATATAAAAACAAAAAAATCCTGTACTACACAACGATTTATGTAGTACAGGATAAATTTATAAGTATCTAAACACTATTTTATACAGTAGAAACTAATCTTCGACTCTACTCCAACCTTTATTAGTTAATGCAATTTTACCAGTTTCAATAGTTATAATTTTGTTTTTATATAAATGGCCAATTGCGCGCTTAAATGCACCCTTACTCATATTGAATACTTCTTTAATCGCTTCAGGACTTGATTTATCCCAAAATGGAAGCTCACCATCATATTCTACGAGTAAATTAAAAATATGTTGACCATCTTCGTCAAGTCTTTCATGTGCAAATGGTAAAAATGAACCATTAAGCTCCCCTTTTTCATTATGTCCGATGATACGAACTTCTAGTTTTTCACCTAAACGAGGTTCAGATTTACGTTCAGATTCATGTACGAATATTTTATGGCCATCTTTGGATAGCATAAAGCTTCCGACTCTTAAAACTCTGTATGGTCTTGCTTCAATAACTTTATTTTGTAATGTATCATCGTGTACTGGCGTGTACATTGAATCAACAATTGTCTCAGTTGCTAGTCGAGCATACATATTATTCTCACTATCAATACGCAAAGTAACTAATAATTCATCACCTTGTGTCGGCCATACATCTTTGACTTTTGGTAAATCTATCCATGGAATTAAAACTTCTCTTGGAAGACCTACATCGACATGTGCACCATCTCGGTCGGTTTTTAATACTTTCACAAAATCATATTTGCTAGTAGTAATGTCTGGCATGTTTTGTGTCGCAAACAATGCACCTGATCTATTAGGATAAATGAAGAAACTATATTCCTCGCCTATCGTTAACTCGTCTTCTTCATTAACTTCGGATTGATTGAGTTTAACTTCTTCTCCGTTTGGTCCTTGTAACTTGTAAGTAGATCCTTCTAATCCAACGACTTCAAGAAATTCAATGGAACCTACAATATTTTTCTCTTCTTGGGCCATACTGTTCTCCTTCGTACTTAAATTTATTCTTAACTATTATAACATGCTATAAAGAAACAAGCATCACCTCATTGTGAATGGTCGAAACTCCTTCTTAAGTGTGTTATAATTTGTCCGGTAGATTAACGTAAAGGAGCAAATGCATGTTACAAGTTACTGATGTAAGTTTACGGTTTGGTGATCGTAAATTATTCGAGGATGTAAATATTAAATTTACAGAAGGAAATTGTTATGGTTTGATTGGAGCCAACGGTGCTGGAAAATCAACATTTTTAAAGATTTTATCTGGTGAGTTGGATGCACAATCAGGTCATGTATCTATGGGAAAAGACGAACGTTTAGCAATCTTAAAACAGGATCACTTTGCTTATGAAGATGAACGTGTGATAGATGTTGTGATTAAAGGTCATGAACGTTTATATGAAGTAATGAAAGAAAAAGATGAGATTTATATGAAACCAGATTTCAGTGATGAAGATGGAATCAGGGCTGCAGAATTAGAAGGCGAATTTGCTGAAATGGACGGTTGGAATGCCGAAGCAGATGCAGGTTCTTTATTATCTGGATTGGGTATATCTGCTGATTTACAAGATAAAAAAATGGCTGAATTAGAAAATAATCAAAAAGTAAAAGTATTATTAGCTCAAAGTTTATTCGGCAAGCCCGATGTACTTCTACTTGATGAACCGACCAACGGTTTAGATATACCTGCGATAAGCTGGTTAGAAGATTTCTTAATTAACTTTGAAAATACAGTAATTGTGGTATCACATGACCGACACTTTTTAAATAATGTATGTACACATATTGCAGACTTAGATTATGGAAAAATAAAAGTTTATGTTGGTAACTATGATTTCTGGTATCAATCAAGTCAATTAGCAATGAAAATGGCACAAGAGCAAAATAAGAAAAAAGAAGAAAAAATTAAAGAGTTGCAAGATTTCGTTGCTCGTTTCTCTGCAAATGCATCTAAATCTAAACAAGCAACAAGTCGTAAAAAGCAACTAGAAAAAATTGAATTAGACGATATTCAACCTTCTTCACGCCGTTATCCGTACGTAAAATTCACGCCAGAACGTGAAATTGGTAATGACTTGCTATTTGTGGAAAATGTATCAAAAACGATTGATGGTAATAAAGTGTTAGACAACATTTCATTCACAATGAACCCTAATGATAAAGCGGTTTTAATTGGAGATAGTGAAATTGCGAAAACTACTTTACTTAAAATACTTGCAGGTGAAATGGATCCAGACGAAGGATCAGTAAAATGGGGTGTCACAACTTCCCGCAGTTACTTCCCTAAAGATAACTCTGACTACTTTGAAGGTGTAGATATGAATTTAGTTGATTGGTTACGTCAATATGCACCTGAAGATGAACAAACTGAAACATTCTTAAGAGGTTTCTTAGGTCGTATGTTATTTAGTGGCGAAGAAGTTAAGAAAAAAGCTAGTGTTTTATCTGGTGGAGAGAAAGTACGCTGTATGTTAAGTAAAATGATGTTATCTAGCGCGAATGTTCTATTGCTAGATGAACCAACAAACCACTTAGACTTAGAAAGTATTACTGCAGTAAATGATGGTTTGAAAAATTTCAAAGGTTCTATGATTTTCACATCTTATGACTTTGAATTTATCAATACAATTGCAAACCGAGTAATTGACTTAAACCCTACTGGTGGTTTATCAAAAGAAATATCTTATGAAGCTTATTTACAAGAAACTGGTGTATTAAGTAAATAACCCTTTAAAAATACAAAGCGATATATAAAGTATCATATTGAATTGATGATACGTATTGTATATTTCAAAAATTTAGATTGTAAATCGCGTTATTAAAAATAAATGCAAAATATTATCAATGATTGAAATCATACGTTAAAAGCTGAGATATTAACATATCTTAGCTTTTTTGTTTATAGTAACTTCCTCCCTACGAGTCTAAATATTAGGCATAAATGGTTAAGCATAATATAATCAAATACATATTTCGTTATGGAGGTATGCAAATGAAACAGTTAAATATGTTAGATGGACAAGTAATTCCTCAAATTGGTTTTGGTACATATAAGTTAAATGGCGCGCATGGCACACATGCGATTGTGAATGCCTTAGAACAAGGTTATCGTTTGTTAGATACTGCCTATAATTATGAGAATGAAGGTACTGTAGGTAAAGCAATCGAGATGAGTGGAGTTTCACGCGAACAAATTATGATTACTTCAAAATTACCTGGTCGTTATCAAACTTACGACGATGCACTGACTGCAATTCAGGAATCAATTTATCGTCTAGGTGTAGATTATCTTGATTTATATTTAATTCACTGGCCTAATCCCAAACAAGGAAAGTATGTTGAAGCTTGGCGAGCAATGATTGCAGCACAAAAAGCTGGCTTAATAAAATCAATTGGTGTATGTAACTTTTTACCAGAACATATCGATACACTACAACAAGAAACTGGCGTTTTGCCAGTTGTGAACCAAATTGAGTTACATCCATACTTCAATCAAGAAGCATTGGTTCAGTACAATACTTCTAAAGGAATTATTACTCAAGCTTGGAGTCCATTAGGTCGTGCTTCTAGTGTTATCAATGATGAAAACCTTGTGGAAATTGCCACAAAACATAATAAAACTATTCCTCAAGTTATATTAAAATGGCATGTTCAAAATGGTGTTGTACCTATTCCGAAATCTACAACAGTATCAAGACAATTACAAAATATTGATATTTTTGACTTTTCCCTTGATAATAATGACATTGAGAAAATCAACGCATTAACACGTGTAGATGGTAGACGTAAAGACCAAGATCCAGCCATATATGAAGAATTTTAAAGAGAAAGCTCATAAATTTTAAAAGTTTAATATTTTAGTTCTTTTTAAAAGTATATAAATTACACTTAATTAGCAAAACGTTTATAAAAACGTTTAATTTTTCAGTAAATTTAAAAAACTTTGTAAAAGCGGTTTACAGTACATATAAGCATATGTATAATATGATTCATAAACAAAAATTAAATAAGTTTTGATGAGGCGCATCAATCATTAGTAAATTTTAGAAGAACCTGTCTGCTAGCAGCTAATTTTGAAAGGGTGAGATGCCGAAACAGTTATAATAGCAGCTTATAACAAGTTGGACTTTATGGTTAAGAGCTAAGAGTCTGTCATTATTTTAAAATAATGGAGTGCATCACTTGTATATAAATTATAGAACAGGTTCGCATTCCGGACTTGTTCTTTTTTATATCACTGTGATTCTCCCCTATCAAATGAGGAGGATATGGAATTGGAAAGAAGTGTTTTGAAATTTGGAGGTTCTTCAGTAAGTGATTTTACTAAAATTAAAAATATAGCAGGCATGTTAAAAACAAGAGTTGATGAAGGTGAGCAACTTATCGTTGTTGTAAGTGCAATGGGTAAAACAACAGATGAGTTGATGGCTAATGTTTCAACACTTACTACGACACCAAAAGATCAAGAATTGGCTCTGTTATTAACAACTGGTGAACAACAGACCGTTTCCTATTTATCGATGGTATTAAATGACATCGGTATAAATGCAAAAGCGATGACTGGATATCAAGCAGGAATCAAAACGGTTGGTCATCATTTAAAAAGTAAAATTGCTGAAATCGACCCAAGTACATTTGAACAAGCTTTTGAAAGTAACGATGTACTAGTGGTAGCAGGATTTCAAGGGGTAAATGATGAATTAGAAGTAACTACCTTAGGTCGTGGTGGCTCAGATACCACTGCTGTAGCTTTAGCTGCAAGTAACCAAACGACTTGTGAGATATACACTGATGTAGATGGTGTATATGCGACTGACCCACGGGTTTACAAAGATGCGAAACGTCTGTCGTATGTTTCGTATGAAGAAATGATGGAAATGAGCGCTTTAGGTGCAGGCGTACTTGAAACGAGAAGCGTTGAATTAGCGAAAAATTATAACATCCCCTTGTATTTAGGAAGAACTTTATCAAATGTGAAAGGAACATGGATTATGTCACAAGCAGAATTATTAGAAAAAAAAGCAGTTACTGGTGTTGCATTAGATAAACATATGCAACATGTTACAATTAGTTATCCCCTACCGGATAATAGATTACTGACAGATTTATTCAACCATTTAGAAGAAGGATCAGTCAATGTCGATATGATTTCTCAAATCGTTAATTTGGAAGGGTTACAAATGTCTTTCACGATAAAAGATACAGATGCTGTTCAAATAACAAACATCTTAGATGACTTAAAAGAAAGGTTTAATGCTTTAGACTTCAAGATAAATGAGGGATACGTTAAACTTTCATTAATTGGTTCTGGTATGAGAGATATGTCTGGTGTTGCTTCAAAAGCATTTATAACATTGATTGAAAATGATATTGCATTTTATCAAACCACCACATCCGAAATAAGTATTTCATGTGTAATAGATTCTGAAAATGGTGAACGCGCAGTTCATGCCTTGTATCAAACTTTTGATATCTGAATTTTCTAAATATAATTAATTTTAGCAAACTTATTAAAATGAAAATGGAGTGTATAATATATGACAAAATTAGCAATAGCAGGCGCAACTGGTTTAGTTGGAAGAAAAATGTTAGAAACAGTAGATCGTAAAAACATATCATTTGATGAATTAGTATTGTTTTCTTCAGCACGTTCAGCAGGAGAAAAAATTGAATTTCAAGGCAAAACATATACGGTTAAAGAATTAACTGAAGAAGCTGCAAGTGAACATTATGACTATGTTTTAATGAGTGCCGGTGGAAGTACCAGCGCCCATTTCTCCCCTATTTTTGAACAAGCTGGTGCCATTGTTATTGATAATTCTAGTCAATGGAGAATGGCAGATGACATTGATTTAATTGTACCTGAAGTTAATGAACCTGTATTAAAAAGAAAAATCATCGCTAATCCAAATTGCTCTACTATTCAATCGGTTGTACCTTTAAAAGTATTGCAAGAAGCATTTGGATTAGAACGTGTAGCTTATACAACATATCAAGCTGTTTCAGGGTCTGGTGTAAAAGGCAGACAAGATTTATCTGAAGGTGCGAATGGTAAAGCACCTGAAGCATATCCACATCCTATTTATAATAATGTTTTACCACATATCGATAGTTTTTTAGAAAATGGGTATACAAAAGAAGAACAAAAAATGATTGATGAGACAAGAAAAATTTTAAAAGATGAAGATTTGAAAGTAACAGCAACTTGTGTGCGTGTGCCTGTTCAAGATAGTCACAGTGTGCATATGAGCGTTACGCTTGAAAGCGAAAGTTCAGTACAAGCAATTCAGCAGCTTTTTGACAATGACGGACGTGTCGTACTGATTGATAATCCAGAACAAAATGAATATCCACTAGCGATAAATGCAACTGGTAAGGATGAAATATTTGTTGGTAGAATTCGTCGAGATGATTCGTTAGATAATACTTTCCATGTTTGGTGTACTTCAGATAACTTACTAAAAGGTGCAGCTTTAAATGCAGTACAAGTTTTAGAACAAGTAATGAGTTTGAAAGGAGTAAGATAAAATGGGACATATTTTTGAAGGTGTAGGTGTTGCTTTGACAACACCTTTCACACACAACGAAGTTGATTTAAACGCCCTTAGAAGACATGTAAAATATTTATTAGAAAATAATGCGAAATGTATCGTGGTTAATGGTACAACAGCCGAAAACCCTACATTAACTGATGAAGAAAAAGATCAAGTATTAGAGACAGTTGTTAATTATGTAGATGGCAAAGTACCAGTGATTGCTGGCACAGGTACGAATAATACTCAAAAATCTATTCAAGCTTCAGTACGTGCGAGAGAAATTGGCGCAGATGGTATTATGTTAATCACGCCTTACTACAATAAAACAAATCAACGTGGATTGATTGAACACTTTACAACCATAGCTAATGCAGTAAAATTACCTGTCATTTTGTATAATGTACCTTCACGTACGAATATGACTATTAATCCAGAAACGGTTGAAACATTAAGTGATAATGAATATATTGTAGCGATAAAAGATGCTACTAATGATTTTGAATATATGGATGAATTGAAAAAACGTTTAGATTTAAATCATTTTGCTTTGTATAGCGGTAATGATGATAATGTGGTAGATTATTTTGAAAAAGGTGGTAACGGTGTCATTTCTGTCGCTGCAAATGTAATTCCTAATGCATTCCAGTCATTATTCGATGCAAAACAAAGTGGAAAAGATATCAATTCACAATTTCAACCTATACAAACGCTATTAGATGCATTAGCTGTTGATGTTAACCCTATTCCTATCAAAGCATTAACAGCCGTTGAAGGGTTTGGTAATTATGAAGTACGCCTTCCACTAGTGAAACTGCAAGATGCAGAACGTCAAACGTTAGAAGAAGCATATGAACAATTTAAAGCAGGTGACAATACATGAATATTGTTTTAATAGGCTATGGTGCCATGAATCAACGTGTAGCAAGATTAGCTGAAGCAAAAGGACATCAAATTGAAGGTGTGATTGTACCTAATTCATCTAAATCATACCCTTATCCAACGTTCCAACGTATTTCAGACGTTAAAGATGCCGATGTTGCAATTGATTTTTCAAATCCAGAGTTATTGTTGCCTTTATTAGATGATGAATTTAATTTGCCATTAGTTATCGCAACAACTGGAGAAAAAGAAAAAATTATTGCAAAATTAAAAGAATTAAGTAGTAAAATGCCAGTATTTTTCAGTGCAAATATGAGTTATGGAGTTCATGCTTTAACTAAAATTTTGGAAGCTGCAGTTCCCCTACTTCAAGATTTTGACATTGAACTAACTGAAGCACATCATAATAAAAAAGTGGACGCACCTAGTGGTACATTAGTAAAGCTTTATGATGTCATTGAGTCATTACGTGAAAAAACAACGCCAGTATACGACAGACATGAGTTAGATGAAAAACGTACACAAGATGAAATTGGTATCCATTCAATTCGTGGTGGTACGATTGTTGGTGAACATGATGTGTTATTTGCAGGTACTGATGAAACAATAGAAATCACCCATCGTGCTCAATCAAAAGATATTTTTGCCAATGGAGCGATTGGTGCAGCAGAAAAATTAATTAATAAATCAAATGATTTTTATACATTTGATAATTTATAACTTTTAAGGAGCGAAAAAATTATGGTACAACATTTAACGGCAGAAGAAATTATTCAATATATAAGTGATGCGAAGAAATCTACACCTCTTAAAGTTTATGTGAATGGTAAGTTCGATAAAGTAATATTTCCTGATAACTTTAAAGTATTTGGCGGACCTGACTCTAAAGTAATCTTTTGTGAAGCGGATGATTGGAAACAATTTTATGAAAAAAATCAATCAGCGATTGATGAATTAGAAGTTGAGATGGATCGTCGTAATTCAGCAATTCCATTAAAAGATTTAACCAATACGAATGCACGTATAGAACCTGGTGCATTTATTCGTGAACAAGCTACGATTGAAGATGGTGCAGTGATTATGATGGGTGCTACGATCAATATTGGTGCTGTAGTCGGCGAAGGAACGATGGTTGACATGAACGCAACACTTGGTGGTCGTGCTACTACAGGTAAAAACGTTCACGTTGGAGCTGGTGCAGTATTAGCTGGCGTAATTGAACCGCCTAGTGCATCACCTGTGATCATTGAAGATGACGTACTCATTGGTGCAAATGCTGTAATACTTGAAGGTGTTCGCGTTGGCGAAGGCTCTATTGTTGCAGCTGGTGCAATCGTTACGCAAGATGTCCCTGCCGGCTCTGTGGTTGCTGGAACACCAGCAAAAGTAATTAAGCAAACAAGTGAAGTTGAAGATTCAAAAAGAGAAATCGTTTCAGCACTAAGAAAATTAAACGATTAATACTGAATTAAGAAGATAGATCATAAAAACTGAATTTTTAATATTTGTAGGAGGTTTTAGACGATATAACATTTTATTACTAATGTATTCATTTATTATTAATGTATATATTAATTTGTAACTATAAAATCGTCTAACCTCCTTTTTATACATAAATAAGCATTTTTTATATTAATACATATTAAAATAACTAAAAGGATTTGATTTTAATGAATGAGTTAGAATTTGTTACAACGCATAGACGTCATTTGCATCAACATCCAGAATTAAGCCTCCATGAATTTGAAACCACTAAATATATTGCTGCATTTTTAGATGAACTTGGTGTCCAATACGATCGTCCATTGGAAACAGGTTTGATTGCTTATCTACCAGGTAATGGTAATCATACGATTGCTTATCGCGCAGACATAGATGCTTTGCCTATCTATGAAGAAAATGATGTCTCTTATCGAAGTGAAACAGATCATGTCATGCACGCATGTGGACATGATGGGCATACAACTGCATTAATGTTATTTGTTAAACGTTGTAAGTCTATGGCTGATCAAGGCACATTGCCTCAAAATATTGTATTTATCTTTCAACCAGCTGAAGAAACAGGAGGTGGCGCAAACCGTTTAATCCGTGCAGGCGCTTTTGATAAATACCCTATCGAAGCTATATTTGGTATCCACGTGATGCCTTTTGAAGATGAAGGTCGAGTTGTAATTCGTGATGAAGAAATTACAGCAAGTGCTACAGAGTATCGTTTTTATTTAACTGGTCTATCAAGTCATGTTGCGGATAAAGAACAAGGACATTCTGCTGGAGAAGCGCTGCAGCATGTTTTAAGTCAAGTGGGTCAGATACAACAATTCCATTTAAATGGCTTAAAGAGAAATATTGTACATATGGGTCATTTTGAAGCCGGAGAAGCCATAAACACAGTACCAAGCAATGGCTATTTAGAAGGCACTATTAGAACTTATGATGTCCATGATTTGGAAACTGTGAAACTGCAAATGCACAAAATTGCTGAAAGTGTAAAATTGTTATTTGACGTTGATTGTGAAGTGAAATTTGAAGAAGGCTATCCACCAACATATAATTCACCTGAATTACGTAAACATATTGAAAATGGTCTCAACATTGCTAACTTAAAAATAGTTGATAAACCTACACCTTACTTATTTGGCGAGGATTTCAGCTTTTATAGTCAACTTGCACCTAGTTATTTTATTTTTGTCGGTGTACGAGACGAGACAAAAGGTTTTGTCACAGGTTTGCATACTGCCCTTTTAAATTTTAATGAACATATGTTGATTAAAATTGCAGATTATTATGAAGCGATTTTAAAATCCTATAGTGAGGTGGAATCACAATGACCGCAGTTTGGTTTGTTGACACTCAACGATTTTACAATAATGTGCTTAAAGTAATCCAAAACAATCAAATTATGGCAGTAGTTAAAAATAATGCCTATCATTATGGGTTGGAGTTTGCAGTACAGCAATTTTTAGAAGCTGGTATTAATACTTTTAGTACGACATCCCTAAGAGAAGCAGTTCGCATAAGACAATTAGCCCCTAATGCAACGATTTTCTTAATGAATGCAGTATATGAATTTGATAAAGTGCGAGATTATCAAATTCAAATGACCCTACCCTCGTTAAATTTCTATTATGAACATATTGAAGATTTACAAGGTATTCAAGTTCATTTAGAATTTGAAAATTTACTGCATCGCTCAGGTTTGAAGAATATAGATGAAATAAAAGAAGTGTTGCACCATCATATGAAAGATGAAAGTAAAGATAAAATGTGTATTACAGGTTTATGGACTCACTTTGGATATGCAGATGAATTTGGTGTATCAGAATATCATGAAGAGCGTAAAGCTTGGTTAGAGATTGTTGACGCATTATTAGACGAAGGTTATCACTTTGAAATGATACATGCACAAAACAGTGCAAGTTATTATAGGGAAAACGGTGTGTTTGATAACCATACACATGCGCGCGTTGGCATTGCGCTTTACGGTTCTAGACCTTATCAAACGATTGATGTAAATGAGATTGAACAATCACTGACCGTTAAAGGTAATGTTATCCAAGTTCGTGAAGTAAATGAGGGTGATTATTGTGGCTATAGTTTTGCATTCGAAGCTACGCATAATCACACAAAATTAGCAGTAGTTGATATTGGCTATGGAGATGGTATTCTTAAATCAAGAGCAAAACATGAGGCACTTATCAACGGCAAGCGTTACCCTATTCGTGCGTTGATGATGAGCCATATGTTTGTTGAAGTTGATAACAACGTGCATGCACAAGATGAAGTAATATTATATAATAATGATATTCGTGTTGACGAGTTTACATTTAAAGGTGTTGGCGCGAATTCTGAACAATTAAGTGCAATGAATCACGATTCACTAATAAAGGAGTATAGATAAATTATGGTAGTAGAATATAATGATCGTGGCGAGTTAACAATGGGAGGTACAAGTCTTAAAACAATAGCTCAAAGTTTTGGAACCCCTACTATTGTTTACGATGAACATCAAATCAGATCACAAATGCAACGATTTCACACTGCTTTTCAGAAAAGTGGATTAAACTATAACATTTCATATGCTTCTAAAGCATTTACTTGTCTACAAATGGTGAAATTAGTACAAGAAGAAGGTCTTGAACTAGATGTAGTATCTGAAGGAGAATTGTATACGGCATTGGAAGCAGGTTTTGACCCACAGCATATACATTTTCATGGTAACAACAAGACAAAGCATGAGTTACAGTATGCTTTAGAAAGCAAAGTTGGCTATATCGTTATTGATGCATTAGAAGAAATAGAACTCATCGATAAATATGCGAGTGAAACGGTAAATGTCGTATTACGTTTAAATCCTGGTGTTGAAGCCCATACACATGAATTTATTCAAACTGGTCAGGAAGATAGTAAATTTGGTTTGTCAATTAAACATGGATTGGCAAATCAAGCAGTTGAAAAAGTAAAAAACACGAAACATTTAAATTTAAAAGGTGTTCACTTTCATGTAGGATCGCAAATTGAAGGCACAGAAGCGATGATTGAAACAGCAAAAATAGTAATTCAATGGTTAAAAGAAAATGCTATAGAGGTTGAACTGATTAACTTAGGCGGTGGTTTCAGTATTAAATATGTTGAAGGTGATGTAAGTTTCCCTATCGAAACTGGGATTTCAGAAATTACTGATGCGATAAAAGAATTTTCAACTGAATTTAACTACCCTCTTCCAGAAATTGGAATAGAACCTGGTAGATCTATAGTTGGAGAAGCCGGTATAACATTATATGAAGTTGGTACAATCAAAGAGATTCCCAATGTTAACAAATATGTATCAGTTGATGGTGGGATGAGTGATCATATTCGTACTGCATTATATGATGCTCAGTATGAAGCATTATTAGTTAATAGAAATGAACCAAAAGATGAAACTGTAACAATAGCTGGAAAACTTTGTGAGTCTGGAGATATTATAATTAAAGATGCTAAGTTACCTAGTACCGTTAAACGCGGTGATTATCTAGCTGTTTTATCAACAGGTGCTTATCATTATTCCATGGCATCTAATTACAACCAAATGCAAAAACCGTCAGTATTCTTTCTAAAAGATAGTAAAGCTAGAGAAGTTATAAAAAGACAATCATTGCGACAATTAATCATAAATGATACAAAATAACTTGTTAATAATATAAAGAATCAATCATAATTAAAGCTCTTTTTAAAGTACTCGATTAACGAGTATTCACTTTAAAAAGAGCTTTTTAAATTACATTTTAAAAATTTATATATTAAAAAAGAACCTTTAACAAGGTTCTTTTTATAGTCAATATTGCAATCTATATTATAGTTTTACAACGTTTGCAGCTTGAGGACCGCGATCGCCTTCAACTACTTCAAATTCAACTGATTGACCTTCTTCTAATGATTTGTAACCTTCTTGGTTAATCGCTGAGAAGTGTACGAATACATCGTTTTCTCCTTCTACTTCGATAAAACCAAATCCTTTTTCAGCGTTAAACCATTTTACTGTACCTTGTTTCATAAATGTGAAACCTCCAAGACTAATATTCATTCAATATGCATTATTCGCATATTACAAAAAATACAATTTCACAGTGTAAATCTGTCTTACAATATTCTTTGCAATATGGAATAAAACAATTGCTTGACTCATATTATAAGCCATAATAGCTGAAAATGCAATGCAATTGTGAAAAAACAATTTCTTAAACAATCGGTAATTTATAATAAACTTCATTATTATTTAAAACAATATAACTATAAAAAATCTGTAAATCTTCATCACAATCTTCACAAAATCCTAATTCACAATTATTATAAAATGCATGAATATTGTATTTACCAACCAGAAAATTGTCATAGTGCTTTTTACTATTTTCAATGATAGATTGATAGTAATTTAGCATCTTTTCATAGTTTTCAAAATGATATTGTTCCACGATATGATCAGTCCAGTCACTAAATAACCACCAGCCTTCGTAATCAGCCCGAATTTTTGCAACTGTCCACATGTAAATTACACCCTTTCACTTTCAACTTCATACTTGCTCTTATCAAATAAATCATTGTAATGATCATCATTATATTAATCATGATTTATTACGTTTATTTTGAATTATTTGTATATAATTTTATATATTGTCTATATGTTATGTAACGTATTTTAAAAAATTTATTCATCCATACGCAAAAGATATTGCTAAATAGCTATGTGTAATATTTTAACTGTATCATATATAAAATCAAGTTATCTGTTTCATACTTTTGACGGATAGACACTTGTTATTCAGACAAAAATATTAGTTTTGTATGATAAAATTTCGTATAATGATAATAAGAGGTGATTATATGCAATGCAAACATATTAAAGTATTTGGTATAGTACAAGGCGTTGGTTTTCGCTATTATACTGAGAAGATAGCAAAAAAATATAATGTTGTAGGTACTGTTCAAAATATATCTGATTATGTAGAGATTTATGCTCAAGGAGATGAATCATCACTAACATCATTTATTAATGCTATCACTGAGGGGGCTTCACCTGCTTCTCAAGTTGAAGATTATGAAATTGAAGAGATAGAAACGAATGAATCATGGGAAAATTTTAGTACAATATAAAGGAAGATGAAGTTTGAGATATAATATTTCGCGAATTTATGGGACCATTATTGCTTTTCCAATAGCTGTTATTGCGTGGATTTCTAGTGTATTTGCATTAGAGTTAAATTTTATTTTTGATTTTCTTATTTCTGCAGTAGCGTTTATAGCATTCTACTTCCCTACTCAGCGTTTAACTTCTAGAAAATATTTAAATGAGATTGGTTTAACACGAAGAGATTATCATTTTGTAAATAGTCAATTAAATAATGCACAAGACAAGATAAGAAGAATTTTAAAAACTTTTGTTAACGTAAGATCAATCAAAGATTTTAGACAAGTAAACGAAATATATAGGATATCTCGAGCAATATACTATGCAGTAAAGCAACAACCCAGAATGTTTTTTAAAGTAGAAAGTTTTTTCTACTCTCATATTGATAATGCATTAAATCTCATTGAATCTTATACGAGATTAGCAAAATCACCAAAAAAATCAGAAGAAGAAAAGCAAAAGTTAGCACAAACTCGCATCACTTTAGATGAAGTTAAACGAACTTTAGTAGCAGATTTAAAGAGAATTAATGAAGAAGATTATAGCCAATTAGATATAGAAATGGAATTAAATAAAATTGAACAAAAAAGACAAAAGTAACTTATATAAAGAAGTGGAGTGAAATTAAATGGTAAGAGAACAAGACTTTTTAAATTCGCACCCATTGGATAAATATATTGATGAACAATCAGCAAATGAATCAGAAATTATTAACAGCACAAAACAATATACTAAAGAAGATGAACAGAAGATTGATGAATTAACTAAACAAATAAAACCAATGGATAATGATAGCTTATTAAATTATGGTACTTCTGCACAATCTGATATGTCTCAATTTTCACATCGTATTCTTAATGAGGTGAAAACCACAGATGTTGGTCCTGTTGGGGAATCTTTAAATGGATTGATGAGCAAACTTAAATCTGTAAACCCAGATGAGTTAAACCCAGAAAATCAATCAAAATTAAAACGTATTTTTAGAAGAACAAAAGCTTCAGTTAATGAAATTTTTTCAAAAATGCAATCTGTAGGATCTCAAATTGATCGCATTTCAATTGAACTAGATAAACATAAAAATAATTTAAATAAAGATATTGGAATGCTAGATGAATTGTATCATTTAAATAAAACGTATTTTGATGAATTAACACTGTATATAGAAGCAGCTAAAAGAAAGCAACAAGTGATACAACAAGAAGATATGCCGAAATTAAATGCTCAAGCTGAATCCACAGGTAATCAAATGGATGTACAAGCTGTATCAGATATGGAACAATTTATAGATAGATTAGATAAACGCATTTATGATTTACAACTATCCAGACAAATTGCTATACAAACTGCGCCACAAATTAGAATGATTCAAAATGTGAATCATGCATTAGCAGAAAAAATTCAAAGTTCAATTTTAACGAGCATTCCTTTATGGAAAAACCAAATGTCTATTGCACTGACATTAATGAGACAACGTAATGCAGTTTCTGCACAGAAAGCAGTAACAGATACTACAAATAATTTGTTACTCAAGAATTCAGAACTTTTAAAGCAAAATGCTGTTGCTACAGCTACTGAAAATGAACGTGGTGTTGTCGATATTGAAACCTTAAAAACAACACAGCAAGATATCATAGACACGATTGAACAGACCCTCCAAATCCAAGAACAGGGTCGAAATAAACGTAAACAAGCAGAAACTGAATTAAACCAATTAGAAACAGAAATGAAAAATCAATTATTAGGTATGAAACAGCAAAAATAAAATGGATACAAAAATAATTTATAAGATATTAAGCCCGCAAATGAATGTTTTTAATGATTCATTTACGGGTCTCTTTTTTCATTGTATATTTTGTCTTGGTTGTTATATCATGAGCTTGTTACTGTCCATCAGTTACGTACTCCTTTCACCTAGAACAAGTAATCTTAATATACAAAAACGTCAATTTCTATTGAAATTGACGTTTTTTCGTAAATGAGGGATGTTTATACCCTACGAGTTATTTGATTTTATTATTCTTTTTCATAAACGATAGTTTTCTGTTTCTTAAATAACGGTGCTACAATATAACCAATAATTGTAGTGATCACTGCTATTGGGAACCATTCTAATGAATAATCTTTCAGTGGTAAGTTATCAATAAGACTTAACTTGAACCAACCTTGTGTGTGAATCACACTAAGGATTGAAATAATAGAAACTACTGCTACAGGAATTTGCTGTGCAATTGGTTTTGTTGGAATAAAACGTGCTAGTAATATTAAAAATACTGAAGTAATCGCTACTGGATATACAATACTTAAAACAGGAACTGACATCGTAATCACTGAATTTAATCCTTGATTTGCTAAAATAAAACTCACTAACGTGAAGATGATAACGTAAGTTTTATATGAAATTCTTGGGAATATTCTATTAAAATACTCTGAAACAGATACAATCAATCCACAAGCAGTTGTTAAACAAGCAAGAGCTACGATGATACCTAACAAGTACTTTCCAAAAGCACCAAATCCAGCGCTTGCCATTGTCGTTAGTAAATATGTACCAATATTTTGATCGTTAGCAATTAAACTGGCAACTTTCTCTTGCGGGACAGCCATATGGTTACCAATAAATCCTAAGGAAATATAAATAAACATAAGTGCCACTGCAGCAATAATTCCAGCTAATAGTGTTTGTCTGAAAATTTTGTTGGCGTGCGTGATGCCAGTTGCTTTTACCGCGTTAACCACAATCATTGAAAAAGCAATGGCAGCAATCGCATCCATTGTCAAATAACCATTCGTAAATCCTTGTGAAAAACCTGCAAAATTAGAAGTAAAAGCTTCAGCTGCCTGACTATGTGTATTACCACCATAATCAACAAACCCTTTGATAATCATCGCTAAAATAGTAATTAATAATAATGGTGTTAACAATGACCCAATGCGATCTACCATTTTATTTGGATTAATACATAAATATAAAACTACTAAAAAGTAAATGATTGTAAATACAAACAATGCTAAGCTACTATTTGTATGGGCAATTGGCGTAATTGTCATTTCAAATGACGTAGATGCAGTACGTGGTATCGCAAAAAGTGGTCCAATTGTTAAATATATGACAATTAAGAATATCACAGAAAATTTTGGTGAAATTTTATTTAAAGAACCAATATAACCTTGTTTATCTAAAGCACCAACGATTACCCCTAATAAGGGCAATCCTATACCAGTTAAAGCAAATGCTAATATGGAAGGCCAAAAGAATTGACCGCTATCTAAACCTAAATTTGGTGGAAATATAAGATTGCCGGCTCCGAAAAACATAGCAAACAGCGTGAATCCTATAATCCATGTATTTTTATTCATAAATCGTTCTCCTTCTTGCCTATAAAATAATATTTACTATTCTATCACGATTTATAAGAATGCGTCTATATAAATTTCTGAATATTTCAATTTATGTGTGATTTTATAAATAAATTACGTACTAAAAAGATTTTAATAATAATTTTTTAAGTAATGGTGCAAGATGGCTTGGTAGATTTTCTACACCTTCTACGAAAATTGCATAGTTGCCATAAATGTTATGAATTGTTTCTTCAATATCTTCTGTAATTGGGTCTTGACTTAAAAATACATTAAAAACTTCAATACCCAATTTACGAGCTGTTTCCACAGCTTCATAAGTATCTAGAATACCATCTTGACTATAATTATAAGCTGATGGCTCACCGTCAGAGAACACAATTAGAAAACGTTGATTATGCGCTCTACGCATTAAGCGTTCGCTGCCAATTCTTATCGCAACACCGTCTCTATTATCATCTTGTGGTTGTAAAGCCATGATTCTAGGTCCTTCTCGTTTTATAGTTGATTGATCATAAGCAATAATTTCATCAATGATATTAGGTTGCTTTGTATCATCAGCATCAAAGGCATCTTCATTAAATGCTAGTATCTCATGTTTTACGTTTAAAGATTTTAACGTTTCATGAAATAAAACGACTCCTTTAATTGTTTCAGACATTTTATCTTGCATACTTGCTGAAGCATCAACTAATAAAGTGAAGGTTGCATCAAACGATTGACTTAAATCTTGTTTTTTATAAAATAATTTATATTGATCATCAATAAACCAATTTAATAGATTTTTTTGTAATCGTCCTTTTGTTAGATTTCGACGCTCATCTTGGTATTCTCTATCTATTGTTTTTTTGATAATTTGTATCAAGTCTTTTTTTTCAAATTGGACTTCTTTTTCAACACCATGATATGCATTATGATATTCAGGTAATATTTCAGGTATGTTCCATTTAACGTCTACGTTTGCGTTTATCCCTTTTAATGCAAAAGCGGAATGATTGCCTACTGCCCCAGCTTCTTCACTTTCTACTTGATTCGTAGATCCTTTACCTTTTTTAGTTTGCATATCTGTCATATCATCGCCGCTGTCGCCTTCTCTAGCAGTGTCATTATCACCAACAACCTCACTATTTTCACCTTCATGTAGTTCCATTTCTAAATATGCTCCACCTTGTGAAGCACTATCTTGATGATTAGATTCTATATCTTCACTAACACTTTCTTCGTCATGGTCATTGTTTGAAGATTTATCAGTATTACTTGCATCCGTTCGTTTTATATCTTCAAATTTGAGTTCGTGAATGGCTTCATATACTTTTTTAGGTAAATGATAATATTCATTTAACATATCTTCATTTAAGATATCATCAATTTGGAACATAATCCGTTCAGCTAAGTACATATTATCCTCGGACGAATCATTATAGAAAAAATTAGGCAAATATTGATACATATTTGTCAGAATATCATCAATTTGTGGACCAATTTGGGGTATGTCGTAAAAGTTTTCACTTAAAAACGATGATTCCAAATATAAAAAGAGTAAATCTGTAAACGTCTTTTTGGTTTTATATACATTGATTTGTGTACTAGTATAACTTAATCTAATTTCATTGCGCATGTGAATGGCATCTTTAGTAGACGGCCGTTGTTTAACTATTTCGTTTAATACTCTTTTATCTTCTAATAATTTAAAAAGTTGTTGGAAAAATTTTGGATGCTTAAACGTATTATTATGAATAACTTCGTTGACAACTGTTTCATCCATCAATTTGTAGCCGTAAGCAGCAAGCATGACATCAGTCTTGAGCCCCGTTGTTTCAATGTCATTTCTTCTATGCGACCAAAAAGCACTCGTTATTAACATATTATTGATTGGATCGTAATATGGGAATTTTTGAATTTTAACTTGTGTTTGTTCATTTTTTAGTAATAATCGAGCCAAATCTTGCAACATCATTACTTGCTTTGCATCTAGCTGTTCGTCATTAAATAATATAAAACGATCGCTCATAAATATCCCTCACTAAAAGTTTAATTCTACTGCATTTAATATGGCTTGCTGTTCACGTTCGTCTTCTAGTTTATCGATAATTGTACGTTTAATGGCACGCTCTATAGGCATCACGGTAGCCAAATCACTTAAATCAATTAAAGCACGTATACTCGCTGCTTCTTCAGAAATTTGGCCTTGTTTGGTCATTGTTCGTAAATCTTCATTAAAATTAATGATTTTTTGTATTGTTTTATCATCTGACAATTGGCTTTGATTTTTAATTACATCACTTAAAATATCGCCATCAATATAATCTACTTGAATAACGACAAACCGGTTTTTAAGTGCTTCGTTCATTGGCAATGTACCAATATATCCTTCGTTTATTGCAGCGATTACATTAAATCCAGGGGCAGCATTGATAATTTCACCAGTGAACGGATTTGTTAATTTTCTACGGTAATCTAATACGCCATTTAAAATGGGTAAAGTTTCTGGTTTTGCCATGTTGATTTCGTCGATATAAAGTATATGGCCTTCTTTCATTGCTTTGATAACTGGTCCATCAATAAATACAATCTCTTGTGTGCCATTTTCATTTGTCTGTATCGTTTTAAAACCTAATAAACTTTCAGCGTCTAAATCTACTGAACAATTGACCTGGTGCATTGGACGATCTATTGTTTCGCTCAAAGTCTCAGCTAGCTTTGTTTTTCCAGAGCCTGTTGGTCCTTTTAATAAAATATTTTTATTCAATGCCATCATTAATGTTGCATCATCAAACACAGTTTCATCTTTGTTAATATATTGCGAATTCGTCATTGTTCCTTGCTCCTTTAAAAATAAAATAATTTATAAAATTCATATCATTAAAAATAGACTGGGGCTTGGATAATGTTTGAAATTATATAGCCCTAGTCTTATTAATTTAAGTTATATTTAATATTACACGTTTTCTATTTCACATGTTTCATATTGTAAATTATACCTCTTTAAAATAGGTTTTAAAGTAGCCACCGACAAGTCCAGAGTTGTCGATGATTTGATAATATTCTTCAGTTTCATTTATTACATCATATTGTTGTCCTACAGTTAACATGTCAGACACTGTGAATTTTTGTGCATCTGTATGTGTAACTTCTACTTTTTTAATGGGTGTATGATCTTTCCAAGTTTCATGTAGCATAGCTAAAAATCCTCTCTTTTTTATTATGAAGTTTCTAAGGTTAAAATGAATGTAATACCACTTTTTTCAGTGATTCTTAGTGATCTTTCGCCTTCTTGATCTAATGTTTGATAAGGGATTCCAATGGATTCAAGTTCTTCAATAGTCTTTTGGAATTGTGATTTAGATTCTATTCCAAATTCAATTTGTTCTAATATACCATGTTCCGGCATTAAAATTTCTTCGTCTGATGCGTGAACATGCAGCTCGCCGCCTAAACCACCATCACCAATACGAAAAACTTGTATTTTAAAATTAGCATGGTCGTTAGGAGTATATTCTGCAAAATGTTCTAGGCCAAACACCCTAGTTAAAATAGATTGTGTAAGTACTATATCGTTAACTTTTAAGATAACAGGACCTAGGCCTTGAATTTGATGCAGCGGGTTTACATTACTTTCGAAGGTTGGTATACCGAGTGGTGTACCAGAATTATGTTCATTGGAATAAATATTAAATGTCTGCCCATTTTGATCTTGGAAATTGAAATATTTATGACCGTTTAAATCAGTAGGCGCACCGAAAGTAATTTGATGCTGTTCTAAAATTGATTGATATTCTTCAAGTCCTTCATCACTTGGAACTCTTAAACCGATATTTTCAATATGGTTGTTATTGTTAATATAGTTTGGTACTTCTACAAAATGTATACGTGTACCTGAATTTAATTCAGCATCACCAAAACGTAAAGCTTGTCCTTTATCTGCCACATTTAATCCAAGTATGCTGGAGAATAACTCTTTGGTTTTACTTAAATCATTTGTCCCTGTAGTTACACTTCTAAGACCATTCATTATATTAACCCCTCTATTCATATTCTTTCAATACATTATAACTTATTTTACATGTTATTTGTATGATGAAGTATCTGATTGTGATTGTATTTACAAAATTGTAATTTTTAAACATTGGAGGATTAGCAGAAATGTATTAATATAGGTATATAATAGGAATAATTATTTTATATGTATGAAAAAATTTATTTTAGTTATTTAAGGAGGTTATATTTATGTTTGGTACATGGATTTTATTCGGTGTCACAGTACTGATTGCAGTTTATTCAGGTATTACTTTCTTTTCCAATATAAATAATAAAGCAAAACAGCAAAATGCAAGCAAAGAAAGTATTAAGAAAAATAATATTTATGGCATTGTTTTTCTAGTGTTTTTAATTTTAGCGATTATTGAGCTTTTTGTATTTATTGCTTAAAATAACGCGCTTTAAATTAGCCAAAGATTTTAATATTATTGGTGAAATAATATAAATGTCAATTTCTATTGAAAAATTATAGAAATTGACATTTTGTTAATTTTAATGCAAATAAGATAAAGCCACTTCCCATTTAAAGTTGTTTATGCAAAAATAAGATATTTTTGCTTATATGTTTAATCTATTTTTTGATAAATCATTTGCACTACACCACTTTTATAAACATGTGTATTACATAATGAGATGTTGACGCGATTTTGATTGTGTTCAAAAAGAGGTTTTCCAGATCCTAAAATGACTGGGTGGATTGAAAGTCTATATTCGTCAATAAGGTTAAGATTTATAAAAGTTGTGATAATATTTGAGCCGCCATAGAGCCAAATGTCTTTGTTGCTATGTTTTTTGATTTTCAAAACCTTGCTACTGATATCATCACCGTTAATAAACTTTGTATGCGCTTTATCATTATAATTTTGGTTAGTAAACACAAATTTCTGCTTACTATGAATTTGGTCCCACATCATTTTATCTCCAAATTGATCATCCTTTAAATTTGGCATAAATTCTCCCCATAAATCATAACTTTTCCTACCATATATAATAGTATCAATTTGTTCTAGAAAATGATTAAAGTTCATTTCTTCGTCCATGATGCACCAATCAACTTCTCCATTCGGCCCTTCTATATATCCATCCAATGTAATCGCTAAATCTAAAATAATTTTATTTGTGGTCATCATGATTACTCCTTATTTTGGTTATTATCATTATAGTTTATAAAATTACTATTTACAATAAAGCTAAGAATAATAAAAATGGACAGAAATCGATATAAAAAGGATTTCTGCCCAGTTCATTAATTAACTTGAATGAGTTTACTTTTAATCGCTATGATTATGTTCCACAATAAATTAAAATACCAAAATTTCATTTGTTTGCTAAATACTCGTAAAATGAATTGTCTCATTTGTTTGTGAAGATTTTTGTATTGCATCTATGATTGCTATTGATGGTAATGCATCTTTAACGTGTATATAGTTTTTAGTGTGATTATAAATGGAATCGTAGAATTGATTTATGAGTGTCCCATGACTTGGTCCATAATATGATTTTGTACCTGGCAATTTTTTATCTTCAATAATATGAATTTTGTATCCTTCTTTATTAACACGTGTAAGTATATTATCTTTAATTGTGAATTTTTCATTTTCAAAAATGACTTGAAGTTCGATACTTGAATTGCCAAAATTAGCGTTAGTGGCAAAAAACATTCCATTCGCCCCATTTTTAAATTTAATATGTGCAGAAGCGGTATCTTCGACTTCAATATGATAATCTAACAATTGTGATACATTGCCTTTAATTGTATCAACAGGGCCGCAAAGTAATTGCATTAAATCCAAGGTGTGTATGGCTTGGTTGATTAATACACCACCTCCAGCAGTATCTAATTTTCCACGCCATGGTTTATCAGTATAATATGATTCAGGTCTGAACCAAGTAACGATACCTTTTATACCAATGATTTCACCAAACTTTTTGCTTTGTACTATCTGTTTTAAAGTTTGAAATGTTTCATTAAATCTATTTTGAAAGCAAACACATATTTTAGTATCTGGATATTTTTGCTCTAATTGTATTAATTTTAATCCTTCTTTAGCATTAATTGATAGAGGTTTTTCTTGCAAAACATGTATACCTCTTTCTACACAGGCAGTTGTCGCAGATACATGTAAATGATGAGGCAAACAAATATGTACACAATCTAGATCCACTTCTTTTAACATATTTTCAAAATTTGTAAAAAATTGAGCATTGGGTACTTTAGTTTGCATGGCGTTATCAATATCACATGCAGCTACTAATGCTACATTGGAATTTGCCTCTATCGTATTGAGATGTATTGCTGAAATATCACCTAGTCCTATAATTCCAATTTTCAACATATTACCAGCTCCGATTTTAAACATTTTTAATGTGCTTCGTTTTGAATTTGTTGCTTTAATGCATCTTTAAATTCTGAGGGATTTACTGGAACTGTTACTTCTTTACCTGTCCAACTAGATAAATAGATTGCATTTACTAAATTCACGCCATTTATGCCGTCATTTCCAGGCGCAATTAAAGGTGTCCCGTCAATGATATTAGCGGCAAAATTTTCTAATACATTTATATGTTGCTCACCCCATACACTTTCAAATTCAAATGTTTGCTGATCATAAATATTTTCTAATCCGTTGCCTTTAAAGATTTTAGCTGCTTCTTCCCAAGACATATTTCGATTCATTTGTGTTTCTGATTCTTTTAGACGTGTCAATGTGATTGTCTTACTATCTTCAACTAATATTTTGCCATTATCACCTGTGATTTCTAAACGATCAGTACCAATAATATCGTGGGTACATGTAATGAATACACCTGTCGCACCATTGCCATAATCTAGAATGGTTGTTACATCATCATCAACCGCTAAATCACGCTGATAGCCATATTTAATATTTGAAAACACAGATTTTGGCATCCCACATAGCCACTGTAATAGATCTATTTGGTGTGGCGCTTGGTTTACTAAAACACCGCCGCCTTCTTCTGACCATGTAGCTCTCCATGAACTTTGATCATAGTATGCTTGAGGACGCCACCAAGTCGTGATGATCCAATTCGTACGACGAATATTTCCAATTACACCGTCATCAATAAGAGATTTTACTTTTTGATAAAGTGGATTTGTACGTTGATTAAAGAATATCGCAAATGTTAAATGTGGTTTGGATGCTGCTAATTCACTTATTTCTTTCACTTTTTCAGCATAAATATCAGCCGGCTTTTCAAGTAAAGCGTGAATATCCCGTTTTAAGGCTTCTTTACCTATATCAGTATGCAGATAATGAGGAACGGTTGTAACAATTGCATCAACATCCCCACTTTCTAGCATAGCGATATAGTCATTATAAAATGGTACATTAGGATAATGATTTTTTACTTCATTTTTCTTTTCAGTATTGATGTCGCAAATCGCTCCAATTTCAATTTGTGGAATTTTACCAGCTTTAATAAATTCAGCATACGTACTACCTTGAGCGCCCAAACCAATAATGCCTAAACGAATTTTTTTCATTGTGTATTCTCCTTATTGTTTATATTCGATAATATTTTCAAAAGTGCTTCATATTGCATTTTATATCCTTCTGCACCATCTTTTGCAGCAGAATTTTGAATTGTTTCAGTTGAATGTTCTAATTCTAAGTCTTTAATAGCATCAAAAACGACAAGATGCGGTTCAAGTGTTAAGAATCCTTGATAACCTGATTCAAAAAATTGTACTAAGATACTTTCAATCTGACCATCACCTGTACCACATAGCACATTAACATTATCTTTGTATACTGCATCTTTAATATGGATATACGCTATGTCATCTGAAAGTAAGTCGTAACAGTCCTGTGTATCTTCTCCACATTGGACAAAGTTCGCAAAATCAAATATCGCCTTGAAATTTGGAGAGTTTACTTCATCAAGAATAAGTTTACATCGACGAGCAATATCACCAAAAATATCTTTTTCATTTTCATGTAACAGTATAATATTGTATTGCTCAGCTATTTTTGCAAATTCCTTTAATTTTGAAATCACTACATTTTTATAATCATCAAAATTGTCTTTTTTAGGAATATAAAAACTAAATATTCTAATATACTGACAATTGAGCAATTGACTTATTTCACATAATGATTTAAGCATTACTAATTGTCTTTCAAACGCTGCTTCATCATCTATATAAATTTTGCCAATTGGTGAACCTATAGATGATACTCCGATATTCCATTGCTTTAAGCGAGGAATTACATCTTTCTTAATCATTTCTACTGAGTAATCACCAATATTTTTATCATCAATTCCACGTAAGGAAATATAGCTCATGCCTAGCTCATTTACCGTTTTTAACTGTGTTTGAAAATCTGAAGCGATTTCATCAGAAAATCCAGAGATCTCAATATTTTTAAACATCGTATCTACATCCTTATCATTTTGATAGCGCTTACTTAATTAAATGTAAATAAGCACAGAATATTTATTTTAGAGTAAACATTAAAACCAAGATTTATAACCCAGATCATATAAGTGGTCCCGGCTAATTGTTAAACAATTATATGGATCTTCGCCGTATAGCTCGTCTTGTTCAACGAAGAAATATTCACTGCCACTTTCACGTCCAATTTCAATAATATCCTTAAGCGGTAAAGTGCCTTTTCCTAATTCAGCAAATTGAGTAATCATATGTAACATATAATATAATTTTTCATGTCCTTCGCCAGGGTATTGTGACATATCTATTTCACCTACTCGATAGTCTTTTAAATGTATAGCACGAATACGATTTGCATATTTTGGAATGACATCTATTGGATTAAGTCCTGCTCTCCAAATCCAATGGATATCTAGTTCGAAACCTAAATGATTTGTATGATCTCTCATTAAATCAAGCATAAATTGTCCATTGTATTGAACAAATTCTAAATTATGGGCATGATAGTATAAATCAATGCCTTCTTCTTTAAGTCTTTTGGCATAAGTTTCACAAATTTCAGCAAATTGTAAGGTGCTTTCTTTGGATCCCATATAGTTAATTGGTAACATTCCTATTCTCAAAATAGAACAGTTCACAGCTTTACAATCAGCTACAATTTTATCGAAATCATCTTCTAATGTATCTCCAGGATATTTTTGTTTAGCAGATATATGCTCTACACCACAGGACATTGCTGCAATATTCATTCCAAAATCATTAATCGCTTGTTGCATTGCTTCAATATTCTGTGGGTTCATGTCGATTTGAGAAATTTCGACCGCATTATAACCTAAATCACTGACTTTCTTCAGTACGTTATATAATCCTTCTTCTTGTACTTTTTGTTTGAGCATCATCATTTGAACGCCAATTTGAGTTGATGTCATATTCATTCTTCCTTTCAAAAATATTTATATTTTAGTGTTATAATATAATTATAATTTGAGGGAAAAATAACAACATTGTAAATCATGGAAAAAAGTATGTTTTTTGAGCAGGAGGGATATTTTCATGAAAGATAGAGAAACATTTACCCAACAATTTGATACAATTTCATTACCCTTTGATGGTCAATACGCCGCATGGCATAAAATAAGTGACGGTCATTTTGGAAATGAATTACATTATCATGATCATTATGAAATATTTTTTTCATTATCTGGTAATTTGCTTTATACCATAGAAGGACAATCTTTTAATTTAGAGGTTGGCTCAATGCTCATTATTCCACCATACGAATTCCATCGTTTGGATGAACAAAAGGATGGTCACGCAGAGCGTATCGGCTTACGATTTGATGCTGAAATAATAAATGAACTTTCTGTAGAAAATTGTGATCTAAGCGTGTGTTTTGATAAATATTCATCTAAATTTAAATATCTATTGCAGTTATCGGAATATCAAAAAAGAGAATTATATTATTTGTTACAAGGTTTAATTAATGAACAAGATAATCAAGCTTTTGGTAAAGATTTAGCTGCTAAATCTTTACTGACACAGTTTTTAATCATACTTAATAGAGTAGCAATAGAAAATGAAGGTATCGTTGATTATAGTGATGACCCATCTAGTCACTTAGTTAGACAGGTATTAGACTATATGGAATTACATTACAGTCAGGAAATATCATTAGAGCAACTTGAAAATAAATTTTTTGTAAGTCGACATAAAATCACGCAACAATTTACAAAACTAGTTGGCTATCCACCATATCGTTATTTATTAAATCTGCGTTTGCAAAATGCTCAAAGGTTATTAAAAAATGGAGAAAATCCACAACAAGTAGCAACTCATTGTGGTTTTAGTGATTATTCGAATTTTTACAGAAGATTTAAAACCTCATATGGTTGTAGTCCGCGCGAATTTTCACAACAATATGATAATCATTAAATAACAATCATTTCATAACTAGTGTATTAAAATATTTATAGCAACATAAACTAATAGACCAGCCATGACAAAATTAAATATACGTTCATGTGTTGATATAAATGATTTAAATAAAGAACCTAAAACACCCCAACTCAAAGTACCTAAAAAACCGATAATAGCCAGTAAGATAATAAAGGGTAATTGTTTTTGCCAATCCGTAGAAAAAGGTGTGATAAAAGTAGAAATTACTGTTAAAGCATAAATAATTCCTTTAGGATTAATGAATTGTAGCATTACACCAGATTTTAAACCACTGAGCTTGTGACTAAAAGTTTGCTTTGTCCCATAAATAGAACTCATAGAAATCTTTAAAGCTAAATAAAGTAAATATATAAATGCAAATATTTTCATCAAAAATTCAATTTTAGGAAAAGCGGCATGCAAAGTTGTATTAAATATACTGGATATTAGTAACAACAAAAGAAAACCAAATCCAACACCAATTGAAAATCGTAAGCTGCTTTTAAAATTTAAATTTTGAGAAAAAAACAAAGCCATTATATTATTAGGACCGGGTGTAAAGCTTGCAACAACAGCATATATAAGCATAGATATTATTAACATTTTAATCTCCCCCACGTATCAAAACATTATAACGTCCAAATTTACGTTATAATGTTTGGTCTTTAAAGTATATGGTTTATACGTTATATTGTAAATAGAGGTGCTTAAATTGATGAGAGAAATTAACGACATTATAGCTGAAAATTTAAAATTATATAGAAAACAAAGTGGTTATTCATTGGAACAATTATCTGATGTCACAGGTGTAAGTAAAACAATGTTGGGACAAATAGAACGTAAGATATCCATTCCATCTATCACAACATTATGGAAGATAGCAAATGGTTTAAAAGTATCATTCACAGAATTAACACAAGAAAATAGCAATATTATACAGAAAGTTAGTTTGAATGAAATACAACCCTTAATTTCAGAAGATAATAAATATAAAGCATATCCTCTATTTAAGTTTGATATTGAAAAGAAGTTTGAAAGCTATATGGTTGTTATTGGAGTTGAAGGGCAAATGGACGGGTCGCCCCATGGATCAAATACAATGGAATATATCACAGTCTATGAAGGTACCTTAACACTTATATTAGATGGAGAAGCCTTTGTTATTCATAAAAATGAAGCTATTAAATTCAATGGAAATATATTTCACCAATATTTAAACCAACATGATGAACCTGTGTATTTACATATGACTATTCATTATTAATATGTAATAATATCAATAGATTGAAATGAATATTTTTACAGCTTTTCATGTTTGATGATATGGATATGCTTAATTAGATAAATTCAGGGAGGACAATATTTTGGTCAATCCTCAAATGAAAGATTTAAAACCACTTGAAATAATATTATTAATAATAGCTACAATGTTATTTGTTTTTCATATTTTCATAAGTTTTAATATCATTCATGTATCTGTTCTACTATCCACCTTAAGTCTAACTCTATCTATTTTCATTTTAAGTTATGTATTTTTTAAGCAAAATTTTAAAGTTACAGGCTACATCTGCTTAGCTTGTGCTTTATTATTTGTAATAATATCTTTCATATAATACAAAAGCACTTAAATAATTTAGGTGCTTTTTATTTTATATTCAAATCATTACAATGACTTTCAACAGTAAAATAATACTAGAGCGTGCATTTGAATGTTATCAAAAATGAAATAAGCACATAAAAATACAACGACGCTGAACGCCGTTGTATTAAGGTTAATAAACTATTTTGTGTTGTGGATTAAGATTCTAATAGTAAATCTTCTGGATTTTCAATTAATTCTTTAATAGTTTTTAAGAAACCTACTGCTTCTTTACCATCGATGATTCTATGATCATAACTTAATGCAATGTACATCATCGGACGGTTTTCAATTGTGTCTGCGTCGATAGCAATCGGACGTGTAATAATAGAATGCATACCTAGAATCGCAGCTTGGCTACCATTAATAATTGGTGTAGACATCATTGAACCAAAGATACCACCATTGGTAATAGTAAATGAGCCATTTACCATATCATCTAAACCTAATTTTTTATCACGCGCTTTGATAGCTAAATTAGCTATTTCATCTTCAATTTCGGCAAAGTTTTTCTTATCACAATCTCTTACAAATGGTACGAGTAATCCGTCATCTGTAGATACGGCAACCCCGATGTCATAGTATTGTTTCGTAATCATGTCTTCACCATCAATTTCAGCGTTTACTTCAGGGTACTTTTTCAATGCTGCTACTGATGCTTTTGTAAAGAATGACATGAAACCTAGTTTTGTACCATCATGATCTTTAATAAATTGTTCTTTTTTACGTTTACGTAAGTTCATCACATTTGTCATATCAACTTCATTAAATGTTGTTAGCATTGCTGTATTATTAGATACTTCTAATAACTTTTTGGAAGCTGTTTTCTTACGACGAGACATTTTTTCTCTGATAACTGGTTTTGTTGGGTTTTGTGGAGCTGCTTGTTTTTTAGGTTCTTCTTTTGATGATGATTGTGCAGCTTGTTCATTCTTATTATTTTGTGATTGATCAACATGTTCTTTTCTAACAACATCATTTGATTGCGTTGCTACTTCGGATAAGTCAATGCCTTTTTCACGTGCATATTTACGTGCAGATGGTGTCGCATTAACACGTTGTCCTTTATTTTGTGAATCGTCAGCAGTACTTTCATTATCATTTTGAGCTTCTGATTTTGGTTGCTCTGATTTTTCGTTACTATCAGCTGCTTGTGATTCAGAATTATCTTGTTTAGGTGCTTCAGAATTATTATTGCCACTTCCTTCGCCTACAACAGCGATAGATTGGCCAACTTCTACCGTATCACCTTCATTTGCAAGTAATTCTTGCAATACACCAGCTTCTTCAGAAACTACTTCGACGTTTACTTTATCTGTTTCTAATTCAAGGATAGCTTCACCTTTATCTACACTATCACCGACTTGTTTTAACCATTCTGCAATGGTACCTTCTGTAATGGATTCTGCTAATTCTGGAACTTTTACCTCTGGCATGCTTAACTTCCCCCTAGTTAAATTTTGTGCTTTGTTCGATTATCATATTTTGAACAAGTTTGTGTATTTCTCCATCACCTTCAGCAGGAGCTGAACGTTGAATACGGCCATGATAGCTTAAATCGTATTTATCTGTAGTTAATTCTTTCAGATATGGATAAACAAATGACCAAGCGCCTTGGTTCTTAGGTTCTTCTTGTACCCAAGCTACATTTTCTAAATAAGGTAATTCATTTAGTAATGTTTCAATTTCTTCAGCTGGGAATGGATATAATCTTTCCACGGCAACTAGTAAAATTGAATTATTTGGATTTTTTGCTAAATATTCTTTTAAATCAATAAACATTTTACCTGACGCTAGAATTACTTTTTTAACAGCTTCTTTATCATGTTCTTCTGGTAAAATTGGTTCGAATTTTCCAGATGTAAATTTATCAATTGGGTCAGCAACTGTTTTATTACGTAAGAGACTCTTAGGAGACATTACTACTAGTGGTCTCATTGATTGTGTACCTAAGCTAGCAGCTTGAGCTCTCAGTAAATGGAAGTAGTTACTTGAGCTTGATAAGTTTACTACTGTACTGTTATTTTCCCCAGCTAATTGTAAGAATCTTTCTAAACGTGCAGATGAATGTTCAGGCCCTTGACCTTCAAATGAATGAGGTAAGAATAGTGTTAAACCTGAACGTTCACCCCATTTAGCTCTAGCACTAAATAAGAAGTTATCGAATATCATTTGAGCCATATTAGAAAAGTCTCCATATTGGGCTTCCCAAATTGTCATACAATCTTTATTTTGCACATTATAACCATATTCAAAACCAACAACCGCTGCTTCTGATAGTGGCGAGTTACGCACTTCAAAAGTTGCTTTTTGTCCTGGAACATTGTGAAGTGGGATATATTCTTCACCTGAATCAGGGTCATGGAGTACGGCGTGACGGTGACTGAATGTACCACGTTCACTATCTTGTCCAGTTAAGCGAATAGGCGTACCTTTTTGAGTGATTGTTGCGAATGCTAATTGTTCTGCTTGAGCCCAATCAACTAATCCATCTTCGCTCTCAAAAGGCTCTCTTCTTTTCTCTAAGACTTTATTTAATTTTTTAAGAACATTAAAGTTAGATGGATATGATAGCATTGCATCATTAATTTCTTTAAGTTGTTCATAACTTACATCCACATCGACACTTTGGAGTGGTTCGGCAAGACTATCTGGTTTTTGCATATCTGGATTATCCATCTTGTCGTTTTTATCTATTTCATCATGAGCGGCACGGAGTTCTTTTTGAACTTCATCAAAGATTTGATTCATTTGATCTTCAGAAATAATATTATCTTGAACTAATTGATGACCATAAAGTACATCAACAGGGTCATGTTTTCGAATATTATGGTATGGTAACGGATTGGTAATGGATGGTTCATCCATCTCATTGTGCCCATATCTACGATAACCAACCAAATCAATGACAACATCTTTATGGAATTCTTTTCTAAACGCCATAGCAATTTCAATTGCTTCAATAGTTGCTTCAACATTATCTGCATTAACATGCATGATAGGTACATCGTAGCCTTTTGCAACATCAGATGAATACGTTGTAGAACGACCATCTTCTGGCTCAGTTGTAAAGCCAATTCTATTATTAGTGATAATATGGAGTGTACCACCTGTTGAATAGCCGTCTAAATTTTCTAAATTCATAGCTTCGAAGTTAATACCTTGTCCTGGGTAAGCAGCATCACCATGAATCAATATCGGCATAGATTTATGGAAATCAGTATGAACTTTTCCAGGTTTGTCGGTATCATCTTGATTTGCACGTGTTTTACCTAATACAACCGGCGCAACGATTTCAAGATGACTTGGATTATTCGCAAGGGAAATGCGCTGCTCACTGCCATAAGAATTTGTAGTTTTTACACCACCAAGATGGTATTTTACATCTCCTGACCAACCTGAAGTTAATTCTAAACTACCATCTTTTGGTAGGAATTTCATTGGATCAGTGTGCATGAATTCAGAAATCATCATTTGATATGGTTTTTCTAACACATGTGTAAGTACATTTAATCTACCACGGTGGGCCATACCTATTTGTATATTTTGAATGCCTTCGTCACTAGCAAGTCTTAATGTTTGTTGTAACATTGGCACTAGTGTGTCTACACCTTCTATTGAGAAACGTTTTGCGCCCACAAAGTTTTTGTGTAAATATTTTTCGAAGCCTTCTACATGTGCTAAGTTTTTAAATAATTCAATCTTTTGATTATCGTTTAATGTTGCTTTGTATGGTGTTTCTATTCTACGTTTTAACCATACACGTTCCCTATTGTTATTGATATGTGTATATTCAAATGCAATAGGTCCTTTATAACGTTTTTCCATACGAACAATAGCTTCATAAGCATTATCGTAAATATCTTTAAAGTGTTCAGATACAATACCTGCTGAAATTGACTCTAGTGTTTCTTTATCCAAATTAAAATCTTCAATATTTAATTTTGGAACATTTTCTCTTTCAGGTTTGTTAACTGGATAAATATCTGCCAATAAATGCCCATATTGACGTATGTTATCTATGAGACGCATAACACGTTTAATCGTGCTATCAGCTTTAGTCGTATTTTGTTGACCATCAGCTGTATTTGTTGTGATGTTTGCTTCACCGTTTTTGATTGTACTAAATAGGACTTGTAAATCTTCAGGGACTGAAGCTGGATCATTCAAATATAAATCATATAGATCTAAAATGTATCCAAGATTTGCCCCGAAATTTACAGGTGCCTGGGTAACCTGACTTTCGTTGCTCATATTACACCCTCCACAAAATAGTTAAAACGCTTACAAATCAATAATAGCATTAAATAAACGCAAATTAAAGTATCAATAACTAGTTATATGAAAAAAGCAGAACCTGATTTTATTTGGCTCTGCTAATTGTATTTTCATTTTATAGCGTAACATATTTTCACTTGAATGAGTAACCTGTTAATAATCAAAATGTGATTTTAAATGTCGTGTATTTTCCTACTTCACTTTCTACATGAATTGTCCCATGATTTAATTCAATGATTTTTTTAGCTATCGACAAACCTAAACCATTGCCGCCTAACTTTCTGGAACGGGATTTATCAACTCTATAGAATCTGTCAAAAATAAAATCTATATCCTCTTTTGGAATACCTACACCATGGTCAGTGATTTCAATTGATATTTGTTTGTTCCTTAGATTTGTTTGAATTTGAATATATTTATTAACTTGATCATATTTCATGGCGTTATCAATAAAGATAATTAGGACTTGTTCAAATTGATAACGGTCTATTTTTATATTAAGCGGTTTTTGATAAGGTACAAATTCAAAAACATAATCTTGATGAAGTTGTTTTAGTGATTTAATTCTGGATGTAATCTCTTGATTAATTTCTACACTTTCGGTTTCATTTTCTTTACTGTTGTTGTTATCTTTTGTTAACAATAATAATTCTTCAACTAATTTTGTAATTCTAGTCATTTCTTCTAAGGATATGTCGAGTGACTCTTCAAGAATTGCTGCATCTTTTTTGCCCCACCGCTGTATCAAATTTAAGTGACCCTGAATAATTTGTAATGGAGTTCGTAGCTCATGTGAAGCATCTTCAACAAATTGACGCTGTTGGTTAAACGATTCTTCTAATTGGAACATCATTTCATTAAAAGTGACAATTAAATTATCTGTTTCTTCATAATTAGTAACTAAGTCCACTTTTTCTTGGAAACCATCACGACGAATTTGCTGCATTTTATTAGACATTAAGATTAATGGTTTTGTAATTTGTGCAGAGAAGAAATAACTTACCATTGCAGTTATAAAAGTAGCAATCACTCCAAATATGAGTGCAATAAAATACAATGAATTGACGAGTGCATTATAATTCTCTAAAGAATGAATGATTACGCTATATCCTTTAAAATGGTGCGTATTAATCCGGTTTGTAATAATTAAATAATCGTTGTTATGGTATTTTTTTATTAAAGCCGTATCAATTTCTTTAGGTTTGAAATTAGGTGAATAAACGATATCGTTGTCATTTGAAGTCTCTATTTGTTTTTCACCATTTTTATTATAAAGAATCACTTTTTGAAAATTACCTAACGAAGCATTTAAGTCTAATGGTGTAATATCATTCAATTGTTTAGATTCGAAAAGTTGAATGATATCCGATGAACTTCTTTCAGCTTCGCTTAGTTCGTTGTGACGTAATGCGTTACTTAGAAAGAATATGATAATTAAACTAAATATAAATATGGTTGAAAATGTAATCGTTGTTGTGATAATCATCCACTTGGTTTTTAATTTACGCTGTTTCATTTTCTAACCACATATCCCACGCCACGTACAGTTTCTATGATTTTATCTTTATTATATGGTTTAAGCTTATTTCTTAAATAGCGGATGTATACATCAACAACGTTAGTTTCAACTTCTGAATCATAACCCCACACATCTGCGATAATTTGTTCTCGCTGTAATACATGATTACGATTTTCAGCTAATAAGGTCAATAAATCATATTCTGTTTTCGTCAAATCTAAAGAATTACCATCTACAGTTACTTTAAAGCCATCTCTATCTATAATAATGCCTTGCATGTCGATGATGTTCTTTTGTGGCTGTCTACGTAACATTGCTCTTATTCTTGCTAATAATTCTTCAATATCAAAGGGTTTTACTATATAATCATCTGCCCCATAATCTAATCCAGCTACTTTATCGTAAGTGTCACTTTTTGCTGTGATAATAATTATAGGAGTGGATTTATTTTGTCTGACTTGTCTACAAATTTCTAAACCATTAATATTAGGTAGCATCAAATCTAACAAAATCAAATCGTAATCATCTGTTAAAGCTTTTTCTAACCCAGGTTTGCCATCATATTCAATATCTACTGCATAGTTTTCGTGCTCTAATTCTAACTCGATGAAACGTGCAAGATTTTGTTCATCTTCAACAATTAAAATTTTTGTCATTGCTTACACCTCAAAATATATAATATATGAAATAACAGTTTATAGAAAGTAACAGGGTATTAAAAATAAAATAAGATATTGAATATAAATAAGTATAACGATGTTGAAATAAAAAATAAGAAAATATTCGAAATCTAATTGACAATTATTCTCAGTGTTGTATAATGTAATTGAAAATGATTATCAATACTACATAGACATTCCCCCCACACATATTTGTTTTAGTAGAATTGATCATTTTCGTAAATATCCCCTTTTATATGCCCGTAAAAGACTAACGTTGTAAATCAACGTATATATAGAAACCGGTTTGCATTATGAAATCGGTTTTTATAATAATTTTTGACACAATTAAATTAAGTTTGAGATATAAGTATCTCAGATGAATTTAAAAAATGGCAATTTCTATTTTATATAGAAATTGCCATTTGTTCTATTTCGTTATTTTTTAAATTTTTAATTTGTGTCTTAATATTAATGTTGATAATACGACACAAAAAGCACCACCAATGATACCAGCAATGATATCAGTTGGATAATGAACACCAAGATATACTCTTGATGATGAAATTAAAATAATAAATAGTGCTGAAAGACCTATCATAATTCCTTTTGTTTTACCTTTCAAGACACGATTAGCAATGTAAATGGTACTGCCAAAGAAAGCGGCTGACCCCATTGCGTGTCCACTTGGAAAACTAAAACCAGAGATATCTATGAGACGTAATAGTGTAGGTCGTTCTCTGTCAAATACGTTTTTTAATAATGGGTTTAAAGTACTTGATAAACTCATTGCTATTGCAAAGAAAAGTGCCTCTATATTTAATTTTTTAAGCATTAAATAGGCGATAAGTAATAATGATAAACAAACCATTGCCCATACTTCCCCGATTTTAGTTACTCCTAAGAAAAATGTAGTAGTTATAAAACTTTCAGAAGAATATATGAATTCATAAACTTCATTGTCTATCCATTTCCCTAATCTTGATTCATGGAAGGATGCAATAATGCCAAAAATTAATGTAAAAATAATGAGTAGACTTATTCTTTTCCAACGACTCATTGCGTATCCTCCCTATTATTAGTTATTTGCATCTTTAATAATTTTATGAAATAAATCTTGGCGTGTAAAACTTTCTTTGTATGTTTGCATCTGAGTTATAATAGATTCACGGTGAGTTTCGATATCTTTTAACTGATCGATGAGTTTATCCTCGGTTAAAGTGTCTTCAGGAATTGTTCTTCCAAAACCTTTAGATTCAAAATTTTTCGCATTGTCAATTTGATCTCCTCTAGATTGGTCAAGGCCTAATGGAATTAAGAGCATTGGAATTCTTAATGCCAAGAATTCATATATAGCGTTTGAGCCAGCACGACTAATAACTGTGTCTGTTATCGCTAATAAATCAGTTAAATCGTCTTTAACAAATTCAAACTGAACGTATCCTTCTTTATTTGTCAAGGATTGATCCAGCAATCCTTTACCAGTTAAATGAATCACTTGATAATTATTTAATAATGCGTCTAAATTATCTCTAATAATATCATTTAACTTTTTACTTCCAAGGCTACCACCCATGATTAATAAAACCTTTTTATTATCTTTAAATTCTGTTAACTGATAGCCTCTATTTTTATCACCACTTTTTAAATCTTCCCGCACTGTAGCACCTACAAAATCCGCTTTTTCACTCGGCAGGTATTGTAATGTATCCTCAAAGGTTGTATAAATCTTTTTAGCAAACTTTAAAGCAATTTTATTTGCTAGTCCGGGTGTTAAATCAGATTCATGTATAATAGTTGGAATTTTTAGGGATTTAGCAGCGATAACTACAGGCACAGATACAAAACCACCTTTTGAGAATAATAGGTCAGGTTTTTCTTTTTTTAATATGCGTCTTGAATCGAAGATACCTTTTAATACTTTAAAAATATCTTTAATATTTTCAAAAGAGATGTATCGTCTTAATTTACCGCTTGAAATTTTATGATATGGGATTTCTGGTAATTGGGATTCAATCATTTCTCGTTCCATACCATTTTTGGAGCCGATATAAAATGCTTCATGTCCTTCTTCTAAAGCTGTTGGAATCAAACTTAGATTAACAGAAACATGTCCAACAGTACCGCCACCAGTAAATGCGATTTTTGTCATATTATTACCTCTATTCTTCTAATTTTTTATAATAGGCATAGAATGGTTCTCCTTTATCGAAAGGAGGATAATCAATATTTACTTCACCTAATTTGATAAAGCCAAATTTTTGGAATAATCCTTGAGCACGTTTATTCAATGCAAAAGTGTCAGTTAACATTACATGTACATTATCTCGTAAAGCAAGGTTAACAGCAAAATCAAATAATTTTGTAGCAGCACCTTTATATTCTGATGAGGCTGCCAATCTATGAATAACGTATGCATTTTTTCTATCAATTGGCCATGCCAGTTCATCATACCACTCAGATTGTTGCTGGTCGACAACTATAAAGGCAAAAATTGTATCTTTTTCTTCTAAAACAAACAATGAATCTTTACTAATATCTTCTTTGAAATGTGATTTTAATGGATATTGTTCATCCCATTGGTTGTTGTTTTCTTGTTGCATTATTGACTTTGCTTCTTCTACAATCGTTAAAATAGTTGGTAAATCTTCTACGGTACCTAATCTTATCATGCGAGGTTCACCTCTTTATTTTAATTTGTTTAATAGGGTTTGTAATACAGTATCTTCTTTATTTGCTTTATTAACTAAAGCTTGTGTGAATTTATCATTGGTTTGTTTGTTGAATTTTCCATTAACTGTTAAATTATTATCTTTTTGGAATGATTTAATAGCATCTTCTAATTCCTTATCAAAGCGTTTAGATTTATTATTAGACTGATAGTTTAATGCAGATAGACCCACTTTAATTGTTTTAACATGTTTGTCTTCATCACCCAACTGGTATGTCTGTGTATTAGGTATGACGCTTAAAGATTGATATTCAGGTTCATTAATTTTTGTATCAGGATTAATGCCTTTCCCATGAATATAACGAGATTTTGGAGTCAACCATTTCATATTCGTAAATTTTAATAGAGAACCATCATCAAATTCATGTGTGGTTTGTACTATACCTTTACCAAAAGTTTTTGAACCGTAAACTTTAGCTTTATTATAATCCATCATAGCACCAGTGAATACTTCTGACGCGCTGGCCGAACCTTTATTCACTAAAATTGAAACATCCATATCCTTAGCTTCTTTGCTTGCATCGTTTGATGTTTTTATTTGTTCTTTTTGATCGCCTTTTTCAAGTTGAACTGCGGTTTTTCCTTTATCCACGAAAATATTTACCATTTTCACAGCTTCATCAAGCAATCCACCAGGATTATTACGTAAATCTAGAACAATTTTTCGAATTCCATCTTTATGAGCTTTAATAATTAAAGATTTTAATTCACCAGAAGTACTACTTTGAAATTTATTTATTGTAAACACACCAGTATTACCATGTTTTTCATATTCAACACTCTTAACATGTATTTTATCCCTTTTAATAGTGATGTCGTGTTCTTGGTTCGCTCTTTCAATTGTTAATGTAACTTTTGAACCTTGTTTTCCACGCACTTTTTTGACTATAGCTTCAAGTGGTTGGCCTTTAATAGACTTACCATTCACCTTAGTCACTACATCTTTAGGTTGAATGCCAGCTTTTTCTGCAGGAGAGTTTTTCATAGGGCTTGTAATTTGAATTTTATCTCCCTTTTTTTGCATTTCTGCACCAATACCCACAAAATCACCTGAGACATCCTCGTTAAACGATTTAGATTCTTTTTTAGTCATATATTCCGAATATGGATCATCTAAATCTTTTACCATTCCCTTAATTGCAGATTCCGATATTTTTTCTGAATCTGTATTTTTATAATATTCCTTATTTAAAATACTATAGACATCTTCAACCTTTTTCATTTCTGTTCTTTGTTTTCCATCTAACCCACTTGTCCAGTTCATGACTGCTATGGTTGCAAAAACTGTTAAAACTGCTGTTATAAGCACAATACTTATGATTGTTAAAATGAAATTTTTCCGTTTAAAGCTCATATTTTTAGTGGAATATTTGTTATTAGCATCGTTATTTTTAGTTTCTTCGTGGTTTTCATTTTGCATGTCTGATCTTTCCGACATTTTATCACTTCCTAAATATATGTATAATTCAAATCGAAATTTTATTGATTTGAAAATAAAAGTAGCTGGGATTGAATCATTAAAGATTAATCCCAGCTCTCTATGATACTTTATTATTTTAATATACTTTACTATATTCTCTCAAATATAAACTAAGACTAAAATTTTAACCATTCAGTATATTCATCATATAAACTATCAAAAACAGACATTGAAACGGTATAACTTCCTTGCATTTCAATGTAATCTGATAGAGCATGAAAATCTTTTTCCTGTCGTGGAAAAGACAAATCATCAAAAATTTCTTCAGCTAATTCGCCTTTTTCGTCTTTTCGACCACGTGCTGTTAATGCAAATTGATAAAATGAATGATCTTTCATTAGTTCATTGTCACATCAATAATTTTAGTTTCACCTTTAGTTACTGATGTTATATCGTCGGCAATTGCCACAGATGACGTGTTATCTGAGTTTGTAACAATTATTGGAGAAATAACTGATTTAGCATTTTCTTTTATATAATCTAAATCAAAACGTAATAATGGGTCTCCCACACTAACAGTATCGCCACTTTCGACTAATACTTCGAAACCTTCTCCGTCAAGTTGTACTGTATCTAAACCAATATGAACAAGTAGTTCAAGTTCATTATCAGCTTGTAAACCAATTGCATGTTTTGTTGGGAAGATATTATCTACTTTACCATTGATTGGAGAAACAACTTCACCATCAGTTGGATTTACTCCAAATCCTTCTCCCATCATTTTTTGCGCAAACACTGGATCTGGGATATCTTCTATTTTCACATATTCTCCAGTAATAGGTGCATATACACTCGTTTCTTTGTCGACTTCTTTACCTTTACCAAATAATTTTTTAAACATGTCTTGTTCGCTCCTTATTTTTCAAAATGTGGTATTAAATCTCCGTAACCTAATTCTTCCAGTTTTTCAAATGGTATAAATTGCACGGCAGCTGAGTTAATACAATATCTTAAACCGCCACTTTCAGTTGGGCCATCATTGAAAACATGTCCTAAATGGCTGTTCGCATCTTCAGAGCGTACTTCTGTGCGCACCATACCAAATGTTTTGTCAACGAGCTCTATGATTTCATCATCATCTAAAGCTTTTGAGAAACTAGGCCAACCACAGTCTGATTCAAATTTTTCTTCTGAGGTAAATAAAGGTTTACCAGAAATTTTATCAACATAAACCCCTTTTTCAAAATGATTCCAATATTCATTTTGGAAAGGAGGCTCTGTTCCATCTTCTTGAGTTACCAAGTATTCCATTTCTGTTAAATCATTTTTATTTTTCTTAATCATATTGTTTCCCCCAATGTTTTTCTATAAAACTTTTTCTGCCAGAACCACGTTGATATTGCTCATAATGCAATGGATTCTTTTTATAGTAATCTTGATGATAGGATTCAGCAGGATAAAAGTTTTTGTATGGTTTTATGGGTGTAATTACGGGTTTATTAAATATTGCCTGCTCATTTAACTCTTGAATTTTTGCTTCTGCAGCTTTTTTTTGTGCTTCATTATGATAAAAAATAGCTGGTTGATAATGTTCGCCTCTATCAAAAAATTGACCGCCATTATCAGTTGGATCAAATGTTTTAAAATAAACATCTAAAATGTTCTCGAAGGAAGTAATTTCAGAGTTATATTTGATTTGTACTGCTTCTACATGGCCGGTTTGTCCATGACTAACATCTTCATAAGAAGGGTTTTCAACATGTCCACCGCTATAGCCAGAAACAACATTTTCAATGCCCGGATAAGAGGTGAACGGTTTTACCAAACACCAGAAACAACCCCCAGCTAATGTCGCATATGCCATGGTATACCTCCTTTTTTATTATCTTGTCATTAAGTTATCATTATTTTCAGTGATAAGCTATTAAATTGTTTTGAAAATTTAACAAATGAAAGAATAATTAAAACGAACCTTAATTTATTATAAATTAGTTTATGATTTTAAAACAACTAGACCTATTGCGCCTTCTCCAGTGTGTGTTGATATTATAGGTGTTGTAACATTTGTATCATATTCAGTGATATTAAATTCTTCGGTAAAATGCTTTTTAATTTTATCCACAAATTCTAAAATATTAGCGTGTGCGATACCGATAGATTTAATTTTTTTATCTCCTAAAAACGTACTGATTTCTTTTTTTAGAAATTGAATACTACCATTTTGAGTACGAGAATTATGAATGAGTTCAATTTTACCATCGTCAAGCGTCCCAATTGGCTTAATTTTCATCATATTACCAATTAATCCTTTCGTTTTACTGATTCTACCGCCTTTGATTAATTGATTTAATTGGCCAATAACAACATATAATTTTATATTACTTTGTAAGTCAGTTATTTTTGAAACAATTTCTTCTGATGAAAAACCTTGGTTATTCCAATCTACAACATGTTGGACTTGATATCCTAATCCAAATGAAATAGATTTTGAATCTATGACAGTTACCGTACTATCTGTCATTTGACTTGCTTGAAGTGCGGTTTGATAAGTACCGCTAAGCCCTGATGTCATGTGAATACTAATGATTTCAGAACCATCTTTGCCTAATTCATCATATAACTCAATAAAATTACCGATAGCTGGTTGACTCGTTTTTACATCAGCATTTTCTTCTAATTTTTTTATATATGCTTCAGAGGAAATGTCTACTTGATCTACATACGACTTACCATCAATAGTTAAATTAAGTGGGATGACATGTATATCATTATCTTTTAAATAAGCATGAGATAAATCTGATGTTGAATCAGTTACAATTTTCATTTTCATTATTCTTTCCTCCTATGTTGTATCTTTACGAACTAAATGTAGAAATGTATGTGGAATCGTATTTTTTTCATCTAATGTTCCCGGAATAGAAGATTCTACTTCCCATTCTTCAAATGTATAAGGTGGAAAGAATGTATCTCCATTATATTTATCTTCAATTACTGTAATATACATATCATCGACTTTATCAATCATTTCTTCAAATAATGTTTGTCCACCAAAAATGAACACATGGCCTGGCAAATTATATATTTCGTCAATTGAATGGATAACATCTACACCGTCATGTGCGAATGATTTATTTCTTGTTAATACTACGTTTTTTCTATTAGGAAGCGGCTTTCCTATAGAATCAAATGTTGCACGGCCCATAACAAGTGTATTGCCAGTGGATAGTTTTTTTACATGCTTTAAATCATTTGGTAAATGCCATGGTAGTTGATTATTTACCCCAATAACACGTTGCTGATCGTGAGCAACAAGTATAGAAAGTGTCATAATTTCCCTCCTAATAGTAATATAATATTATCAGTAAATATATTAAATTATTATTAATACTAATCATTTTTTAAAATTTTATACAGCTATTGGTGCTTTAATTGCTGGATGTGATTCATAATTTACTATTTCTAAATCTTCATAGTTAATGTCAAAAATAGAGTTATCTGAATTTATTTTAAGTTGTGGTGGCGCATAGCTTGTACGAGACAACTGTGTTTCAATAGCTTCCATATGATTTGTATAAATATGAGCATCGCCGAATGTGTGTATAAATTCCCCCACCTCTAAACCACATTCTTTAGCAATTAAATGTGTCAGCAAACTGTAACTAGCAATGTTAAATGGTACACCTAAAAAGATATCTGCACTTCTTTGATATAATTGGCAACTTAATTTACCATCTTGGACATAAAACTGAAACATTGTGTGACAAGGTGGTAATGCCATAGTATCGATTTCAGTTGGATTCCAAGCTGAGACAATATGGCGTCTTGAATTCGGATGATGTTTAATTTGTTCGATAACAGTTTTTAACTGATCAAAATGATTGCCATTTTTATCTTCCCAATCACGCCATTGTTTGCCATAAACATTTCCTAAATCACCATATTTTTTAGCAAAAGACGCATCATTTAAAATTAGCTCTTTAAATTTACGCATTTCCGCTTTATATTTTTTATTAAATGCCTCATCGGTTTGGGCTCTATGACCAAAGTTTGTCATGTCTGGACCTTTATAATCAACTGAGTTAATATAATTTTCAAACGCCCATTCATTCCATATATTATTATTATATTGGAGTAAATATTTAATATTTGTATCGCCTTTGATAAACCATAGTAATTCAGTTGCAATCAATTTAAATGATACTTTTTTGGTAGTTAGCAATGGAAATCCTTTTGACAAATCAAACCTTAATTGATGTCCGAATTTTGAAATAGTACCTGTATTTGTACGGTCTTCTTTTTGCTTTCCTATTTCTAATATTTCGTTACAAAGATCATGATAGGATTGATCAAATGTATTTAGCATGACGAACACACTCCTTTCAACAGTAAAGTTATTTATAGTTAATCATATTTTAAAATACCAATAATTTAAAGAAATAACCACTAGTAAAGTGAAAATATGAGTGGAATTTGAGAATAAAATATGTATTCAGTTTATGCCTTAATAATATTGGCTGGTTGTTCTAATGATTATGATAAATAATTAGAAGTATTATAAACTTTTTAAATAGTTATAATCAATAAAAGGATGACCTAGAAACTACTCAAAAAACAGTAAAAATATGCTCATTAAATTAATGCATGATAAGTATTAAGGATGTTGTACTTGTTATTAAAGCAATTTAAGGCTGAGACATTTATTTATATCTCAGCCTTGGTCTTATTGATTAATCACAATAATCATCAAATATGTCTTTAATATCCATACAAATATCTTGTATATCTCTACCTTCTATATGTTCTCTTGGCATAAAATGTTTTAATTCTTTTCCTTTAAACAATGCATACGATGGACTGGACGGTACTTGTTGAATAAAAGCGCGCATTTCTTCGGTTGCTTCTTTATCTTGACCGGCAAAAACAGTCACTTTATTTGTTGGTTTTTTTTCATTTTGTTCTGCAACAGTAACTGCAGCAGGTCTTGCCAATCCAGCAGCACAACCACAAGTTGAATTAATCACAACAAAAGTTGTTTCATCTTCAGATACATTATTCATAAAGTTATCAACATCAACAGCAGTTTCTAAACTGTTAAAGTCGTGATTTGTGAGTTCGCTGCGCATTTGTGTTGCGAGTTCATTCATATATGCTTCATAAGCATTCATTTATAACACTCCTATTTCATTTAATGATAGTTTCTTTAGCTATTATTTCGATTTGCAATTTGCTTCCAAACGGAACCTAATGCCTCATCGCCATTTTCAATTCTTGTTATAGCCATTTCGATTTGCAGCTTCACTTCATAGGCTGAATCGTCAGCATGTTCACGAAGTGAATTTAACTGCTCTGGCCCACCTTCATCAAAAATAAACATTGCTGCTCTCCATCTGACTATTTTATGTGGATCGTCTAATGCTTTTTCCATTTCTGGTAATGCTTGTTTGAAACCTAAATCGCTTAAACAATCACCAGCAGTTCTTCTTACTGCAGGGCTTTTATCGTTTAAGCCTTTATAGAGGTATGGGAGTACGATTTCATCTTCAATCATTCCAAGGAGTATAATTGCTTCACGTCTTAATGGTGTTTTCTGTTCATCACTCACGACCTCACCGAGCAACGGTAAATCTTCAATTGTAGGTGTTGGGAATGATTTTAGCATTCTTAATCGTTCTTTCCAACTTTCAGTTGCTTGATATGCTTCCAATGTTACATGTCGGTATTTAGTTTCAGGAATTGTAACGTTGGATGCTAAAGCTTCTTCAACTCGTTTTTGCAATTGATCTTTAGGATAGATTGCCGTTATTTCTTCAACGACGTCTTCCATTACCTCTGAGAGTTCGCCATAGCGTATTCCAAAATCTTCCCATTTACGTTGGAACACAACATTATCATCATCTTTCTGTGCAGCTAACATGCTATCAACATATATTTCAGGTAATTGTTTACGTTGTTCTTCTGAACTTGTCGTTAGTTTAATTTGATAAGGAATACCTTTGAATGTCAAAACCTCTGCTTTTACTTCACCAAAATGTTCATCTGGTTGTGCTTCGGAAGTTATTTCTTGTTCATCATTGAGTGTTGCTGTTACTTTTGGTAAAACATCTTCCCAATCAAATTTTGGTTTTTTATCTACAGCCAAAAAATCCATTACATGAAATATAGATTTAACACCATCAATTGCTAAAACATCATTGATAAAATCAGGTTGCCCTTCTGCGACTGATGAATAAGTATTAGACTGGTTATCTTCTCTTTTTTCACTTAGTACAATTTTCATTGTATTTGGACTTGGTGTAGGTTCAACACGTACTATTTCCATTAAGGCACCCTCCTTATGTTTATATTTCTTCTAGAGCTTTTGTGATGTTTGGTAAAAGTGTATCCCAATCTACTTCTGAATTTTTATCTACAGAAATAAAATTCATTGCTTGAAATATAGATTTAACACCTTCTACATCTAGTACTGCATTGATGAAGTCAGGTTGTCCCTCTTTAACTTTTGTATATGTGTTAGGTTTGTTATCCCCACTATCTATGTTTAAATCAATTTTCATCGTATTTGGATTTGGTGTCGTAGCTATATTTATTATTTCCATAATCGTATGCTCCTTTTTATTGTAATTCATTGCCAATTTGCTTAATTTGTTTTCCGACAGAACATTCATTAATACAAAAATGATGTGCTTGTGTTTTGCCGTTTGTCTTTTTTATATGACGTTTCAATAAACACGCTTTACAATATGTGTTCATTAATTGGTCTATGGCATCAATTGCCTCTTTTTCAGAATAGGTTAGAATACGTTTCACGCTCCTGTACTTCTAAAAATGAATTATAAGTACCCAACTAGTTAATTTATTATAAGATTTGAGACTTGTTGATATTATATCATTTGTAACAACGATTGTTTAATCATTAATATGAAATATAACATTAGTATAAATATTTAAAAAATCAGTTGAAGTTTGAACTTGCTTTTTTAATATTTTCTAGTAAAATAATGTAGTTGTTTATTTTGCGGTTTCTAAACACCCGCATTATCAAAATTTAGGAGGAATAAAATTGTTTAATGAAATATTTGGCGTTATTACTTTTTTAGTAACATTCATATTATTAGTTACTATGTATCGTTTGTTTGGTAAACATGGTTTGATTGCATGGATTGCTATTGGCACCATTATAGCTAATATCCAAGTTATTAAAACAATCGATATTTTTACTATTTCAGCAACCCTGGGAAATGTTATGTTTGCATCTATCTATTTAGCAACTGATATTTTAAATGATATTTACGGACGCAAAATAGCTAAACGTGCAGTTTGGTTAGGTTTTTGTTCGACATTGGTGATGATTATCGTGATGCAATTTTCGCTTCATTTCACGCCTTCCCCGGTAGACAATACACAAAAAGCATTAGAATCTATTTTTAATATTGTTCCAAGGATTGCTTTAGGTTCGGTTATAGCATACATTATTGGACAACATTTAGATGTATTACTTTTCTCATTAATCAAAAAAGTGTTTAGTTCAGATAGAACATTTATTATAAGAGCTTATGGTAGTACTATTTTAAGTAATATCGTGGATACTGCGTTATTTGTCATCATTGCTTTTTTAGGTGCAATGCCAAATGAAGCGGTATTTGAAATCTTTATTACAACATATTTATTAAAAATTGTTTCTACTATCTTTAATGTTCCTTTTGGTTATTGGGCAAAATCAATGTACCGAAAAGGCAAAATACAAAAATTAGATGAAGGTTATTAATGACATGTTTTAATATAACTGAGGAAAAGCCCGTAAATGATTAACAGATAAGTTCATTTACGGGCTTATTTATTTCTGGTGATTTAATATAATTATAATATTTCAATTATCTTTTCTTTTAAGAACTTGAATGTGTGATACCCTTCAGTTTCTAAAAAGTGGCCGTTATGATTTATATAATGTGTATTGACATTTAATTGTTTTGATAATCTATCTGTCGCGTCTATATTCACTACTGGATCATTTAAAGCACCAATTGTAATAATGTGTTGCGCACATAATTTATCGAGTTTTATACGTGTGTTATCTATATATTGATTTAATTCGGGTATGTTCGATAACTTTTCGTTAAAACCTGAAACTAGAAAAAGGCCTTTTATTTTTGAATGAGGCTTAACAGAAGTTAAATAATGTAATATTGATATGACTCCCAAACTATGTGCAACGATAATAGTTTCTGAATTCAATTTACTTTGAATAATATCATCTATTGCTTGACACCATGAATCAAGTTCAGGATGATCAGAATTTGGTAAGTGTATAATTTTAACATTATAACCATATGCCTCTATTTGTGAGGCTAACCATTGAAACCAATGGCTTTTTGTACTAGCTTGATAGCCATGTATAATAAACATATTTTTCAATTAGATCATCCTTTATTAAATTAATGTTGTGCTTTTTTATTGACGGTAATAGCTTACGTTACATTGATGTATTTTTCCAAGAAAAATGCATCTACATGATTATACTTATTTATGTTCTTTTGATAATATAAAATTAACTTATTAAATTTGAAGGTGAATTTATGGCGAAAATATATTTTGATGCTGCTACAGCAGGCAATCCTGGTCAAAGCGCATGTTCTATCGTTATCATTACTGAGCAAGAACGATTGCATTATGACTGTAATTTAGGAATCTTAGACAATCATAGTGCAGAATGGGCAGCTTTCGTATTTGCATTGGAATGTGCAAAACACCATGGGATTACTACAGCACTCGTATACACTGATTCGAAATTAATAGAAGATAGTATGAACAAAGGACAAGTAAAAAATAAGCAGTTTATAAATTACTTGCTTAAAATAAAATCATTAGAGTCATATTTTGATTTATTGTTTGTTAAATGGGTTCCAAGGAATCAAAATAAAGAAGCAAATCATCATGCCAAAAATGCCTTATATAAAATTACTAAAACAAGAGCAAAAAAGCGTTAAATCAAAACAGTATCTTAACAATTCAAAGTCAGTAGGATATTTGAAAACTTATTATGACGAAAATCAGAAATAGTCCCTTTCTATAGTGAGAAACTTTTAATAGATGATTCTAAACACATTTTTTGAATTTAAACCTTTATTTTAAAATATATGAGTGTGACTACAGGATAGAAGGATATCATTTTTATCTCGTTAAACATGTACGATGAAAAGGATTAGACAATAATTATAAAGGACTCGTACGTATTTATTTGAATACGTATGAGCCCTTTAATTTTTATTTAACTAAAATGTGTAGCTAAGTATTTTCCTGATACATAGAGTTCATGTTCTTTACAAATATTTAGTATTTCAGCTAATTCCGTCCCAAACTTCATGTCGTTTAATAAATCAGAAGTATTAATAGGTACTTCTGTATGAATTTTAGCTAGTGATTTAGAAAGTTTCAAATTGTATAAATTATCTTCTATTTTATGTCTTTGACCAGGTGTCAATTCGTTTAAAGCGTCAATCACTGCTTCAACAGAACCATGATTTTGAATAAGTTTTATAGCAGTTTTTTCACCAATCCCTTTAACACCAGGATAACCATCAGCACTATCTCCCATAAATGCTTTAACATCTATTAATTGTAGCGGATTTAATCCATATTCATTTTGAAATCTGTCTAATGTATAGCGGTTGTATAAGTTAAATCCTTTTTTAGTTAACCAAATTTCAACATTAGGATTAATACATTGTAGAATATCTTTGTCACCAGTGATTACAAAAATTTGATTTTGTTGTGAATATTGATGTGCCAAAGTGCCTATTACATCATCTGCTTCATAATTTTGGACACCAATATTTACAAATCCAAATTGGTTTGATATTTCTTTAACATAATCAAATTGTGGTATCAATTCTTCTGGTGGTGCGGGTCGATTTTGTTTATATCCGTCAAACATTTCATTTCGAAATGTAGATTTACCCATATCCCAACACACAGCCACATGTGAAGGTTGTATTTCGTTTATCGCAGTAAATACATGACGAACAAACCCTTGAACACCGTTTGTAGGAATACCTGATGAATTTCTCATGAATTGTTTGTGTAGGCTAGTTGCGTAAAAATGACGAAACAGCAGAGCCATACCGTCTATTAATAATATCTTTTTGGACATCGTAAGTACCTCTTTCTAAATTAACAACTGAGCTTTTAATTCGCTATTTGTTTCTTGGAGTTGTTTTATTAAAGAATGATCCATTTCAAATGCTAAGAGTTGTTTAATTTGTGTGTGTATATCTTTTTCATACTGATTGAATTTTATTTCTGCATCATTATTCAAATTATTCACGATTTCAATTAATGCTTTTCTTAATTCAGCTATACAAGGTTTAAGTTGTACGAGCGTGTTTTGAGTTATTGTGGTTTGAACTTCATTTTGCATTTTTGGCTGCAAGATGTTCTTTTTCGTTAATGATTTAGGCAAAGCGGAAAGCATTTGACTTAAATCAATTTTTAAATAAGGATCGTCTAGTTCTATATTACTCTTATTAAATTCAGGTTCAATGAAAATGTGTAATTGCTCTAATTTTTGTTTTAAAGGAGCAATTTCTTCATGTATTTGTTGAATGAAATACTTTTTAACACGTTCCACTAGTAAGGATTGTTCTAAATACAATCTTTGATGAATTTGATCTAAGTATTGCTTTGTGGAATGACGTTTTGCTTCGTTAAAGTTGTTGCTCTGTGTCATTTGCCCATTATAAATTGATTTAACTTCATCTAACAACTGAATTTTCAAACGTTCATTGAGGTGATAAATTTGATCTTCAACTTCATTTGAAGCACGCTGCACGGCAATTTGTAATATATTATTATTCAGTAATATTTGATTATGATACTGCTCGAGTTTGTTTTTACGTTGCTTAATTTTAGATTGATTATGCTGTGCGTCTTCTATCATTTGGTCAAATGCTTCTGAAATATTGGTTAATTGTTTCGTCATTTGTTGTTGCAATATATCTTTAGACTCAACTTGAGTAAAATAGTTTATACTATTTTTTAGTTTATCAATTCCTAAGTCTCCTGTTTTTAAAGCTTCTCGACTCGAAACTGCAAAAATGTCCGAATTCATATTTACTTGGTTAAGTGCATCACTTACATAGTTTATGACTGCATTTAAGTCTTCTTCAGTTTCAGCTAAATCAGTTGCATTTATGACCATTTTAAATGCTTGATTTTCACTTAATTGGTTCATTTCTTTCATATGTTCTATAAAGCGTTTGTCATTATCTGTGAATGAATGATTAAAATAACTTACATAAAGTATTAAATCTGAAGAAGTTAAAATCTTTTCTGTTTCATTTGTATGACGTTGATTATTGGAATGTAACCCAAGTGAATCTACGATAACTTTATCTTTCAACCAATCGATAGGTAATTTCAAATGAACTGTATTTACAAAGGTTGCATATTCGTCTTCTGCACTCCATTTTTTTATTTCATCCCGTGCAATGGTATGTGTTAAACCTTGTTCTAGCATTTCTTGATACATCGCATAATGTTTCTCAATCGCATTGATAAATGCTAATTTGTTTTTTTCTAAAGATGCTGTTACTTTTTTTGTGTTTTGATTTAAAAATGCCTCAATTGAATCAAAAGTTTTATTTTCCAATTCAAATAATTGGTTTAACTCTTCTAAGATTTGCTCAGGTGATTTAAGTGTAATTTGACTTTCTTCACCGTATGTCAGTTCTGTCATTGCTGCTGTTGTAGGATTTGGTGAACTAACAAGATATGCATCGCCTAGTAGTGCGTTGATTAAACTACTTTTTCCAGCACTGAACGTCCCGAAAACACCTATTTTAATGATTTTATGATTTAGGCGTTTCAGTGTATCGTTGATATCTTGTTTTGTTTGTTCGAATAATGGAATATCTTTTATCAAGTTTAATGAATTTTTTATATCTTGAATTGAAGTATCCGTTGTTTTTGTTTTAGTGGTATTAGAACGATTCTGTTTTTGAACTTCTGAATGCTCTGGTTTAGCTTGATATGTGATTTCTTCTCTATCTATTAATTTATCTAGTGAATCATCAATATGAATGTAGTAGTGTCTATAATTTTGTGTTTCAAGTGATTCTCTTAGATTACGCAACTCCATAAATTTAACATAATCATTGTAATCTTCTACTTCTTCTGTGCCAATGTCGTTTGCTTGAGAATGGCTGATTGCTTTCTCAAATAATGGTTCAGTTTCTTTAATAATAAATTGTTTAATAGATTTCATTAAGTCATCTGAAAATGTTAAAACATATTGATTACTAATAGATATTTGCATTTGATACAAATCATCTATGAGATTTGGAGGCATTTGATAGTGTTGGTTTAAAATCGCATCATTTACTTCGGATGAGTTAATAAATCGCGTTAAAAATGACATATCTTCTCTCAAAGGTTGGCGTATTTCTTGATTTACTTTTTTTTGTAATTGCTCAAGTAATTCTTGAAGTCTAATTTGTTGCGTTTCTAATGTTTTTTTCTTTTTATTGAATATGCCGCCTACTTTAAAGTCTTTAGTTTTGCTCTCTAAATAAGTTCTTATTTTTTCTCTAGTATCATGCGTCATAACATATGCATTGTCGAGAATCGCTTTACGCTTTTGTTTTAAGAAATCATACAATTGATCAGGGTTATTAAGTAACTTCGCTTCTTCACTTACTTGTTGATGTTGTTGAAAGTTTAAATATGCTTGGTCAAAGTCTTCTTCAAATATATCTAGCTCATTTAGAATCGTTTGAATTTCATGTTGTATAAAAGATAGTTGTTCGTCTGTAATAAAATTCACAGTACGCTCCACATAATCCGCCATTGATTCTCTATGTTGATCTTTATCGATGAGATAATCTGAAAGTGCTTGAATTTGGTTGTGTTCATGTTCAAATTTAGAAACATAAAATATTTGATCTAATTTGATTTCCCATTCAGCAATTGATTTTTCAACGCGTTGTTTAAATGTGTCGAATGGAATTTCCGATTCATGATGTTTATCTATTTGGTTGATAACAAAAACGACCGGAACACCAGCATAGTTCAGCTGTTTCATAAATTGAAAATTCATTGCAGATTGAACATGGTTATAGTCTACTGTGTAAAATAAAACATTACTTGTATACATAAATTCTTCAGTACTAGATTGGTGTGTTGATACATTTGAATCAACGCCTGGAGTATCTTGAAGTGTGAACCCTTTATTAAATTTATCAGAAGAAAATTTAATTTCTACAGATTCAACGTCAATATTTTCACGATTCATTTGTTTAACTTCATCGTAGTTTGTTAATAAAGTATATTTTTGGTTGTTCAAATTAGCTATAATACCTGGTTCATCTGATACAGAGACAATTGCTGTGTTACTGGTTGTGGGCACTGGTGAACTTGGTAGTATGCTTTCTTCTAGTAGCATATTGATAAGTGTGGATTTGCCTGCTGAAAAATGGCCGACAAAAGTAGCAGTATACTGTTCTAAAAATATTTTTTTAATGACTTGATTTATAATATGAATCAATCTATGATTGTTTGATTTTTCAACCTCTTTTTTTAATTTATATAGTATATCGAGTTGCTTCGTTTTAGACATGTTATGTATCCCCTTTATTACTTATATGTAATTAATTTCTATTGTATAACAAATTAATGTGCGTCTAAAGTAAGTTAGCAAAATTAAATTGTATTTAGCAATGTTTTATAAGTAGAAATGTAAAAAGTATTTTCCACTTATTGAATGTGACTTAATTTAAAATTAAAAATACCACCTTAACTGGTGGTATTCGCAATCATTAATAAATTAGTCGATTTTACAATTTTATTTTTATTTCCATCTTGGTTTATTAAAATCAGTATTAGGTTTGTTAATACCAATGTTTTCTTTTAAATACAGTTCAGGGTTTTTGGCAATTTGGACTGCAACAGCAGCAACACTTTTTCTGGAAACTTCTGTTCCCTTAAATAATTCATTTTTATGAGTAATCTCATAATCAATTTCGTTAATATCTGATAACCATGCAGGTCTTAAAATAGTATAATCGAGGTTTGAACTTTCAATGATATCAGCTGCTTGTTTATAAATAGGTAAGTGATTATGGATTTGTTTATTTACCCATTCACCAAATTTACCTGGTACCTCATTGTAAATACCAAGAGCCGCTACAAATATTAAACGATCAACGTGATTTTGTTCCATAGCTTTAACAATAGTACTTGCTTCTTTATCTAATTCACCAGAAAGGCTAGCAAATACAATATCTACATCTTCCATTGCACTGTTAACATCCTCGAAGTTTGTAGCATCTCCTTCACGTACACGGATGCGATCTGATGCATAATCAGGTAATCTGTTAGCGTCTCTTAAAAATAATCTCAGCGTATATGAGGTGTTTTCTAAAAAAGAATTAATAGCTGCTTTAGAAATAGCTCCATTTGCCCCTAATATTAATACTCTCGTCATATAATCACTCCATTATAATATATGATTAAAAATAATAGTGTATATAATAAATTTTCGATTGGTTCACTTTTTATCTAATTTTACAATACTACAAATGCATAATTTATACTAATGATATATTTGCGACATTGAATATAATAAAATGACCGATTTGATATGTAAACATGTTTTGAACAATTTCAAAACATAATAAAAATCGTAAAGATAACTTATATAAAGTTACCTTTACGGAATTGAAAATATCGTTTAGTGAATAACAGGGTTATTATTCTTTTTAATTTTTACATATTGTGAAATACTATAAATTACAATGCCAACCCAAATAAAAATAAATGTAATAAATTGATCGATGCTAAAAGGTTCTTTGAATAAGAAAATACCTAATACAAACATAATTGTCGGTCCGATATATTGTATAAAACCAGTCAGTGATAGCGGAATTCTACGGGCGCCAGCTGAGAATAGTATAAGTGGAATTGCCGTTACAGCTCCTGAGAAGATTAACCAGAAAGATGAGGTATTATAGCCAAACGTTAAACTACCTTGTTGCCATATGTACCATAGGTATATAATGCCTGCTGGTGCAGTAACAATGCATTCTATTGTAATACTACTGATTGCATCAATCGGTACGATTTTTTTAATCAATCCGTAAATACCAAATGAACATGCTAGTAGTAACGAAATACTAGGGAATACACCGACTCTTATAGTCATATACAAAACACCGATAACTGCAAATCCAATGGCAATCCATTCTAATTTATTAAATCGCTCTTTAAGAAAAATTAACGCTAATAGAATACTTACGAGTGGATTAATGTAGTAGCCTAAACTGGATTGCAATACGTGGCCATTCGTAACAGCCCATATAAAAGTGCCCCAATTAATTGTTATTACATAACCAGCAGCTATGATAGCAATGAGTTGTATAGGATTTGCTATGAGCTGTTGTAAATCACGTTTAAATGGTGCTGTATTGTTAGTGACGACTACCACTATTAACATAAATATCATTGAAAGTATAATTCTAAAAGCTAATATTTCAAAAGCACAAATATCTTCTATTAAATCCCAATATATAGGTAAAATCCCCCATAAAATATATGCACCAAAAGCAAAAAATATGCCTTTTTTAAACTCGTTATTCATTTGTCACACCTCTTTCTGATTGCTCATGCAGTCTATTTTTTAGGTTTTTTACTCCCCCAGTACTGATAGTAAGTACACTCTATATAACCATTAAATAACTTTCGTCTTTTGGTTGCTTTTTGATTAACTAAAAATTCAAATTCATTATTACTTGTTAAAATATAAGTTGATAAGTAAGGATGCTCCTGCATTAATTGGCCGATATAACGATACATTTCTTCCACTTCTGCTCTATCGCCAATGCGTTCACCATAAGGTGGATTGCCAATCAATGCAACTGGTTCTGCCGACTCAATTGATAAAGTGTTAACATCTTGAACTTTAAAGTTAATAATGTCTGATAAGCCAACCTCTTCAGCATTTCTACGTGCAATTTCTATCATTTCTGGGTCAATATCTAATGCATATATCTTTAAAGGTCTATCATAATTAGCTTGTTGATCAGCTTCATCTCTCAATTTATCGTATAATCTATCAGGCATAATATCCCATGTTTCTGAAACGAAATCTCGATTAAAACCGGGTGCAATATTTTGAGCAATTAAACATGCCTCAATCGCAATCGTTCCAGAACCACAAAATGGATCAATCAATGGTGTATCACCTGTCCAATTTGCTAATTTAATTAAACTAGCAGCAAGTGTTTCCTTTATAGGTGCTTCACCTTGAGCTAGTCTATAACCACGTTTGTTAAGTCCTGATCCAGAAGTATCTATTGTCAGTAGTGCTTTATCCTTTAATAGAGCTACTTCCACTGGATATTTAGCTCCCGATTCATCTAGCCACCCTTTTTCTTGATAAGCAGATTTTAAACGCTCTACAATTGCTTTTTTAACGATTGCTTGGCAATCTGGCACACTATACAAAGTAGATTTTACACTACGACCTTGTACTGGAAAGTTTCCTTCTTTTTCGATGATTGTTTCCCAAGGGAGTTCTTTTGTCTTTTCAAATAATTCATCAAATGTTGTTGCATTAAATTGTCCAACAACAATCTTTATTCTATCAGCAGTTCTTAACCATAAATTACATTTAACTATTGCTGCTTCATCACCTTCGAAAAAGATTTTGCCGTTTTCTACTGTTGTTGTATAACCAAGTTCTTGAATTTCCTTAGAAACAACTGCTTCTAACCCCATTGGGCACACAGCTAATAATTGATACATTGTTTTGCTCCTTTTTTAAGTAGATTTAATTTTATTTTATCAAAAGTTATTTTAAATAGATATGACCTTACTTCTGTTCTGGATTATATTAAGGCTTTATGTTAAATTTAAACATTAAAAAAGCTCTCCTAATTGGGAGAGCTTGGGGTCTAGTAATGATGTTTCTATAAGCCATGTTTTGTACCTTTGTACTGCCAACGTGTACTAGTTACACTCGTACGCTGGTGGTAACCATCTGTCTACATACTTTTAAAGTATGCCTTATTTATACGTTGAATTCCGTTAAATAAGTGCTCCTACCTAATTTGGATTGCTCACTCGAGGGGTTTACCGCGTTCCACCTTTTATATTTCTATAAAAGCTACGTCACTGTGGCACTTTCAAACTATTTTAACCGTATCTAAAGACTTAGGTTATTTCGTTGCCGTCAACTTAATGCCTTGACTTATTGTTTCATCAAGCACGAACACTACAATCATCTCAGATTGTGTGAGCATGGACTTTCCTCTATATCGCTATAGCGATTACCCAAAACACCATCTTTAAGAGTATATCATTTTTCAAAGATCAGAACAAATAAAAATAAGATAAGTTTTGAGAAAAACAAAACTTATCTTTATGTACGCAATTATAACTACTTGGACATCGCATTTGTTATGATTGCTTGTTTTATTATTTACCAAAAACTGCTTTTTCTAAGTTTGAAATTCTTTTTAGTATATCGACGTTGTTATTATTAGTAGCATTGCTTGCAGCATTCCCATTTGCTGAAAAGTTTTTGTTTTCTTGTGGTCTTGAAGTAGCCACACGCAATCTCAATTCTTCTAGTTCTTTTTTTAGTTTATTGTTTTCTTCGGAAAGTTTAACAACTTCATTATCTAAATCTGCCATCTTTTGATAATCTGCTATGATGTCGTCTAAGAAAGCATCCACTTCTTCCCTTCTATAACCACGTGTCATAGTTTTTTCAAAATCTTTTTCATAAATATCTTTAGCTGATAGTTTTAATGAAACATCTGACATATTTTTTCCACCTCATTCGAAACTTTGTTCTTGAGACCACTGTAAATCGTTGATAAATTCTGTTAATTCATCAAACGAAACAATGTCACAAGTATAATTTGTTTTTTCCATAAAATCAACTAACATTTGCTTAAAGTATTTTGGACTAGCTTCTTGTTCTTCATCATATATTAGTAATGTTTGATCTGTATGGTCGAGCATAAATTGATCTGTTTGTTTAAATTGGTGTGGTCCCACATATGATGTATGAAATACACTATCTACAAAATCAGCATGCTGTACAATGTGATTATATTTTGCTTGATTCTGTTCATTCCATCTATCTGTGTGGCCATAAAATGGTGTAACGACACCAAGTTTAAGATCAGGATACGTTTCTTTTAAATCAATTACTACTTCAGCAGTCCATAATTCTATACCCATCTGTCCTTGTATTAATACCCATTCAAGTCCTTCTTCAATCAATGATTTTAATTTATGTGCTATAAATTTTTTTAAATATGAAACTTCAGGTGCGTCATCTTTAAAGATATTAAGTTCAAATGACTTGTAGCCAGTCACATAAATTGTCTTTATCATAATTTAGCATCACTTCTTTGTATATAACTTAAATCGTATTGTACTGCCTTGACTTTTTCAGTAAATAATTTCCGGCTAGTCCTTTTAAAATGACATTCAACGGACAGTGATTCAATATTTGAAATAAGTAAATCAAATTTTTTCTTATTCATATAGGATAATCTTAGTATTTTAGGTTCGAAGGTGCTAAACGTTTCTAACAGATTATCTATGTAACTCGTAAATGGAACAACATCTTTGTAAAAGTCATAATCTATATCTTTCGATTTGACTGTTTCGTATCTATTTTGCATCTTTTGTACATCATTTAAGAGTTGGGTAATTAATTGTTGCATGAAGTTTCCTCCTACATATTAAATTTACCATAAATGAATTTGATAGTCATTTGAGAAACAACGAACTTACATTTATGTCATATTATAGGCTTATTTATAGGGAAATATTGTTTAATTGAGAAAAGCACGTTAAAATAAATATTGATGTATGTACAGATACATTGCTTTATATTTCATAGTTTGGAAAAAATGACTGTTTTCATGTATAATGGAAAAAGTTTTTGAAACCAAATTAAAGTGGTGAAAAACAATGAATTATCCAAATGGGAAACCATTTTACGGAAATAAGTCTCAAGTCGGACGAACTTATAAGGATGATAAGAGTAAAATAAATTATGGTGGCAGAGGTATGTCACTTGAGAGCGATATTGAATTATCTAATACGCACTATTTGAAACTTGGGCAAGCTGTTATACATAAAAAGCCCACCCCTGTTCAAATAGTTAATGTTCATTATCCTATGAGAAGTAAGGCGGTAATTAATGAGGCTTATTTCCGAACGCCTTCGACTACTGATTACAATGGTATTTATAAAGGGCACTATTTAGATTTTGAAGCGAAAGAAACTAAAAATAAAACTTCATTTCCATTGAATAATATGCATGAGCACCAAGTGATACATATGGATGCTTGTTATGATCAAGGAGGTATTGTTTTTTTATTAATTCGCTTTAAATTATTAGATGAAGTTTATTTATTGCCTTATTGCAAATTTAAATATTATTGGCATCGGTACAAAAAAGAAATTAAAAAGTCGATTACGGTTGAAGAAATTAGAAAAAATGGTTACTATATTCCTTATCAGTATCAACCAAGATTGAATTACCTCAAAGCAGTTGATAAGTTGATATTAGATGAAAGTGAGGACCGCGTATGACGGAGAAAAAAAGGACTTCTGATTCAAAAAAGAATGATAAGTCCGGAGAAAAAAAGAATAGGAATATAAAAAGAACGATTATTAAGATAATCGGATTTCTCATCATAGCCTTCATTGTTCTAGCATTAATTGGTATTTTGTTATTTGCATATTATGCTTGGAAAGCACCAGCATTTACAGAATCAAAATTACAAGATCCAATTCCTGCTAAAATATATGATAAAGATGGCGATTTGATTAAAACGATTGATAATGGGCAAAGACGTGAACATGTTGATTTAGATGAAGTACCTAAAAACATGAAAGCAGCTGTCTTGGCTACAGAAGATAATCGTTTCTATGACCATGGTGCACTTGACTATAAACGTTTGTTTGGTGCAGTGGCTAAAAACTTTACGGGAGGATTTGGTTCACAAGGTGCATCGACATTGACCCAACAGGTAGTTAAACGTTCATTCTTAACGGATCAAAAATCAATTGCCCGTAAAGCACAAGAAGCTTACCTATCATATAGACTTGAACAAGAATATAGTAAAGATGAAATATTTGAGATGTATTTAAATAAAATTTACTATTCTGACAGTGTTTATGGTGTGAAGGCTGCAGCTAAATATTATTTTGATAAAGATTTAAAAGATTTAAATTTAGCTGAATCGGCTTATCTTGCTGGTTTACCACAAGTTCCGAATACTTATAATATCTATGATCATCCAAAAGAAGCAGAATCACGTAAAGATACTGTTTTATACTTAATGGAATATCATAATCGTATTACTAAGAAGCAAAAAGAAGAAGCACAAAATACATCATTAGAAGATAATTTAGTAAAACGTGATTCGGAAGAACGTCAAGTTAGTGATAAAAGTTCAAATCCTGAATACGATTCTTATGTTAACTTCGTAAAATCTGAATTAATGAATAATAAAGCATTCAAAGGTAAAGATTTAGGAGAAGTTCTTAACAGTGGTGTTAAAATCTACACAAATATGGACAAAGACGTACAACAAACACTTCAAGATCGTGTAGATAATGGTGGTTACTATAAAAACGAAGACCAACAAGTTGGTGCTTCTATCGTAGACAGTGAATCTGGCGGATTAGTGGCAATATCAGGCGGTAGAAACTATAAAGATATTGTTGATAGAAACTTAGCTACAGATGCACACCCTACTGGTTCATCATTAAAACCATTCTTAGCTTATGGCCCTGCTATAGAAAATATGAATTGGGCTACGAACCATGCAATTCAGGATGAAGAAGCATATCAAGTAGATGGTGTTACCTTTAGAAACTATGATACTAAAGGTCACGGCGAGGTTAAATTGTATGACGCTTTACGTCAAAGTTTCAACATTCCAGCATTAAAAGCATGGCAATCTTCAAAAGAGAACGCTGGAAATGACGCACCAAAAGATTTCGCAAATAAAGTAGGTTTGGAATATGAAGGAGATATTGGACCTTCTGAAGTATTAGGTGGTTCATCATCAGAATTCTCACCTACTCAATTAGCATCTGCTTTTGCATCAATTGCAAATGGTGGCGAATATAATAATGCACATTCTATTAAAAAAGTAGAAAAAGAAGATGGGGAAACAATTAATTACGATCACACAAGTAAGAAAGCAATGAAAGATTCCACTTCTTATATGCTTGCAGAAGTACTTAAAGGTACATTTGAAGCATATGGTTCTGCATATGGCCACGGTATATCTGGTGTAAATGTTGCAGCCAAAACTGGTACAGGTACTTATGGTGATCAAACTTATCAACAATATGGTTTACCTGACGATGCTGCAAAAGATGTATGGATGAATGGTTTCACGCCAAAATACAGCATGTCTGTGTGGATGGGCTTCAAAGAAGTTAAACAAGGCGGCGTAAATTCATTTGTTGGTCATGACGAACAAGAATATCCGCAATATTTATTCGAGGATGTAATGAGTAATATCTCACCAAGAGACGGCAAGGACTTTAGTAAACCTGACTCAGTAAATGGTGATAGTAAAGACAGCCTATCTGTTGCAGGACATCCTGATGACAACACAACAAGTAATAAGCCTCGAGGACAAGGTGGAAGCAGCAGCAGTAGTAGTAATAATAGCGGTGGTAGCAATAATAACAACAACAATAACAATAATGCATCATCAGCTAACTCGAACAGTAATAATGCAAATAATTCTACTGGCTTATCAAGAGCACAATAGTGTCCGAATAAATTTTTGAATAAGTAACTAAGTGCTTAATAAACACTTGATTATCATTATTCTTTACTAACAAATAAACGCCAATTTCTATTGAAATATTATAGAAATTGGCGTTTTCTTTATTTTATAGAGTTTTCGTAACTAATTGAAGATTGATGGCTTTATATGAGTGAGCAACTGACTATCAAGTATTGAGCTTTCGCTCATGCATAAGTCCCACTAACCCAACAAGTTGGGAAGTGGTTTTAAGGATTACCTTTGTTTTTTCTACGTATTTGATAGGATGCATTCATTTTTATTAATTCTGATTTGACTGTCTTCATTTGACTGTAACCCATAAAATGGTATTTACGGGCAAGCATATATTGATAACGCTCTTTAAAATTCATTGGTACAACTGGATAATCGTTTAATTGTTCAAAATCAATCGTATGAATGTGATTGATTTGTTTAAAAAAAGACTCAATCATATCAAAGTATTTATCAATTAATACCTTGGCTTCAGAAGAATTTAATTTCTTCTGTTTAGAAAATAAATCTATTTGTTCTTCTAATTGTTTAAACGCTTCTTTTGAAATCAATTGTGTCACACTTCTTTCAAACTGGCTTTATATCTTTTTTGCCCTTCTCTACATTCATTAAATAAGGGGCATATATCACATTTAGGGCTACGTGCTAAACAGTGATAGCGTCCGAAGAAAATAAGTTGATGATGTGTTTTATTCCAACGTTCTCTAGGTACGACTTTACACAATTTATCTTCTACTTGTCTAACATTATCTTTCCACCTACAAATGCCTAAACGTTTAGCTACACGTTCTACATGAGTATCTACTGCAAGTGAAGGCTCATTAAAAGCAACACTCATCACTACGTTTGCTGTTTTACGCCCCACTCCAGCTAGACTTTCAAGTTCGGCATGTGTTTGCGGAATCACCCCGTCGAATTTATTTAGTAATGACGCACATAATTTTTGAATGTTTTTAGCTTTATTTCTGTATAAACCAATGGTACGCAGATCATTTTCTAATTCTGATATATCTACATTTAGATAGTCTTCAGGTGTTTTGTATTTTTTGAAAAGCTCTCTAGTGAGTTTATTTACAGAAACATCTGTAGTTTGTGCTGATAATAGTACCGCAATTGTTAGTTCAAATGGGTTATCATGTACGAGTTCACATTCAGCGTTTGGGAACATATTAGCAATGACATCGATCATTTCTAAAGCTTTTTTATTACTTATCATCTTGATTCTCCTCATTTAGCCAATCAAATTTAGGCACTTTTTTAACAGTATGTTTCATTTTAGGTTGGTTAAACTGTTGACTTATTTTTTTGGAATCCTCAATGGTTTTTACATTGTTTTTTTTCCAATTTAATAAAATTCGATCAATGTATTTAAAACTCATTTTGTTCTGACTTTGCGCTTCATCTAATGCTGCTTGAATCACACTTAAGTCGTGTTTATCTATGTCTAACCATTGGTTTAATGTTTCGATTTCATACGGTGATAATGGTCTACCAAAAGCTTGCTCAATCTGTTGGAAAAGTTTATTGAATTCAAGTTCAACTTGTTTTTGGTTACTATTATTATTAACGTGTTGCATAATATCATTTAGTTTATGATAGAACTGATCGAGATTCATATATTCAGTGAATTTACCTTCTTCGTCTTTGTTAACATTTAACTCTAATAAATCACGTTGAATAAGATTTTGTATAATAGCAGTAATTTCTCTAGAATCTAGTGATGTGCCTTTTTGTAAAGATTCAATGGATGGTTGTTTATTGGTCGTTTCCGACGCGTAAATTAATTTTATTAAGATAACTAATTCACGCTCATTGATACCTAATTCATTATAATGATCTAGTAATTCTTTGCGAATTACAACAGGTCTAGTTTTAAGCATATCGATATTCAAAAGCACCCCTCCTTATCATGTGTAAATATTATAAAAAAGTCCAGCCGTAAAATAGACTGGACGTAGTTTAGGTAGTTTCTTGTATTGATAATATTATGGATATAGTCGATTTAATAAACGAGGGAATGGTGCAGTTTCACGAACATGCTCTACACCTGATAGCCATGCGACTGTTCTTTCTAGACCTAAACCGAATCCACTGTGAGGTACACTACCATAACGACGTAAATCTAAATAGTAACTATAACTTTCAGGGTCTAATTCAAATTCATCGATACGTTGTTCTAATAATGCAAGGTCATTGATACGTTCAGAACCACCGATTATTTCTCCATATCCTTCGGGTGCTATTAAATCTGCACACAACACTGTATCCTCATTATCTGGATTTGGTTGCATATAGAAAGGTTTGATTTTTGTTGGATAATTTGTAATAAATACAGGTAAATCGTAATGATTTGCAATTGCAGTTTCATGAGGCGCACCAAAGTCTTCTCCCCATTCGATATCATCAAAGCCTTGTTCTTTCAAGAATTCAACTGCATCATCATATGTGATACGTGGGAAAGGCGTTGTAACTTTTTCAAGCTTTTCAGTGTCACGTTCTAAAATATTTAATTCTAATTTGCAATTTTCTAGTACTGATTTAACAACATGTGTCACATATTGTTCTTGAATTTCTAGGCTTTCGTTATGATCGCAAAACGCTTTTTCAGCCTCTATCATCCAAAATTCAATTAAATGACGGCGTGTTTTAGATTTTTCTGCACGGAATGTAGGTCCAAATGAAAATACTTTACCATGAGCCATTGCAGCTGCTTCTAAATAGAGTTGACCACTTTGAGATAAAAAAGCATCTTGATCAAAATATTTAGTATGGAATAGTTCACTTGTACCTTCTGGTGCACTAGCTGTTAAAATAGGTGGATCTATTTTGGTAAACCCAGTATTATTAAAGAATTCATATGTTGCACGAATAATTTCGTTTCTTATTTTCATAACTGCATGTTGTTTTTTTGAACGTAACCAAAGGTGACGATGATCCATTAAGAATTCTGTACCATGGTTTTTCGGTGTGATTGGGTAATCATGAGCTTCTGCAATGATTTCAATAGATTTTACTTGCATTTCATAACCTAAATCAGAGCGATTATCTTCTGAAATGACACCAGTAATATATAATGAAGTTTCTTGCGTAATATCTTTAGCTAACTGAAAAGTATCTTCATCTACATCAGCTTTTACTACGACGCCTTGCATAAAGCCAGTACCATCTCTTAACTGCAAGAATGCAATTTTACCACTTGAACGTTTATTCGTTAACCAAGCACCTATCGTTACTTCTTGGTTAATGTAATGTTTTGCTTCTTTTATCGTTGTTTTCATAACCAAACTCCTAATATTTTTGTAGTCTTCTTTTATTAATCCTTATACATTTTAACAAAATCAAGGTACAACTTCTAGTTGCGCGAGTTACTTTTATGATGTATTGTCTCTTTTTTTATTTTTTTAAGTAAGCTTGAAAATTGTTTTATATCGCCTTTCTTTTGACGATAACTTTCTAATGATTGTTCAAAGAATTGTTTGTAATTACTTTTAATTAAACGATCATCAAATGATACGATGATACCTTTATCTTGCTCACTTCTAATAAGTCTGCCTAGTCCTTGCCTGAAACGAGTAACAGCATCAGGTAAAACGAAATCTTTAAATGTGGAAGTGAATTCAGATTCCATTAACCAATATTTCGTATTGTTATGATTCATAAAAGGTAATTTTGTAATCATTACACACTTGATACCATTTGATTGGAAATCAAAACCTTCAAAGAATGTGCTAGTCCCTAATAGGATGGCTTTAGAAAAACTATTAAATTGCTGTACAATTTTATAGTTTTGATTTTGTTGTTGTGTGAGTATTACGTAATCCTCAAACTCAGGTAATTCATTCAAGAGTTCTTGTACCATATGCATCATCTTATAACTAGTGAATAGAATTAAACATTTTGATTCAATAACTGTTGTATATTCTATAACATAATTGACAATAGAGCTCACATAGTCATCAATATTTTTATAATTATATGAAACGACATCATTTGGTATAAATACAGTTGTCTGGTTTGAAGATACTGTTGCAGTATCAAGCTCATAAGTATTAAATATGATGTCCTTATTAAACCATTGCTTGAAATTTTCAAATGAGTGATTAAAAGTTAAGGTACCTGAAATAAATGTAAGTGCATTAAATTTATCTAACACTTGTTTTGTTAATATTTCTTTCACATCATAATCTTTTACATTTAATTTGATTGTAGATTTTTGGTTAATGTTTTTAATGGATAAATAACTAGTATGATTATTTTTTAAACTAGTTTCAATTGCTCTAAACTTATCATTAATATAAAGTAATTGTTTTCTTACTGTTTTAATTGTTTTATGGCTCATGCCGTTAAAGAATTCTAAGGTCATATTTAATTTATGAATGATGGCATGCAAATCATTTAAAATAGGTGTTACATCAAAATGATATACAAAATGAACTTTATGCACTTCATCATCATGTATTTCTGATTGTTGGATACTATTAAACATCGTACTAAACAATTGTTCGTTTAAATCATGTATTTCATTGATATTTGTTTTAAGGCCAAAAACATCGATTGGTGGTATATCTAATTTTTCAAGTATACGTTGTTGTTCTAAATGGTCGATAGCGGCAAGTAGTTTATCGTTTTCAGTTTTACCAATTAGGCCTAATTGGTATTTGACATCAGAATAGCTTAATTCATTCGTAACTTGGTTTAATGCGTAATCAGGTAACCTATGGGCTTCGTCAATGATACAATCATCAAATAATTGATAAATTGTATTGTCATGTGAAGCATGTATTAAATGAGCATGATTTGTTATACCAATTTGTATATTTTTTGCGTTACGCTTAATAAAATTAAAATAATTAATGTCATTACGCACTGGAACATAAGTTTCTAACTTTTGTTCATAATACATTTTTTGTCCGCCTTTTAAATCTAACTCTTGTATATCTCCAGTATGTGTTTCTGTAATCCAGATCAATAATTGCATTTTCAAAATGCTAACTTCGTAATTATTAGATTCATCTTTTAAGATTTGACTGATTAATCCTAACGAAATATAATCTCGTTTACTTTTGATTAAAGATGCATTTATTTTAAAATTCAATGCTGATTTTAATGCAGGTATATCTTTTTCCAACAACTGATTTTGTAATAATTTTGTATTTGTAGAAATCATTACATGTTTTCCTGTTTGTATGTTATACATTAGTGAAGCTAATAAATATGAAAATGATTTACCACTCCCTAACGGCGCTTCAATCATAGCTTTCTCGCTATGCATCAACTGTTCTAATATAATTTCAGCTAAATATAATTGTTGGGGTCTATATGTTAAATTTAATTTTTCAGTAATGTCTGTATAAAGATCTTTTAAAGTTCCGTCAAAGTTTACTGTGGGCGCTTTAAAATCTCTTTGCTTTTTATAAATAATCTGTTCAAATTGTTCGAAGTCTTCACTTAGTCGTTCATGGTTATGGTTTCGAGCCATTTCAAAAAGAATATCATGTAAATCATATTTTAAATTTTTACTTAAATAATAAAGTTGTTTTAAAGTATCTAAATGTAGTGCTTCGAATTTATTGAAAGCAAGTATCATAAGTTGTGCAGTCGTTGCAGCATCTTCATCCGCACGGTGGGCATTATTTAACGTAATACCATGTGCTTCTGCTAATTCACTTAATTGATAACTTTTATCTGTTGGGAAAGCAACTTTAAACAATTCTAATGTATCTAATACTTTTTTGGGTCTATATCTGATATTACATTTTTTAAATGATTTTTTTATGAAATTTAAATCAAAAGTTACATTATGTGCGACAAAGATACAGCCTTCAAGTTGTTTGTATATATCGTCAGCAATTTCATGGAAATATGGTGATTGCTTTAGCATTTCATCTTCAATTGAGGTTAATGCTTGAATAAAAGGAGGAATTTCTAAATCTGTTTTTACCATAGAGTGATAGGTGCCAATTATTTTATTATCGCGGACGAAAGTAATACCAATTTGAATAATTTCATCGTAGTCTAATTGGTTGCCTGTTGTTTCTAAATCAACAACAGCGTAGCAAGGCTGTGTCATTTTCATTCCTCCTTTTCTTATAAATTTATAGTTCTATATCTGCACTCATGAGTTTGTGTTGTGTCTGTTGCTCATCAATGACAATTAGATAACCATGCTCATCAATATCTATAGCTTCACCTTGAAATTGTTGACCATTTTCAGTGAATTTTAAAGTTCTATTCCAAATATTTGAAGTTTCAATGTATTCATGTCGTATCGTGGAAAACGGCTGGCTTAAAAATTGATGGTAACGTTTTTCAATCTGATTTATTAATTGCTCTAATAAATGATAACGATGTATTTTTTGGTTAGCATGTATTCTCAAGCTCGTGGCCTTTGATTGCAACTCACCATGAAAATCTTCAGGCAAGTGATTCATATTTATGCCAATACCGCATATCACCGCTTCTATACCATCACTATTAGCTACCATTTCAGTCAAAAATCCACAAGCTTTTTTTCCATCAATATAGATATCGTTTGGCCATTTAATCGTTACTTTCTCATTACTAAATTGTTGCATTGTATCTCTGATACCTAATGCTATAAACAAGTTAAACTTTGTTATCATTTCAAATGGGACATTTGGACGTAACACAAGAGACATCCATAATCCTTTGCCACGTGATGAATCCCATGGTCTATTGAAGCGCCCTTTTCCTTTCGTTTGCTCATCACTTAAAATTAAAAAGGTGTTTGAGTTTCCAACTAATTTTTGTTTTGCGAGTAACTGTGTGGAATCAACTTGCGCTTTGACCTCTACATGATCAAACATTTTTTGTTCATCGATTAAAGGTTCTACAATCCCACTATACCATTTATCAGGTAGTTCAATTAAGCGATGTCCTTTATGGTTAATTGATTCAATTTCACACCCTTCTTGCTTAAGTTGATCAATTACTTTTTTGACTGCTGTTCGAGAAATTGAAAGATGTTCTGCAATAAACTGTCCAGAAATATATTCTGACTGGTTTGTATATAAGATTTGAATAACATCTTTACTGTATTTCGACATGTGACTTCACCCACCTAATGATTTCTGGTTTAATATTTTGAACATCTCTATTGATAATAGCAATCTCAATATCTCTCAATAGTGTTTTTAGCCAAGGACCGCTTTGCTTATTAACTGCCTCAAGGATATCTTTACCATTAATATCAATATCCTTTCTTGAGTGAATAGGTAACTTTTTAGATTCTTCTTTTACAGATTGTATATTTATAATAAGCGGTGAAAAAGAAGGTAAATGGTTTTTAATATGTAAATCTATGAAATTTAATATTAATAGTATATCTTGTTCACCATAATCATAAAGAAGTATTTTAAAGTCTGATTTAGATTTAATATTGGGTAATTGATTAAGTAGCCGTTCTAATTTACCTATATACTTTTTTTCATTATTACTAATTTTTAAATCATTAAGAGTACCATTTACTAAAGGTTGTTGTGCTTTCAATAAAGCTACAAATAAAGTGAACGGAATGGCTTCATCTAAAATAAAATCATTTAGTTTATAATGTTTGAAAAAAGGAATGTAATTAAATGCATTCAAGTACTGTAAGTTTTCAAAACTATGGGCTACATACTTACCAGAAGTGAGTTTTTTTAGTTCAACCACAATTCGTTCAATTGATAAATATTTAATATCATGGATATGTGATTTCATACCATAAAAAGTTTCATTTTCTAATGCAAATCCTAATTGTGCTTGAAAACGTAGACCTCGAATAATCCTTAACGCGTCTTCGTTAAAACGTTCATGCGCATTGCCTACGGTTCTAATTATGTGATTTTCAATATCTTGTTGACCATTGAAGTAGTCGTGAATATGAAAATCGGCGTCCATAGCTATTGCATTCATTGTGAAATCACGTCTTTTAACATCCTCATATAATTCACGCACAAAAAAGACTTCGTTAGGTCTTCGATGATCATCATAATCACCTTCTGCACGAAATGTTGTTACTTCATAGTGTTCATCATTATAGATAACATTGACTGTGCCATGTTCTCTACCTATAGGAATTGTCTTTTCGAAAATAGCTTCTACTTCTTCAGGCGTCGCACTCGTAGTAATATCAATATCGTGTATTGTTTTATGCATTAGATAATCTCTCACAGAACCCCCAACAAAAAATGCTTGGTAATGGTTAGATTGTAAAGTTTTTAATATTGGTTTTGCTTGTTCGAATAATGTTTTAGTCATGATTACCCTCTAACATTTTTTTATAATAATATTCATATTGGTCTGCAATTAAATCTGAAGAAAAACGTTCAGCAACATCATCCAACATTTGCTGCTGCATTTTTTTATAAAGTTCATCATCTGTCAACAATTGTAACGCATACGTACTGGCTGTATCACTATCACCAATATTTACTATAAAACCTGTTTCGTTATGTTTAATTACTTCTTTGATACCTCCAGCAGTAGAGCCAATTGGAAGTACACCTGATTTCATTGCTTCTAACAATGTGAGACCAAAGCTTTCCTTCTCACTTAATAATAATACTAAATCTGATATTTGATAAAATTCACTCACCCAATTTTGTTTACCTAAAAATAACACAGCATCTTCAATGTCTAATTCACGTGCTTTTGCTTTCATATCCATTAATTGAGGTCCATCACCTAATAAAATAAGTTTTGATGGCAATTTTTGGTGTATCTTTGCGAAAGTTTCAATGACTGTATCAATTCGTTTGACTGCTCTAAAATTAGAAACGTGAATAATCACTTTTTCTTCAGGTTCTATCCCGTAACAAGCTTTTAATTTGATATCAGATTCAGTTGGCATTGAATGTTTTGTAGGGAATTCATTTTCTCTAACGAAATTATAAATTGGAATGATTGTTTTATCTGTTTCAATAATATCAGTCGTTTGTTCTGCAAGTGATTTACTGACACTTGTCACTACATCGCTACCCTCTATACCAAATTTAATCGCATTTTTTAATGAGTGATCATATCCCAATACTGTAATATCAGTGCCATGTAGGGTAGTCATTATTTTAATGTCTTTACCAGACATGTGTTTTGCTAAGATACCACAAACAGCATGCGGTACGGCATAATGCATATGTAATAAATCTAGGTCATATTCATTGATTACTTCAGCAATCTTGGTACTTAAGGTAATATCGTAAGGTGCATATTGGAATACAGCATATTGATTCACTTCAACTTGATGAAATGTAATATTAGGTAAAGGTTTTCTAATTCTAAAAGGTATATTCGATGTTATAAAATGGATATCATGTCCTCTTTCTGCTAATTTGATACCCAACTCAGTGGCGATAATTCCAGAACCACCCATAGAAGGGTAACATGTAATTCCTATTTTCATAGGTGGCACATCCTTTCTTAAACAATATCAATCTATTTTCTTTCAAAACGATTTTTATCTCGTGTATTAAACTTATCCATTGTTTCGTTAAAACTTTCAGTCATATCTATATCTAAGGAATTAGCTATACATAGTAACACGAATAAATTATCTCCAAGTTCTGCCTTTACCGTGTTTGCAGCTTCACTATCTTTTTTCTTTTTTTCTCCATAAAAATGATTGATTTCTCTTGATAACTCTCCTACTTCTTCTGATAACCTTGCGAGATTTGCTAGAGGTGAAAAGTAGCCAGTTTTAAATTGATTTATATAGTCATCTACTTCTATTTGCATGTCTTTCATCGATTTCATGATAAACGCCTCTCATTCTATCAGTTTCTTTTATAGTATAGACTAATTCTATGATTCATGCATTATTCCTGCAACCTTTGTACACTATTCAATATGAATTAAGTAGTTAAATTAAATGATAATATGATGTGCTGAGGTATAACAATAATAGATGTAAAGGAAGTCACCATCTTAAATCTATATTTTAAAAAATAATAATTGTATACATAAAAAAAGAGATTGGGCAAAATGATTGCCTCAACCTCTTATCCTAATTTTATCAACCTAAGCGTTGTGAAACAGTGAAATAAATTTAAATAATTTATATTTCTGTCTCATTTGCATGGATAAATTATTCACTTGATCTAGCGATTAAAATGAAACGTGCAAGTTCTGCTAATGCTACAGCAGTGGATGCAACGTAAGTCATTGCAGCAGCTGATAATACTTTTTTTGCATGTCGATATTCTTTTTCATTAACAATATCTAAGCTTTTAATTTGTTTCATTGCTCTACTACTAGCATCAAATTCGACTGGCAAGGTAACAATTGAGAACAATACTGCGAATGACATTAATGCAATTCCAATCCAAAGTGCAGTTGAACCCAATGTACTCTGTAAACTCGTTAAAACAATACCAGCAAACACTGCCATGTAACCTAAAGAACTACCAATATTTGCTAAAGGTACTAATGAAGTTCTAAATCTTAAGAAGAAATATCCTTGGGCATGCTGTATAGCATGTCCTACTTCATGGGCTGCAATTGCTGTACCAGCAACTGAAGGTCTATTGAAGTTTGCTGGTGATAAGACAAGAACTTTTTTACTAGGATCATAGTGATCTGTTAGAAATCCTTTACCTTCGACAACATCTACATCATAAATTCCATTTGAATGGAGTATTTCAAGCGCTACTTCACGCCCTGTTTTCCCACTAGTTGATCTCACTTGAGAATACTTTTCATAGTTAGATTTAACCTTGTGTTGTGCCCATAGAGGCAGAACCATTAAAATAACAAAGTATATAATCATATAAATAAAAGACAAAAATCCTCACTCCTTTATAAACATTTTACTGTGGACGTTAATAATGGTCAAATATTTTATCTTTTTTAAATAGAGTTAAACTTAAATATAAAACTAAAGGTATAACGCTTAACCAGAATGCTAAGTATGCAATTGCTTCAATGTGACTTGCAATAAAATCATAAAAAGGATATTGCATAAATACATAATCGATAATGTCATTATGAAACACCCATATCATCGCTACGAAAAAGGCAGAAATCGTCACTTTAAATCTTGGATAAAAAATAAAACCTTCAATTGCCATAATGCCGTGAGAAAGTATCAACATACAACCTGTAATTGTAATCATATCGTATTGAATAAAAAGAATGATATTCATAATTACAGCCCATACTCCATACTTGATTAATGTGACAAAAGCGAGTGCTTCGATGATTGGTAAGTTCTTGTTAACAATCAACCCTAGAATAGCAATACATAAAAATAATGATGCAGTTGGGCTATCAGGTACAAATGGTATAAATTGCCAAGGTGTAGCACTCATTTGTGAACCGTACCAAATATACCCGTAAACTGTGCCTAATAAATTACATATTAATAAGAAATACAGCATACCTTTATTAAAAATGATAAGTTGCCATAGTGAGTAAATGTTCATATAGTCAATCCTTCGATAATGTATTAAGATTCCTCAACTTAAATGTATTTAGGATTTGAGATAATTGATAAAATAAAGCTCTATCCTGAAGTTGCAGACTTAAGTCAATATTGTCTTGTAAATATTTGATAATAGATGATTCACTTTTTTTTGATAATGGCAAACCATATATATCTTGAATATATACGGCATAATATGGAGAGTGAAGTAATTGTGTTAACAATAAATCGTCTAATTTCGTATCTCTAGAATCTTCTTTATTTAAATATAATTTGATATCAAAAAAGATATTTTGATTTGCGATATAGTCAAATATTTTTTCATTATTAATATATTGTTGATCCTCTACTATAAGTTTTATGGCGATGTTGTCTGTATTCACAGTTGCAATTTCTAAAGTGTTATGACTGGGAATTTGCTCATCTACAAAGTATATTTTTTGTAAAAGTTCAGGTGAGGATTTTATCAAATTTAATACCCATACACTAATTCGAGATTTAAAACGATACTGAAATAATACGTATTCTATAAAACTTGCTTTTAATTGTTGTAAGGTATCAGTCAATATACTCACCTTCTTTACTTTTTAGAATGATTGCAATCTTTCAGCTTCATCATGCCAAGTTTCGTTCGATGGGTCTATTTCTAGCAATTGCTTTAAGATTTGTTGTGCTTGTTCTATATAACCTATTTCAACTAAATAGAAATAATAATCACTTAAAAATGCTGATTGCGTTCTCATGGTTGGATAGGCTAATTCAAAGAAATGTTGTGCTTCTTTATCTCGCTCTTCTTGACCTAAAGCATGTGCTACATGCCACATAAATACGGGATCTAAATCTTCTTCATCTACATATTGTAATAAGCTAATAATTGAATCGTAATCTTCTTCTTGTCTAAAGAAATCACTCAAGATTAAAAGTGGTTCTTGATAAGCATTATCTACGTCTAAGGCTTGTAGTAACAATTGTACACCTTCATTAGCATCTCCGTGTTCTATTTGAATACTACCTGTTGATACCATTAATTCTTTATAAAATTGACTCAAGCGCAATCCTTCTTTACCAATTTCAATGGCATCTGCATGATTATGCTCGTTTTCATATAATTGTTGTAGATAAAAGTAGCCCTGTAGGAAGTCTGGATCTTTTGATAATAGTGTTTGCACTAATTTGATAGCTTCCTGTGTTAAGTCGTTTTTTTCATAAGCAATGGCCTTTTTGAAGTATATTTCTGAATCCATTTCATCTTCGCTGATTTCATTGAACATTGTGATGGCATCACTATAATTTCCACTTTGTAAGCTACAATCAGCTAAACGTGAGAATAAATTAACATTATTGATTTGATATTCTCCCGTTTCTAATACTGTTTCATATTCTGAAGAAGCACGTAAATATTGACCATCAAAATAAAGTAATTCTGCCAATGCGAAGTGTATGATTGGGTCATTTGGTTCAATATCAATAGCTTCTACTAATTTATCTATAGCCACTTCAAGCATATTTAATTGTTGGTATAAATCTGCTTCTAGCATCAAACGTTCTGTAGATAGTTCAACAGTGCTTAAATATTCTAATGCTTCATCCGTTTGATCTTCCGCAATCAGTCCTTCAATGAAATAAATTAACAGTTCACTTTCATCTGGGTATTTGTGATAAAGTGTACGAAATACTTCAAGACCTTGTGGCATTAGTCCATAGTTATATAATGTTTCACCGAGTATAAAGAGCGCATCATCTTTTGGAGAACTTAGCGCGTCATTTACCCGTGTATCTAAGTTATCTAGTTTTTGTAAGTTGATATCATCTATAAGTTTATAGATATCTTCCATACTTTATCCCTCTTTTTCTAATTGATTAAATTTAGCTAAGAAACCTGGGAAGGAAACATTGACTGCATCAAATTGATCAATCGTTAATGTATCACTAGTTAGTAAAGAAGTTACAGCAAGCATCATACCAATGCGATGATCAGTAAAGCTATCCACTGTGGCAGTTTGTTCCAATCTTGATGGATGGATAATCATGCCGTCACTTGTTGGTTGTAAGGTGAAACCTAATAAATTCAACATGTTTGCCGTAGTGTCAATACGATTGGTTTCTTTGACCTTTAATTCTTCCGCCTCTTTTATAATACTTGTTCCATTTGCTTGAGTACAAAGTAAGGCGATAACTGGTAATTCATCAATCGCTCTTGGTACCAATTCACCTTCAATATGGATAGGCTTCATATTTGGTGTATATTGTACGCGTATTGAAGCGGTAGGTTCTGAACCATTAGTTTGATTGAATAAAGTTATATTGCCATCCATTTGTGTCACGATATCTATGATACCTGAACGTGTTGGATTTATGCCAACATTGTGAATTGTAATATCACTTCCTGGAGTTATCAACCCTGCAACAATGAAATATGCAGCTGAGGAAATGTCCCCAGGTACGTGAAAATCAGTGGCAGTAATATGTTCAATACTATTTTCAGGTAATTGAATCATTTTATCATTGTAAGTAATCGGAATTTGATAATGTTCAAACATTGTTTCTGTATGATTGCGCGTTATACCTATTTCAGAAATCGTTGTTTTTTCGTTTGCAAACAAGCTTGCAAATAATATTGCACTTTTAACTTGAGCACTTGCGACTTCCATTTGGTATGATATGCCTTTAATTTGAGCAGGTTTGATGATTAAAGGCGTAAAGTTATGATTCACGCCTGAAATATCTGCATTCATTAACGATAGAGGTTTCATAATTCGATCCATCGGTCTTTTACCAATAGAAGCATCACCAGAAAGGACTGCTTCAATGCCTAGTCCGCATAATAATCCAGCAACTAAACGTGTCGTCGTTCCAGAATTGCCAGTATAGAGTACTTGATGTGGTGTTTGGAAAAATTTATATCCAGGTGAGTTTATTTCAATTTTATCTTCTAAAATTTCTATTTCGACACCAAGTAGACGGAAAATTTCTACTGTACGAATACAATCTTCACCAAGTAAGGGTTTATATATCGTTGACCTACCTGATGCTAATGAGCTTAAAATAATCGCTCTATGTGTCATTGACTTATCTCCTGGAACTTCTATTTCTCCAATCAGAGGACCATTTATATCAATTGTTTTACTATTAACCAATTATGCCACCTACTTTTTAAAATATGTTTGTAATGTCGTGAAACTCTCTACTAAAGTGGATTTATCGACATGTTTAACCACAGGATTTCCTATACCTTCTAATAAAACCATCTGTACGCCTTGTTGGTCATTCTTCTTATCTCTTAACATTAATTCATAAAGTGAATCGAATTTGAAGGTATTGATGATATTTAATGGATAATCTAGAGAACTTAAATAATTGACGTAATGTAAAATATCAAATTTTTGGTTTAAAATATGGTTCGATACGATGAATTGAAAAAGAATGCCAATCATCACGGCATGACCGTGTGGTATTTTAAATGTGTATTCAACGGCATGACCAAAAGTATGTCCTAAATTTAAAAATTTACGAACGTTTGATTCTTTTTCATCTTTTACAATAATATTTAACTTTGTCTCTATGCCTTTATAAATATAATATTCCATTTCATCTAAAGACGCTAACGTTGTCTTATCATAAAAATGTGATTCAATATTACATACTGCATCGGCATCAGTTAACAATGCATGTTTATATACTTCAGCGTAACCACTCAATATTTCTGTATAAGGAAGCGTTGAGAGAAAATTCAAATCATAGATAACCGCAGTTGGTCTATAAAATGCACCAATTAAATTTTTACCGTGTTTTGAATTGATTCCCACTTTACCACCAACACTAGAATCATGTGCTAATATCGTCGTAGGTACTTGGATAAAATCAACGCCTCTCAATAGGGTAGCAGCTAAAAATCCAGCGAAATCACCGGTAGCGCCACCACCTACTGCAATGATGCAAGTATTTCTAGTCAAATTTTTGCTCAATAATGTTTCTATAGTCTCTGCATAATAATCTAGAGATTTTGTAGACTCACCTGACGGTACAGCCAACATGTGAGCATCGTATTCAGATGTAATAAATTCTAATGTATCATCCCATTTTTGAGCAATTGTATTATCTACGACTAGTACAATATCTTTGTAATTTTCAATGTAATGACGTAAATGTTTTAGCGCGTTATGTTCTATGATAATACGATAATTATTAGTCTCATACGTAGTTTGTAATTTCATCGATATCACCTGGCTAATCTTATAATTTAGTATTCAATATTCAACAAGCGGCGTTCTTCAATTTGTGATTTTAATTGCTCGATATGATTACATTGGAATTCTGCTAATAATGCTTTTGCAAGTTCAAAAGCAACGACATTTTCTACTACAACACTTGCAGCTGGAACGGCACAACTATCAGAGCGTTCAACAGAAGCTTTAAAAGATTCTTTAGTATTAATATCTACTGAATTTAGCGGTTTATATAATGTTGGAATTGGTTTCATAACACCATTGACAACAATAGGCATTCCGTTAGACATACCACCTTCAAAACCACCTAAATGATTTGATCCTCTGTAATAACCATTGTTTGTATCATAAAGTATTTCATCTTGTATTTCACTGCCAGGTTTTTCGGCTGCTTTAAATCCTTCTCCAAAACTGACGCCTTTAAAAGCATTAATACTTACAACCCCTTGAGCAATTCTACCATCTAATTTACGGTCATAATGTACATAACTGCCGATACCAATTGGTACTCCTTCAATAATAGTTTGTACAACACCGCCAATAGTATCTCCTGCCTTTTTGGCGTCATCAATTTTATCTCTCATTTGTTGAGCAATATCATCATTAATCACACGGACATCATTTTTATCAATATTAGATTTGATTGTTTCAAGGTCATAAGCTAAATCATCTTTAATACCACCAATTTCCATAACTCTACTATAAAAATGAATATCGAGTTGCTTTAGTAATATTTTCGATACAGCACCTACAGCCACTCGCGCAGCAGTTTCTCTAGCAGAAGAACGCTCTAATACATTTCTTAAGTCTCGATGATTATATTTCATACCGCCGATTAAATCGGCATGACCTGGACGTGGTTTTGTAATTACGCGCTTCATGTTTTCTTGATCTTCATCGCTAATAGGATCAGCGCCCATGATTTTTCTCCAATGTTTAAAATCATCATTTGTGACAATAAGCGTGATTGGACTACCAAGCGTATATCCGTTACGTACCCCAGATACAATTTCAACACTATCTTTTTCAATTTGCATGCGTCTACCTCTACCGTATCCACCTTGACGTTTAAACATTTCTTCATTTATATCGGCAGCATGAATTTCTAAATTTGCTGGCACACCTTCAATAATTACTGTTAGTTGCGGACCATGTGATTCTCCTGAAGTTAAATATCTCATTATTTACCCACTCCGTTCTTTAGTACTTTAAATGATTATATGTTCCTTATCTTATCACATTCAATTGTTCAAATTAACAGAAAAATTTCAAATAACTAAACTTTATAAGATTTCCTTACATACAACTATAACATCTGTCTAAAATTCAGTAATAACTTAAGATATTAAACGACTTCACTTTAGAATGCAATTGCAACTTTTATACAAAAAAACACCTTCGCATAAATTCATTTTATTATGAATACAACGAAAGTGTTTTGATTTTACGGATACGACCATGAATCGTATTTTTACTATTATTTTTTATCTTTATTGTTGAGCGTATTAAATAATTAAGTTAATAACGCATATCATCTTACAAGTAATGGTGTATCGATTCAACGATGATTATTCGTATAACCATGCTTCACGTGATTCTGTAAAATCACTTAATTCTTCTGCATTAAACCAAAGATTGATTTCTTTATTAGCAGATTCAACTGAATCTGAACCATGAATAATGTTTCTGCCTACAGTTAAACCAAAGTCTCCTCTGATTGTACCAGGTGTAGCTTCTGATGGATTTGTTGATCCAATAATGTGACGCGCAATATGTACTGCATCTTCACCTTCTACAACCATTGCAAATACAGGTGCAGAAGTAATAAAGTCGATTAAATTGCCATAGAATGGTTTATCCGTATGTTCAGCATAATGTTCTTCTGCAAGCGATTTAGGTACTGTCATTAGTTTAGCACCTACAAGTTTTAGTCCTTTACGTTCAATACGTGAAACGATTTCACCTATCAAATTACGTTGAACCGCGTCCGGTTTAATCATTAAAAATGTTCTTTCCATTGTGTGTTTATCCCCCTGTTAGTGATGTAAGTTTTATAAAAATACAAAACAAAATATTATAATGTCTTGAAGCACATTATAATATTAACAGTTAATTTAAGCGCTTTCAATGCTTTTCACACAATTATACGTTTCTTTTCCCTACTTTTTTAATAATTTTTTTAAATATTGGTTTAGCATCATCTTTTTCTAATTGATCAATAAGATGAAGCGCTTTATCTAAATATCTATCGCTAATTGCTTGTGATTGTTTTATCACATCAGAATGTTTAACGGTTTGTATACATTTATCAAATAAGGATTGATCACTGTTTGGGCCAAGTTGTTCTATTTGTGATTTAAACTCAGGATTTTTACGCATTTCTAACAATACTGGTAACGTTAAATGGCCGTTCATTAAATCACTGCCCACTGGTTTTCCTAATTTCTTTTCAGTACTAGTAAAATCTAGAATATCGTCAACGATTTGAAAACTCATCCCAATATAATGACCAATCATTTTCAAATTACGAACCGTTTTGGTATCAGCATGTGAAGCAATTGCTCCAACTTCTGTTGATAATTGTATAAGCAATGCAGTTTTACGTTTGATTCTTCTTAAATAATTAGTAATTGTTTGATGAGCATTGAATTGATCTTGAAACTGGTACAATTCACCCATGCATACTTCGACAATTGCACTAGATATCACTTTATGTACTCGGTTATCCTCAATATTTGAAATATGTTCTAAACCGACAGCTAATAGAAAATTACCTGTGAGAATTGCAGTGTCTTGATCCCATTTTTTGGCAATCGTTAAACTACCGCGACGTTTATCACTTTTATCAATAACATCATCATGTACTAAAGTAGCCATATGGATTAATTCGAGTGCTACAGCAACACGATAGACATCTTCATTAATTTCTTCGCCAAATTGACTACTTAATATTACAAAGGCAGGTCTTACACGTTTTCCGCCTGATGAAAATAAATGATAAGAAGCATCTTCTAAGATTTGATCCTTACTTATTAATGCTTCTTCCAATCGCTGTTCAATTATTTTAATTTCATTGTTCATATTTAACTTTGACACAGTCATCACCTTTGGTTGTTTCATTTTTATTTATAGCCTAGGTGCATCGCTGCAACGCCACCAGTGAAGCTACGTACCTTAATATTACTAAATCCTGCTTGTGAAAATAAACGTTTTAATTTTTCTTTGTCTGGAAAATCAAAAGTAGATTGCTGTAACCATTCATATTCATCTTTCGATTTCGCAAATATTTTACCAAATATAGGCATTATAAATTTAAAGTATAATTTATAACATTGTTTAAATATTGGAGCAGTTGGTTGACTTGTTTCTAAGCAAACAACCATTCCACCAGGCTTTAAAACTCGATTTAGTTCTTTAAGCGTTGCAAGGTAATCAGGTACATTACGTAAACCAAAGCCAATTGTGACATAATCAAATTCATTATCCTCGAATGGTAAATGCATTGCATCACCATGAATGAGTTGGATATTTTGCATGTCCGCTGTTTTCTTTTTACCTACTTCAAGCATGTTTTCACTAAAATCTACACCTAATACTTCACCAGAAGGACCGACTGCTTTGCTTAAAGAAATGGTCCAGTCTGCCGTTCCGCAACAAACATCTAATGCTTTGCTACCATCTTTAACATTCATTTCTTTCATAACGCGTTTTCTCCATGTCTTGTGTTGTTCAAAGCTGATGATGTTGTTTAGGCGATCATATTTTCCAGAAATATTTTGAAAAACGTTATGTACTTGTTCTTTTTTTGCTTTATTATCTGCCATCATTGATTACCTCTTTTTTAATTAATTTCTAATTTAATTTCTTCTAAAAATGTATTTAGTTCATCTTTCGAATATTTTTTTAAATACGAAGGATGATTTTCTAATAAGTTTGTTAATAATTTTTGATTGATATCTGTTGTTTCTATGTTTGGTACGTATCGATTGATAGTAATAAGTGGAAATTTATTTTCGATTTTTAAAATAAAATGACCGATTTCTTCTTTGGGAATCACTCCGTTATGGATGGAGGATTTCATTTCATTAATTTCAACAATCGCTGAACTAATTTGCTTTTGAAAAATTGGATCATGTAACTTCGCTAATAATGTATAAAAGTGAGCGCTTAGTAAATCACCAATCAAAATGGCTTTCTTAGAGGATAAATTTTTGGAAACCTCATCTAAATGACGCATCGCAGTATCTATAGTGAGGCAAGCTAATTTAGCATCTTCAGGTATATCATAAGAATCAAGGATTTTTGCTAATACTTCATTTATATAAATAGCGTCATAATGATGTATACCTTTCAAGCGTTGGGTAATTTGTTTTTCAAAAATACTTAATGTCGTTTCCATGTTCACACCTCACGTTATTATCAATATACATATTAACATTATATAGGGAAAATTAAAATCAACGGTTTTCAAAGTGATAAATATATACGTTTTATGTATTTTGTGAATAGTAAAAATTATAAAAATAAATGAATTATGTTTGTTTATTATCTTTATAAAAACTAAATTGATGTTTGATCACTTTAAAAATCTCTTAATATCATATCATCATATCGAATGATACCATATTAAGAGACTTAGTTTACAATCTATTTTTATTTGTATTTAAAAGTTTTTACCAAAAGAAAAAAAGCCCCTGTAACAAGGGCTTCACTTTTAAGTAAAGAATTATTTAACTGCATCTTTTAAAGCTTTACCAGCTTTGAATGCTGGAACTTTGCTTGCAGGGATATCAATTTCTTTACCAGTTTGTGGATTACGTCCTTTACGAGCAGCACGTTCACGTACTTCGAAATTACCGAATCCAATTAATTGTACTTTTTCACCTTTAGAAAGTGATGTTTGAATTGATTCGAATACTGCATCTACAGCTAAACCAGCTTCTTTTTTAGTTAAATCAGCTTGTTCTGCAACAGCATTGATTAAATCTGTTTTGTTCATTATGAATTCACCTCCCCTAGGGTTTATAATGATAACTTAATATCATTATGGTATGACTTTAACACAACGAATACTGCAACTGCAATGATTTATGTGTAAAAAACGTTGAATTAATAGGATTTTAATATCAAATTGTTATATATTTGCAAAAAAGTGTAATAGTTCTATCTTATTCGGCCTTTTTGCCCCGTCCCATTAAGTCTTTGACGCTTTCATCAACAGGTTGATTTTCAAACAAAACTCTATATAATGCAGTTGTAATTGGCATATCAATATGATGTTCTTTAGCTAAATTATAAACTGATTTTGTAGTATATACACCTTCAACCACCATATTCATTTCTTCTAATGCTTTTTCTAGTGATTTACCTTCACCTAATTTATACCCTAATGTGTAATTTCTAGAATGAGTAGACGTGCACGTTACAATTAAATCGCCAATACCACCTAAACCTAAAAATGTCAGTGGATCTGCGCCTAATTTTTCACCAAGTCGACTTATTTCAGCTAAACCTCTAGTCATTAATGCCGCTTTGGCATTGCCTCCGAAGCCCATGCCTGAAATTACACCGCTTGCAACAGCTATAATATTTTTTAATGCGCCACCCAATTCTACGCCTACTAAATCGTCATTCGTATAAACTCTTAAATAATCATTCATAAATAAATCTTGAGCTAGTTTACTCACTTCTGGTGATTTAGAAGAAGCAGCCACTGTAGTTGGTTGTTTGATAACAACCTCTTCAGCATGGCTTGGACCTGATAGTACACCAATACCTGCATTATGTTCAGAGCTAATTGAGTCTTCTAACATTTCAGAGACGCGTTTATAAGTATCGTTTTCTATTCCTTTAGCAACATGGATAAAAGTTTTTTTCGATGTTAAGTGTGAATCAATTTCACTTGCAACTTCCCTCATTGCTTTTGTAGGTAAAGCCATGAGATATACATCTGAATGCGCTATTGCTTTATGAATATCTGTAGTTGCGTTAATTGATAATTCAAGTTGTGCATTTTTAAGATATTTAGTGTTTGTATGAAATTCATTTATTTCATTAACAGTCGTTTCATTTTTCCCCCACATTAATACTTGATGCCCGTTTTCAGCTAAGACATTTGCTAATGCCGTACCGAAACTCCCAGTACCAAAGACAGCTATATTAGACATGTAACCCCTCCATTTATTAATTTCTTCTTCTAGTTATGATGTGTACAGGCGTACCTTCAAATCCAAAGGCAGCTCTGATTTGATTTTCAAGATAACGTTTATAAGAAAAATGCATTAATTCTACGTCATTTACAAACACAACAAATGTTGGAGGTTCTATTGCAACTTGTGTAGCATAAAATACGTTTAATCGACGACCCTTATCTGTTGGTGTTGGATTCATAGAAATTGCATCTGTAATCACTTCATTTAATGTTGAACTTTGAACACGTTTTTTATGGTTTTCACTAGCTTCTAAAATATACGGGAATAGTGTAGATAATCTTTTTTGTTCTTTTGCTGAAACAAATGCGATTTGTGCGTAATCTAAAAATTGAAATTCTTTGCGTACTTCGTCCTTGAATTTCTTCATAGTATTTGTTTCTTTATCTACAGCATCCCATTTATTGACAACGATAACAATCGCTTTTCCTTCTTCGTGCGCATAGCCAGCAACACGCTTGTCTTGTTCTATGATACCTTGTTCAGCATCGATAACTACTAAAACAACGTTTGATCGCTCTATCGCTTTAAGTGCACGTAAAACTGAGTACTTTTCTGTATTTTCATATACTTTACCTTTTTTACGCATACCAGCAGTATCTATGAGCACATAATCTTGATCGTCATAGCTATATTCAGTATCAACAGCGTCTCGAGTTGTTCCAGCAACATTGGATACTATGACTCGATTTTCACCTAAAATCGCGTTAACTAAGCTCGACTTACCTACGTTAGGGCGACCAATAATTGATAAACGAATTGTATCCTCGTCATATGGATCGGGCTCTTCTTCTTTGAAATTTTTAACTACTTCATCTAATAAATCACCTAATCCTAAACCATGTGAACCAGAAATTGGATACGGATCTCCAAAACCTAGTGAATAAAAATCATAAATTTCATTTCGCATTTCAGGATTATCAACTTTATTCACTGCCAATACAACGGGCTTTTTAGATTTGTATAGCATTTGAGCTACCATTTCATCACTTTGTGTTAAACCTTCTCTAACATTTACCATAAAAATAATGACATCAGCTTCATCTATGGCAATTTCTGCTTGCGCTCTAATCTGTGTTTGGAATGGTGCATCACCTATTTCAATACCTCCAGTATCAATGATATTGAAATCATGAGTTAACCATTCGCCTGATGAATAAATTCTGTCACGAGTCACACCTGGTGTATCTTCAACAATTGAGACACGTTCACCTACGACTCTGTTAAAAATTGTAGACTTTCCAACATTGGGTCTTCCTACAATAGCAACTATAGGTTTAGTCATAACTAACTTCCTCTCTTTTTTAATCTCTATAATTCTATCATACGGGGTAAGTATTTCAAAAGAAATTATTAATGAATCAATTTAAATGACTTTCATGAAATACAATTAATTTATTGATTGATATGTATACTAAAAAAATAAATCTTGCCCTAACGTAAAAATAGGACAAGATTTATTTTTAGTCTTATGATAATTATTAAAACTTAATATCTTTAAGTTTATCTCCGAAAACATCACCTAGTGTTGGATTGTCTTCGTCTTCATTATTATCTAAATATGATTGTGTTGTTTCACTATCACTTTCAGCAACATTTTCGTCAGGTAATGTTGCTTTAATAGAAAGTGAAATACGTTCATTGTCAATATCGACACTGAGTATTTTAACACTGACAACTTGTCCTGGTTCTAATACTTCACCAGGTGTACCGATGTGTGAATGACTGATTTCTGAAATATGAACTAAACCTTGCACACCAGGTTTAATTTCAACAAAGGCACCAAAGCTTGTAAGTCTGACAACTTTACCTTCGATTTCTTCACCTTCATTGACTTCTCCTCTTAACGATTCAAACGGGCTTGGTAATGTATCTTTAATTGATAATGAAATACGTTCAGAATCTTTATCAACTGATTTTACTTTCACTTTGACTTGATCACCAATTGAAACAACATCTTCTGGCGATTTAACATGCTCATGTGATAGCTCGGAAACATGTACAAGTCCATCTACACCACCAATATCGATAAACGCACCAAAGTTTGTTAAGCGTGCAACTTTACCTTCTATGACATCGCCTTCATTAAGATTATTGAGTAAGTCATCTTTTTTCTCAGCATTTTCTAATGCTTCTACAGCTTTACGACTAAGAATGACGCGATTATTTGCTGGATCTAGTTCTTCAACTTTTAATTTTAGAACTTGTCCTTCAAAATGAGAGAAATCTTCGATGAAATCAGTTGAAATTAATGAAGCTGGTACAAATCCTCTTTGACCAACATCTACTACTAAACCACCTTTTACAACTTCAGTGACTTTAGCCTCGATGATTTCATCATTATCTAATTTTTCTTGTAAAAATTCATATGATTTTTCAGTTTCTAATTGACGTTTTGATAAGATATAAGCACCTGTCTCATTTTCTTCGTCATATTCCACTTTTGTGACATATGCACCGATTTCGTCACCAACTTTAACAGCATCACTAGGATTATCAATATGATGTGTTGAAAGTTGACTTATAGGGATAATACCGTTAAATTTACCTCCATTAACATGTACAATTACTTGTTTATCTTCAATTTCTTGAATTTCACCAGTAACTCTATCCCCTTCTTTAATTTCGTTAATCATTGATTCATTGAATTCTTCAGTCATCTTGTCTGCCTCCTTATTACACTACATATTTATAACATCTTATAATTTGACAGAATTGTCAAGGAATTCCACTTTATAGTGAATACTCTCATTCTATACATTTAAAAATATTAATTGATACTTAACATGTAGATAATAGTTTTAATATCAATAGCAATTTACATTGACTTATATGTAGTACAAGTTTTAAAAACCTACTACGATAATATACCCTGATTTTGATATTTTATAACTTTTTTACACAATTTTAACAAAAGGACTACAAAAAAAATCAATAGATAATATGATTTTATGAATTTAGATATCTTCTACTAATGTCAAAATTTTATCAGTAACTTCTTCGATACTCATACCGGTAGTATCAATAGTTATTGCATCTTCTGCTTTTTTCAAAGGAGATATTTCTCTATTCATATCATAGTGATCGCGTTCGGCTATTTCTTTTTTTAATTGTTCTACTGTTGATTGTATATCTCTTAGTTCGTTATCTTTTTGACGACGTAAAGCACGTTCTTCAACAGAGGCAATCATATATATTTTTAAATCAGCATCTGGCAACACAACCGTACCAATGTCTCTACCATCCATTACAATGCCTTTTTGCTGCGCCAACTCTTGTTGCTTTTCAACGGCAAATGAGCGCACTGATTCTTTTGAAGATACATAAGAAACATGATTTGTCACATCATTTTCTCTTAAATAATCTGTCACATCTTGATTGTCTAAAATGACTCTTTGTCCTTTTTCTTCGTCATAAGTTAATGAAAGTTCAGTTGATTCGACAAGTTCAGAAAAATTTTCTGTTTTATTTAATTGTAAATATTTATATGTTATAGCACGATACATTGCACCAGTATCTACATACACCATAGATAACTTGGCTGCCACAAGTTTTGCTATTGTACTCTTACCTGCAGCTGCAGGTCCATCAAGTGCGATATTTATTGGTTTCATTTTAGTAACCCTTCCTTGTTGTTTTATAAATAATATTTTATCATAAATATGTATTTTATAAATAGGAGGAATGCACACATGAAAAAACTTCTTGTCATACATACTGGCGGCACGATTAGCATGTCACAAGATGAATCGAACAAAGTTGTTACAAATAAAGACAATCCAATTTCTAATCATCAAAATATTATTAATCAATATGCTGATGTAACAGAAATAACACCTTTTAATGTACCATCTCCACACATGAATATTGCGTATGTGGAAACTTTAAAACAAATTATAAATCAATCTGAGGATCAAGATGATTATGATGGTTATGTGATTACACATGGTACTGATACACTAGAGGAAACAGCTTATTTATTAGATTTAACAATAGACACCTCAAAACCAATTGTAATCACTGGTGCGATGCGTTCTTCCAATGAAATTGGTGCAGATGGTTTATATAATTTTTTATCAGCAATTAGAGTTGCAATTAGTGATGAATCATTAAATATGGGTGTTATGGTCGTTTTTAACGATGAGATTCATACAGCTAGAAATGTAACGAAAACGCACACTTCTAATACGAATACATTTCAAAGTCCAAATCATGGTCCCTTAGGTGTGATAACAAAACAAAGTGTACAGTTTCATCATAAACCATTTGGGCATTTAGTATTGACTGATATCAATCAATCTTTAAACATCCCACTCGTGAAAGCGTATATGGGAATGAATAGCGATGTTTTGGCTTTTTACAGTGAAAAACAAGTTGATGGGATTATAATAGAAGCGCTAGGTCAAGGCAATTTGCCGCCTACATGTTTAGAAGGGTTGAATCAATGTTTAAATAACAATATTCCAGTTATACTTGTATCTAGATCTTTTAATGGTATTGTCGGCCCTATTTATGCTTATGAAGGTGGCGGTGCAACATTAGAACAAAAAGGAGTTATTTTCTCTAATGGATTAAATGGACAAAAAGCGAGACTGAAATTATTAATCGGCTTAAGTAATCATTTAACTAAAGCACAATTAAAAAAGTATTTTGAAGCTCAATTATAAAAAAAGAGTTGTGATAAGTAATGTTTTATCTTAAGAATATTGAAAGTATTCTCAAATAATAATCACTTATCCAGCTCTTTTTTATATTATGATTCTAAAGGCGTTTGCTTTTTAGATAAAATATTTTGAGTGATAATGCCACCATGATACTTACCATTTTCAATAAAAATCGTATTTGCATCATTACCTGCAGCAATCACACCAGCAATATAACAATTTTCTACATTTGTTTCGTAAGTTTCTTTGTTATGAACTGGTGCTGTCCCATATTCATTTTCATTGATTTCAATTCCAATTGATTCTAAGAAATTATAGTCCGGATGATAACCAATCATTGCAAAAATGTAATCGTTAGGAATCTCAATTACTTCTCCATCTTGCTCATAAATAACACTATCTTCAGTAATTTTTGTGACTTCAGCGTTAAAGGCCATGTTTATTTTTTCGTGTTTCACTAATGACTCAAAATTAGGTAAAATCCATGGTTTAACTGCTTTTGGATAGTCAGAACCGCGATAGATAACTGTGACATGTGCACCAGCCTTTTCTAATTCCAATGCTGCATCAACTGCTGAGTTTTTGCCACCAATGATGACAACATTTTGATCAAAATAAGGGTGTGCTTCTTTGAAGTAATGTTTTACTTTTGGCAATTCTGCACCTTCTACTTCTAAAGTATTATGTTGACCATAATAACCAGTAGCTACGGTTAGAAATCGACACTGATAAACATCTTTCGTAGTAGTGAGTGTAAAACGATTATTAATTTTTTTAACAGTAAGGACTTCTTCGAAAGCATTGATACGCAGTTGATGATGTTTAACAACTTCTCTATAATACACTAATGCTTGATTACGACGTGGTTTGCTTTCTTCGACAATAAATGGAATGTCGCCAATACTTAATTTATCACTTGAAGAAAAGAATGTTTGATGTGTTGGATAGTTATAAATAGCGTCCACAACATTTCCTTTTTCAATTACTAAAGTATCAATCCCTTTTTTCTTTTGTTCAATAGCGGCACTTAACCCACATGGTCCACCGCCGATGATTATACTTTCTACTGTTTGCATAGTATTTGTCCTCCTTTAACCACCCATTTATTATACCAGTAGATTAAAAAAAACCAAGTGATAGATTTTGAAAATTTGTTTACAAAAATGACTAATTCATATAAAAGCTCCCTACAAAGTTTACTTTTTTAAATGTCTACTTTGTAGGGAGCATATCATGTTATGGATTAGTCCTTTTTTAGGAACAGGCTCGATAATCAAGCTTCATTTTATTTGTTAAAGATGAATGTTTTATTGAGGAATAACTAATTGTTGTCCGTTATGAATATCATTACCTTGTAATCCATTTGCTTTTCTGATTTTTTCTACATTTTCAGGAGATCCGCTTCCATAGTATTGGATGGCTATTCTGTAAAGATTTTGACCATTTACAGTATGTGTTTGTTGTCCTGAATTGTTGTTTGAAGCTTGGTTGTTTTGTTGATTGTTTTGGCTGTTAGTAGCTTGACCTTGGTTTGCTGAATCATTACCTTGATTCGTAGCTTGATTATTTTGTTGTGATTGATCATTTTGACTGTTCTGTGCATTTTGATCACTTTGGTTATTTTGATCAGATTCAGTAGCTTGATTTTGATCGCTAGTAGCTGCATCGTCAGAATTAGAATCGCTTTGGTTTGAATTATCATTACTATCTGATTCAGCGTTATCGTCATTATTTGTATTTGCTTTATCACTATCATCGTCTTTGTTTTTGTCTGAATCTTTCTTGCTGTCCTTGTCTGAATCTGAGTCAGATTTTTTATCTTTGTTGTCCGCTACCTTTTTATCGTCGTTATTACTACTATCATCATTGTTGCCAGTTAATGCCATACCACCAAAAATTCCGATTGCTGCTAAAATTAAAATTGCTGCTACGATTGGTAATATTTTTCCAAATAATCCGCCTTTTTTCTTGTTATTGTTGTTATCATCATTTGGATCGTTGTTGTGATCACCGTTACCATTATTTCCACCGGAGCCATTTCCATTCGAATGCGCAGCACTTGCTCCAGCGGCACCTGCACCAGCTGCGGCTGCTCCGCCAGCTACGGCAGCGCCTTTTTTCTTGTTGTCTTTTGAATCATTACTTTTTTCAGAATTAGCTTCTTCAGTATGTTGATTTTTATTATTAGCACCTACGCCTGTAGCAGCATCACTTTTTTCGTTATCGTCTGAGGCTGCATTGTTATCTTTAGCATGATCAGAAGCATCTTTCTTGTCATGGTGTTTTTTTGTGGCATATGCACCTGCACCAGCTGCGGCTGCTCCGCCAGCTACGGCAGCGCCTTTTTTCTTATCATTTTTATCTTCAGATTGGTTATCTTCAGAAATGTCGTGATCTTTTTCACTTCTATTTTGATTAATATTGTTATTTTCTGAAGGGTCTTGATTTTTATTGGTTTCATCCGCAACCGTCTTGGATGATGAATGTGTTTCCTGTTGTTGCTTACTGTCTTGTTGACTTGATGTATCATTTTTCTCATCAACAGTTGATTCATTTCCTTCATTTTGATGTGTTGCCGTATCTCTTCTACGTTGTCTTCTTTGGGCATTTCTTGGAGGGAATTGTTCGTCTTGTTTATCAGAAACTTCCTCTTTTACATTGTCAACGGAATCGTTAACAGAATCCTTTACATCATCTCGATGTTCTTTTGGATCAATAGATTGACGATTTTTCTCAAAATCATCTTTGAAATTATTATTAGACAAATTCATCATCCTTCCATCATTTAATTTTAGTATATACTGTTTTACCCTAAAAGCCAGTATATATGTATTAATTTTATATGAAAAACAAATAAAAATTTAGCGTATATCTAGTATTATAGCTTGATTGAAAAAGTGAAGTAAAGTATTTATCTTTTATTTGAATATATTTCGTAATTTTTCTTTAAAATCCATTTTTCTTTTTACTTTTTTTCTATTAATAATATTAATTGGTTTTAATTCTGTGTCATTATCACAGCACTGTGTTGGTTTTGTTGATAGATTTTCACCGAAAAACTCTACCATATATGACCTACGACATTGGTCTAAATTTTTATAACCTAACATTCGATAATAACCGCGTTGTTTTCTTTCAAATGCTGTTTTGAAAATAGTACGCAATTGTTCAATTTTAAAATTACTACTTAGAACCTCTAATATTTCATTTTTTTCAGGTGGTAAAAACATACCTAATTCAAATGTGTTCACATCTTCTTCAGTAATTATATCTGCAAACAATAAGGTTTCTAATAGATAACTATCATCTGGTTGGTAAAGACTGATGGCTTGGCTAGAGTAGCCATCACGTCCTGCACGACCAATTTCTTGCATATAACTTGATGGACTTGTGGCTAGATGAAAATGTATGATGGTTCGTATATCTTTTTTATTTATCCCCATTCCAAAAGCACTTGTTGCAACAATAATTGGTATTTCATTATTTATAAATTGATGCTGTACAGTATGTCTTTCCTGATAGGTTAAGTCACCATGGTATATCCCAGTTAAAAAACCATATTGATAAATTGCCTTTGCTAAAGTTAGGCACATTTTTTTTGATGAAACATAGATAATAGTTGGACCTGATTGTTCTAACGTTGGAAGTAACCATTTTAACTTTTCATGATCATTTTCGAAATTTATGTGTGATAATGTAATATTTTCTCTATTCGTCGTTGTTTTCACAACAGTAAATGTTTTATTTAGCATGTGATTTAAATCATATGTTAAATAAGGTGGTGCTGTGGCAGTCAAAGCAAGTATATTGGCTTTAGGAAAATAATTGATGATTTTCCCTACAAGTGCATAGTGTGGTCTGAAATCATAACCCCATTCAGATAAGCAGTGGGCTTCATCTAAAACGATTAAACCAAAATCTAGATGTTGTATAAGTTTAAAATTATGTGGTTGCAACAAAAATTCGGGACTTAAAAATATAAAACGACTATGCTTTAAGTATTGTAAATTTTGTTTTTTTTCATTTTCATCTAATCCGGAATGGATGCATGAAACGTAATGCTCGCCTTGTAGTTTTAATTGCATAACTTGATCATCCATTAAGGATATTAACGGTGAGATGATAAGGGTGGGCTTTTGTTTGATATAGGTTGGTAATTGATAACATAAACTTTTTCCACTACCAGTCGGCAATATACCCAAAGTATTTTCATCATTTAATACATGCTCTATAATTTCCTGTTGTCCAGGCTTAAATGAATCAAAACCAAACCATTTTTTTAATTCATGATGTAACATTTAAATCACCTCTTTCAACACCGATGATTAATAGTTTAATTTCAAAGTAATTTAATTTTGGAAATTTCTCTTTGTAATTTCTTAATCTTTCGCTGCGATTTTCTACATAGTAACTTAGAAACTGTGAATATGAATTATCATTTATAAATACATCGTATTGTGAAAGATACCCTTTTATAAATAATTCTAGAATATGATCTTCAATTGTGTTTGATTTTACATTTTGTGTCTTAGCTAATTCGTTAAAGCTGAGACCTTTTTTAATACCTATGTAAGTTTCCTCTGTTTTAAAAAGCAACGTTGGTAAAATAATTAATTGATTTAAAATAGGATATTTAATCGCATTTTCCAATTCAAACATCATGATTACTAATTCATTTATTTCTAGTTCGAACAATTGTTGTTGCGAAATATTTTCTATTAAGCTGACTTGTTGTCTTGTATACATACTTTCTTTATAACCTTGTAAATAATAGTGCAAATACGTTTTACTATTTTTTTCAGAAATTGAAGAGAAAAGAAGATTTAATTCTTCATTTAATTTGCAAGATATATTCTTATTTTTAGCACTGTTATATACTTTTTTAACTCTATGTTGAATTGTATTGTTGTGTGTAATAGGCACAAAATGTAATGAATCATGTGAAATATTCGAAATTGTTTGGGTTAATAATTGAAGTGCCTTAAAGGTGTTTAATAAACTATCATATGTATACCTTGGATGTGTACGAATTAATCGCGTACTATCAACATCCTGTTGTCCATTTTGAATATATCCAACAAATGATGGATATTTTAAGTTTGGTAAGCTATGATACAATGATAATAGTTGTTGACTACAGGCGTCAAAAAAGGTTTGATGGGATTTTTTGCCTGTGATAATATTATATATGCTTTTTTCTGTTTTGTAATTATGTGCTTGCATTCGTGTAAAGCGAATTAAATTATACATGTGTGCTCCCTCATTTTATAAAACAAAAACATTTGATAAAATTTTAAACAGTAACTACAATACTAATTGTGTTATTAGTGTAGCATGTTTGTTAAAGGAGGCGAAGAGTTTGGCTAAATATACAATTGTTGATATGGATACATGCATTGCATGTGGTGCTTGCGGTGCTGCTGCTCCTGATATATATGATTACGACGATGAAGGTATCGCATACGTTATACTAGATGATAACCAAGGTACTGCGGAAGTACCAGAAGAATTATATGAAGACATGGAAGATGCTTTAGAAGGTTGTCCTACAGATTCTATTAAAATTGAAGAGGAATCTTTTGACGGAGACCCTCTAAAATTTGAATAATAAAATTAATCAAATAGATATTCATTTTTGCATGAAATGAATTTATAAAAGCTCAGTATATTCATTGTTTTAATGAAAAATCTGAGCTCTTATTTTATGAAAAATAATCATTTATTAATTGTAGTATGAAAATAAAGCAAGTTGAGATATAGCATGTAAATCTCACAATCAAAATAAATGACTAATCCATATGAAATAGCTTGGTCATTTTAAATTTTAAAATTCGACAAATTCGACCAGGTTGTTCACTCGTCTGGAGATATGACTCGATTCTATAATCTTGTGCTTATATCATTCCATTAAGTGTTAACAAGTTAAAAAACTATTTTAAAAGATGCGTTTAAGTACAAAAATAATGATAAGCAACTTCACTTTCAACTTTAGCAAAAGTTTTCAATAATAAAAGAAGCTGAGACAAATAAATTGTCTCAGCTTCTTTTATTATTGCGTGTCCATTTTTTCATATTCGTTGTATAAGCTAATTAATTAAAAATTATCTAAGTAAAATCTTTTTTAAACGTTTGAATAATAACATAAATATTAAAGAAATTATTATACCTTTTACTATATTAAAAGGTATAACACCTGAAACTATCACAATTTTTATATTTTCAACTACATTTGATAAATTCATAATCATCCCATAAAGTGGTAATAAAACAAAATAATTTAAAATACTTAGAACAATCGTCATAACAATCGTCGCTATCGTAAATCCAATGATTTGTGTTTTGACTGTATGATTATTTTTAATTATATAAAAGGCACTTAAAATAAAACTAGCGCCAGCTAAGAAATTAGCAATTGGTCCAACTGGATCCCCTATATTAAATAAGAAATTAAGTAAATTTTTTATAAATAATATAATAATACCAGCTACTGATCCTAAACTAAAAGTTGCTAATAGAGCTGGAATATCACTAAAGTCTAATGTTAAATACGGTGGTAAAAATGGGATTGGAAATTTGATAAACATCAAAATAAATGACACCGCACTTAACATACTTATCGTAATAAGTCGCTTGGTTTGTTGTTGCATATTCAATTATCTCCTTCCATTCATCTTACTTAGAAAAGGAGGATTTAATTGCACAACAAAAACCCTCCATCTTCTCCCATCCAGACTATACTGTCGGCTCTAGAATTACACTAGATCAGCCATTTATCTTTTTAATAGATAAATGGGTCGCAGGCTTCAATTACTGCCGGTTGGGAATTACACCCTACCCCGAAGATGAATTTCTTAAATTTTATAAATATATCATAGCCTATTACTCAGATAAAAACAATAGACCTGCTTATGCTTAGTAAATTACATAACTTATGAAAAAGACGAGATTGAAAATCAATAGTAATGTATTGACTCTCAATCTCGATATTTATAGAACACACATGCTTGATTTACATTAAGATTATAAATTAAATTACATTTCACTTTCTATGATTAGTTTAATAGTCATGTATCTTCATATTCTTCTGTTGGTTTTGGTAATTTAATTATAAATGTTGTGCCTTTGCCAAGCTCACTCTTAACGTCTATCGTACCTCCATGTTCATCAATAATCATACGACAGATAAACAGACCTAACCCAGTACCTTGTTTACCTCGTTTACGAGCAGTGTCGACTTTATAGAAACGATCAAATACTTGTTGTAAATGTTCTGGAGCAATACCAGATCCTGTGTCTGAAATGTATAAAATATTTTCATTTTCTGACTCTCCATAACTAATCGATATTAAATCACCAGGTTCTGTATATCTAGTAGCATTATCTATAAGATTAGTTAAAACCTGTTCAATTCTATCGGTGTCGAAATACCATAATTGATTGTGTGTATTTGGATTTAAATTCATCGTTAACTTTAAGTCATTTGCTTGTTTCTGGTATTTTTGTTGCATTCTATTAAGCAGTGGATCAATTGGCTGTTTCACTTTCTCTACAGTTAGCCCTTCAGCATCCATCCGTGCAACATTGAGCAACTCATTTACTAATCGATTTAAACGTTTTGTTTCATCAAGGACAATGGACAATGATTCATGTATTTCGTCTGGTTCTGTTACAATACCATCCACTATCGACTCTGTATATCCTTGTAGCAATGAAATAGGTGTACGCAATTCATGTGATACATTAGCAATAAAATCTTTTTTCATTTGATCAATATTATGTTCATTGGTCATATCACGAATAATAGCTACAATACCACTTCTGCCATCAGGCTGAATTTGTTCAATATAACTTGTAATAATGACAAAATAGCGTGTGCTAATTTCATATTCTTCGAATTGTGTTTTTTTGGATTTAAATGTTAATTCATTTTGACGATCAAGTTTGTCTAAATCGTGTGCATCCAATATTTTTAAAATATTTTGTGCCATCTTGTTTGATATAATTATTTCTTGTTTATCATTAAAACCTAGAACGCCTTCAACCATAGAGTTTATTAAACTGTCTCTGATATTTTTTGATGAGGATAATGCGTCGATGTGTTGTTGTATTTCCGAACTCATCGTGTTAAAAGCACGTGATAACTCACCAATTTCATCTCGAGAATTAACAGGAACTACTTGTGTATAGTCTCCTTTAGAAACTTTTAATGCTTGAGTCCTTAAATTTCTTAGTGGTTTTGTAATTCGAGATGATAAGAAAAAGGCAAACACAGTAGTAATAGATAAAAAGATTATAGCAATAATTAAAATAATGACTGTAATCACATTATTGGTATCTTCTATCGTTTTCAAATCTTGATAGATAAAAACACCACTATATTTACTATTATGTGCACTCGATTCTAAATTTTTTGATGGATAACCTATTAAAACATAAGTTTTTTGCTGTTTATTTATATCTATTGTCACGTGCTCAGATATCTGCTTTCCTTTATCGAACACTTTTTCGTAGTTTTTATTACTTTTTATTTCTTTGAACATCTTTTCTTTTGTCTCATCATTATTGACGCTATCCATGTGTTTATGATTCATGATAATAAGCCCCACTGGACCCTCGATAAGAGACTTACTATGCTTTATGGCAGTCGTTTTATCTTCTGAATGCTCAACTAAATGACTGATTCTTTTAGCATCTTCAAGTAATGAATCTTCTGTTTCTTGCGTAAAGTAAGATTGTATAAACGTTATAAGTGCTGCACTTAATAAAATTAAAACTGTCGTTACTATAAAAATTATAGTTAACCACAGTTTTACTACTACATTATTGAGGCGGTTCATTTTCAGATTTAACCTCGAATTTATAGCCAACGCCCCAAACTGTTTGAATCATTTGGGCAGCTTCATCAGAAACGCGATTTAATTTCTCTCTTAAACGTTTTACATGTGTATCAACAGTACGCAAATCTCCATAAAATTCATAATGCCATACTTCTTTTAATAGTTGCTCACGATCAAAGACTTTATTTGGCGTTTTTGCTAAAAAGATTAAAAGTTCATATTCTTTTGGCGTTAAGTTTACTTGGTTGCCATCAGCTAGCACGCGATGAGCATCATTATCAATCACAAGATGTTCAAATTCTATTAAATCTCGTGCATGTGGTTCACTTTGTTCTGTATGTGCAACTTGAGTTCGTCTTAATAGCGCTTTGACACGTAAGACCACTTCACGTGGTGAAAATGGTTTTACAATATAATCATCTGCACCGGATTCGAAACCTTCTACGCGGTTTGTTTCTTCTCCTTTAGCAGTTAACATAATAATTGGTGTTTCTTTCTGTTCTCTGAGTCTAGCTGCTACAGTAATGCCATCCATTTCTGGCAACATTAAATCTAACAAGATACATGCATAATCATGTTCCATTGCCATTTTGTATGCTTCTTGTCCATCTCTAGCTTCATGAGTTTCAAAAGATTCTCTTTCTAAGTACAATTTTAATAATCGTCTGATTCTATCTTCATCATCAACGATAAGTATTTCGTTTGACATAGGTTCGTACCCTCCCACACTGCTAACTTCAATTTCAACCATATTATATCATAGGTTGAGCTATAAAAGTGTTTATGAATGAAAAGTTTGTGAAAAAATTATCAATATCAGGATTTTGTTAAAGGAATGTCATAATTATTGTCCGTGTTCTGCAATTTGACGTAATATTTTTACTTCATGCGGTGTGAGTACTCGGCCTTCACCAGCATTGAGTCCTTTTAAATTTAAGGGTCCAAATTCTATGCGTTGTAATTTTGATACTTGATGTCCAAAGTATTCAAACATGCGTCTAACTTGTCTATTGCGACCTTCAGTTATTGTAATTTCTACAAGTGTCGTATTTTTATCTTTATCTTGGTTTTTAACTTTAACTGTCGCAGGTTGCGTTTGCCCATCTTCTAAATTAATACCTTGTTCTAATGCTTTAACTTCTTCGCGCATGAGATAGCCTTTTAATTTAACAACATATTTCTTTTTGATTTTATAACGTGGATGTGTCATTAAGTTAGTGAATTCACCATCATTGGTAAGTAAAAGTAGCCCTGATGTATCATAATCTAAGCGTCCCACAGGGTATATTCTTGTCTTAATTTGTTTGAAATAATCAGTAACGACCTTTCTACCTTTGTCATCAGAAACGCTAGTGATAACTTGTGAAGGTTTATAGAAAAGAATATATAGTTTGTCTTCTTGTTCTAATTTAATGCCTTCAACTTCTACTGTATCCGTTGGTTTTACTTTAGTACCTAATTCTGTTTTGATTTCACCGTTTACTTTCACTTTACCTTCTGTAATTAATGTTTCCGCTTTACGTCTTGAAGTATAGCCACTATTTGCGATACGTTTTTGTAATCTTTCTGTTTCTTTATTCATTTTTTTCTCCTTTTTGATTTACTAAATTACTGAAGAAGGCTTCTATTTCCTCATCTTCTTCATCCGTAGTTGGTAAATCATCTAATTGTTCAATACCAAATACATTTAAGAATAGTTCTGTTGTATATAATTGTTGGCTTCTAGAATCTGCCTCATCTTTGGCTTCAATTAAACCTCGTGCTATCAAGGTTTTGACGGCTCCGTCCGAATTTATACCTCTAATCAATTCAATATCACTACGAGATAATGGCTGATTGTATGCGATTATCGATAAAGCTTCCATAGCTGCTTGTGATAATTTCATTTTTGATTTTTGTTCAATTAACTTCTCAATAAATTCTGACGCATCTTTTTTGGTGGTTAAGACATAATTTTTACCATAATGTTGGATCTCTAAGCCACAAGCGTCATATTCATTGATTAATGTATGAAAACGATGTTGGTCAATGTCTAAAATTTCTAGTATTTGCTTTTCTTCAAGTCCTTCATCACCTGCAGTATAAAGTAATGCTTCTAGGATTCCTTTATCGTTCAATGCCATAATTAACTCCTCTTAAAATATTAATATCGTCAAAACTTTTTTGTTGTTCAATATTTACTATTCCAGATTTCGACATTTCTAGTATGGCGAGGAAATGAGTGACTACCATTTCCAGTGGTTCAGTAAAATTAAATAAACTAAAAAAGTTGAATGATTCATGTTTTTGCAAACGTTGAGTTACTTGTGTAGTAGCTTCTTGTATTGTGAACGTTTCTTTTCGAATATCAACGGTTTTGGGTGTTTGGTATTCCACACGATTTTTCACTTTTTGATAAGCAATGATGAGTTCTGTTAAATCAATCGTATTATTAGGGTCCCAAGTTTCATTTGATTCTAAATGTGTTAAATCCGTTGGGTGTTTAGAATAATACTTCTCTCTTTCTGCTCTTTTTTCGTTTAATAGCACTGTATATTCTTTATAGTTTTGATATTCAATTAATCGCTCAACCAAATTTTCACGTGGGTCATCTTCTAAATCGTCAACTTCATCTGAATGAGGCAAAAGCATTTTGCTTTTTATCATTAGTAATTCTGATGCCATAACTAAATATTCACTTGCCACATTAATTTCTAATTGACTCATCGCATGAATATATTGCATATACTGTTCTGTTAAAGATTTCATTGGTATATCATAAATATCAATTTCAAATTTTTGAATAAGATGCAATAATAAATCTAAAGGACCATTAAAGGCATCGAGTTTTACTTCATACATTTTATCTACCTCATATTAGCAAGTTAAGTGCGTAATTCACTAAAATATTATAGCATGTTTAATACAAACATTTAAAATCGGAGCGATAAACATGTTAAAAATTGCACTTCAAGATTTTTATTTCCAATTCCATACAAAGCAACATTACTTTCTTTGTCACGATATTTTAGAAGACGCTTGGAAAACAAACCCAAATTACAATAAAGGAGATGCTGTTGTAAGTCTTATATTGACTGCAACTGGCGCTTATCATTACCGTAGACATAATTATGTAGGTGCCTATAAATCGTTTGGTAAGTCATTAAAAGTAATAGAAAAGTACGACTCAGCAATTAATATTGGACTCGATATAGAAGCGTATAAAGCGCTATTAGTCGAATTAATTAATGCTACAAAGAAGGAGAAATCTTTCGAGCCTATTCATCTCCCATTAACTGCGACAATGGAGCAAGTTATATTACAACAATACCCGCATTATGCGATGACATATTATAAAATTGAAGATGATTATATCATTGACCACCATTTAAAAAGAGATAGAACTGAAGTCGAAGCAGCAAGAAAACGCGCTCTACAAGCTCGAAACAAATGAATATAAGCATTAATCTTATATGAATATATTTATTTAAATAATGTAACTACAATAAAAAACACAGTCTAGTTATTCAATAGAATAAACCAGGCTGTGTTTATGCTCTTGGATGAAATTCATTATACATTTTACGAATTTGTGATTTTGAAACATGTGTATACAATTGTGTTGTAGATATGTCAGAATGGCCGAGCATTTCTTGTACTGCACGTAAATCTGCTCCATTTTCGAGTAAATGTGTGGCAAATGAATGTCTTAATGTATGTGGTGTTAAAGTTTTTAGTATATTTGCTTTGATACCATTTTGTTTAATCATCTTCCATATGGCTTGTCTTGATAAAGGTTTACCGTGCATATTTAAAAAGAGTGTGTCAGTTACCGTGTTTTTTAATAATTGTGGTCTTACTGTTTCCAAATAAGTATTTAAGTATTCAATCACTGTATCTCCTAATGGCACAATTCTTTCTTTATTTCCCTTACCAAAAACACGTATAAAGCCCATAATTAAATTAACATCTTCTAACTCTATTTGAATCAGTTCTGACACACGCATGCCAGTGGCATAAAGTAATTCTAACATCGTGCGATCTCTATATCCGTTATTTTTGGATAAATCAGGGGTTTCTAATAGTCTAAGTACTTCATCTATTTCTAAAACATCTGGTAATTTACGATCATATTTCGGCGTTTCTATTAATACTGTTGGATCTTTTGCTGCATATTTTTCTCTTAATGCAAACTGATGAAAACTGCGGATAGTGGAAATGAAGCGTGCTAACGATTTTGAAGATGCACCTTCATCATGTAAGTGACCCAAACATTCTTGAATAAGTTGTCTATCTACAAAATCAATATGACTAATTTTGTGTAATGTTAAAAATTCATCATATTTTTTTAAATCTCTTCGATATGCACCAATTGTATTTACACTTAATCCTTTTTCTAATTGTATAAATTTCAAATATTCATCTATAATATTTTTCACTGTACTACCTCTGTTTCTGAAATAGTATTTTTTAAATTATTTTCCTTTTGCTTGGCACGATGCACAAATACCATGGAATGTTAAACGATGGTCTAATATTTTAAATTCAAATTCATTTTCTACTCTTTCCTCTACGCGAGGTAATAAGTCTTCTTCGATTTCTTCTACTTTACCACATTCCATACACACAAGATGGTGGTGAAAATGTTTTGCTCCTTCTTTTCTTAAATCGAATCGTGCAACACCATCGCCAAAGTTTATTTTATCCACTACCTTTAATTCTGCTAGCAATTCTAATGTACGATAGACAGTTGCAAGTCCTATTTCAGGTGCTTTGTCTTTAACTTTTAAATAAACATCTTCAGCACTTAAATGATCTTTTTCATTTTCAATTAAAACTCTCAATGTTGCCTCACGTTGTGGCGTCAATTTATAAGATGATTGCTGTAATTGTTGCTTCACGCGATTTAATCGTTCTTCCACGGAAGCCTCACTCCCCTACTAATAATTATAATCATTTTAATTTAGTTATGATATATATATTTAAAATACCAATAATTGATAAAATTCGCAAGTATTCTCGCCTCTTATTTATAATGATTATAATTAAGTAGTAAATGTTGTAAAGCAATAATGGTTTTTGCATCTTCCAATTCTTTATTATCTAATAATGTTTTAATTTCATTTATATCAAAATATGCTATTTCTAAAAATTCATCTTCATCTAAATGCATTTCACCTTTTGTTAAATTTTTTGCCATATAAATTGATATTTTTTCGTTTGAGAAACCAGGTGAACCATACATTTCAGTAATATGTTCTAATTCATCTGCAATATAACCAGTTTCTTCCTCAAGTTCACGCTTAGCTGCGGATATACGTTCTTCGTCTTTTTCTAATTTACCTGCTGGTATTTCTAATAGTGGTTTTTCGCAAGCTTTACGAAATTGTTTCACTAATATCACTTTATTATCAGGTGTAATTGGACAAACAGCGACAGCACCGTTGTGGTATATTAATTCACGTTTAGAAGTTTGTCCATCGGGTAGTTCAACATCGTGGACTTCTAAATCTATGATTGCTCCTTTATAAATAGAAGCGCTATGTAATGTCTTTTCAAATAGGTTCATAAATAATCACTGTCCTTTTAATTGGTTTAAGATATTGTTAAGATGTACTCATTAGTTATTATTATGGGAATAGCGAATGAACACATTTGAGTTTGATTTTTGTTTTGTATAGATAGTTAATATTGAAAAATCCAACTTACTTTATTACGTCTACGCCCTATTATCCAAGTGTATCGAAAGGAGATAAAACATGCAAAAAAATGTTTTGAAAAGCGGTATAGAAATTTCAGAGTTAGGTTTAGGCTGTATGAGTCTTGGGACAAATAAAAAGCAAGCAGAGCCTATCATAGAACGTGCAATTGAACATGGTATCACTTATTTTGATACAGCTGATATGTATGACAAAGGTGTAAATGAGACAATCGTTGGTGAGACTTTAAAGAAATACCAAAATAGAGATGATATAATCATTGGCACAAAAGTAGGAAATCGTTTAACGGAAGATGGGTCTACAACATGGGATCCTTCTAAATCTTATATTAAAGAAGCAGTGAAAGGCTCATTGAAAAGACTTGGTTTAGATCATTTAGATTTATATCAGCTACATGGTGGTACAATTGATGATCCTATAGATGAAACGATTAGCGCTTTCGATGAATTAAAGAAAGAAGGTATTATCCGTGCTTACGGTATCTCCTCAATAAGACCTAACGTAATCGATTACTATTTAAAACATAGCGATATCGAAACGCTAATGTCTCAATTTAATTTAATTGATAACAGACCGGAACAACTTTTAGATGATGTACATGCTAAAAAAGTTAAAGTATTAGCTCGCGGTCCAGTGTTTAAAGGATTATTAACTGCTAAAAGTAATAATGTGTTAGATTCAAAATTCAGTGAAGGTATTTTTGACTATACTTATCAAGAACTCGGCGAAACAATTGCATCCATAAAAGAAATAGAAAGTAATTTAACTGCACTTACGTTTAATTATTTAACGTCTCATGATGCTTTAGGTTCTATCATTGTTGGTGCAAGTAGTACAGATCAACTTGATGAAAATGTAAAAAATTATCAACGTTCAAAAGACATAAGTTTAGAAGCTTTAAAAGCAGCACAAGAGCGTGTGAAAAATTTAGAGTATACCCAACATTTAAAATAAATCTCTTTTACTTGTTTCCAATATGTATGTATGCGAAAAATTGAAAATATTAAAGTTTTAATTGTATAAACGAGGTTGTTTCTAAGACCGAAAGCTAAAAAATAAATAACTTCAATCAAAGCCAAAACGTCAATTTCTATTGTGATTTTATAGAAATTGACGTTTTTATATTAAAAGCTTAATTATCCGTAACACCATTATTGCTATCTTCTATTTTAATGCTATTGTCAAAATGACAATTTCTCATTTTTGAAGTAGCGTTACCTTTTGTTTTTAAATAATGAAGTGAGGTTTTTTTCTATAAAGCGTGGCATTAATTGATAAATTTTTAGTAAATTATGCATCCATCTAGGTTGATTAATTTCTAATTTTTGCCTAATTATACCTTCGATAATTTGGTTTGCTAGTTTTTCGGGATTAAGCATTATATCTCTGTATTTTTTAGCAAATTTCATTGATGGATCTGCTTTTTCATGGAATGGCGTCGCTATTGGCCCTGTATTAACTGTCATAATATGATAATTTGGTTTTTCAATGCGCAGTGCATTTAATAATTGATTGAAAGCCGCTTTACTTGCACCATAATGTGCAGCATAACCTTGGCTTATAAAGGCAGCTTGACTACCTATACCAACGATAATTGGATTTTTAGAGAAAGCCGGTTGTACAACTTTCATTAATAGATTAAAATGCAATACATTCAACTTATATGTTTCAAACATTTCAACAGATGTATGGTCTTCAATGGATTTAAAATACCCAAGACCAGAACAATAGATGAGTCCATCAATCGTTTGGTGTTGAAAGTAATTTTTTAAATCCATGATTTCCTGTTGTGATTGTAAATCACATTTAATGATATTAAGATGTTCTGTGTTATATTGTGTTTTAAATTGTTTTAATTTCTCTGGATTTCGTGCAAGTACCGTAACATGTACTTTTTTAGTTAATAATGTTTTTAATATGGCTTTTCCTAATCCACTTGTACCACCTGTTAATATAAAATGTTTACCTATCATAGTAAATTCTCCTAGCTTTAAATTCATAGTTTAAGTATATGAGTGTAAATGATATTTTACTATAGATCTTTAAAAATTCTTAGCCATAATTTAAAACTATGTTAGTATGGAAACATAAAAAGCAAAGAGGAAGTGAAGTCTTCACATGAAACTAGTATTTTATGGTGCCGGAAATATGGCGCATGCAATTTTTACAGGTATCGTTAGTTCAAAAGTGATTGATTCTAAAAATATTTATTTAACGAATCGTTCGAATGAAGTTGCATTAAAAGAATATGCTGACGAGTTAGGTGTGAACTATAGCTATGATGATGCGGCATTGTTAGAAGATGCAGATTATGTATTCTTAGGAACGAAACCATATGATTTTGATGAGTTAGCAGACCGTATCAAACCATATATTGCAGAAAAGAATAAATTCATTTCTATTATGGCTGGTTTACCGATTAGCTATATTCGTGAAAAATTGGCTTCTAATAATCCAATTGCGCGTATCATGCCAAACACAAATGCACATGTCGGACATTCAGTTACTGGCATTAGCTTTTCCAATAATTTTGGCGCTAAATCAAAAGAAGAAGTTGATAGTTTAATAAATGCATTTGGTTCTGCAATAGAAGTTTCAGAAGATAATTTACATCAAGTAACAGCGATTACTGGAAGCGGTCCAGCATTTTTATACCATGTCTTTGAGCAATATGTTACAGCAGGTACACGTTTAGGTTTAGAAAAATCACAAGTAGAAGAATCGATTCGGAATTTAATTATAGGAACGAGTAAAATGATAGAACGTTCAGAATTGAGTATGGAGCAGTTAAGAAAAAATATCACTTCTAAAGGTGGTACAACACAAGCAGGACTTAATGCACTTGCAGATTATGATATAGAGGCTATATTCGAAGATTGTTTACGTTCTGCAGTTAATAGAAGTATTGAATTATCCAACCAAGACAATGATTAATATCTTTTAAAAAAATTAAATTATTATAGATAAGTGGGACAGTAATCTAAATTGTAAAATACTTCCAAAGTTTATTATTAAGACTCGTTTTGGAATACATCAATTTTTAGATAACTGCCCCACTTTTCATTTTTAAAATTGCCAAGCATCAAAGTCATTAACAAAATTAAATGGTGGTGTATCACTTAAAAGTTTAAGTGATTTACTAATTTCACATACTTCTTCTTTAGTATAACGATTACTGATATGTGTGATTAAACTGTAGTCGACATTGGCTTCTCTTATCAATTCAAAAACATCATCAATATGACTATGGTGATAACTATTAGCCAATGATTTATCTCCTTCTATATATGTACTTTCATGTACCATGATATTTGCATCACGTGCAATTAATAATTCGTTTTTACAAGGCATAGTGTCTCCAAATATTGCTACTACTGGACCTTTAACTGCGTCGTCTTTAAAGTCCTTGGAGTTGTAGATTTCACCTTTATATTCAAATGTTTCATTGTTTTTTACATCTTGATATTTAGGGCCGGGTTCTAATCCGATGCTTCTAAGTGCTTCAACATTTATTTTACCAGATTTATATGGTGCTTCCACTCTATATCCAAATGAAGGAATACCATGATTTAACATATGTGCTTCAACATTAAATCCATTGTGTTGATAGGACAATTGTTCCTCAATCTCAATATAGGTAATAGGATAATTTAATTTTGATTCTGATAAAGTTAAAGTTGTTTCTATATATGATTTAATACCTTTGGGACCAATAATCGTAAGCGGTTTACCTTCACCTCCTTGGAAAGATCGGCTTGTTAGCAAGCCAGGTAAGCCAAATATATGATCTCCGTGCATATGCGTGATAAAAATGTGATCAACTTTACCTAATTTAATTGAATGATGTAATATTTGATGCTGTGTGCCCTCACCAACATCAAAAAGCCATATGCTGTTAGAGTATGGTTCCAAATTTAATGCAATCGCTTGCGTATTTCTTTCTTTAGTTGGCAGACCAGCACTTGTCCCAAAAAACGTAATTTCCATGCATATGCCTCCTCTTCTTGTTCATATTTTATCATATAAAAGTATTAAAAATATAATAAAATATGATATTACAAGCAAAATTGTGGGAAGATACTGGTATATTGGTCTATAATAAATACAGATTTAATAAAGAATTGAGGTTTTGATCTTGAATACTAGAAATAAAGATATCCCATGCTTAATTACTATTTTTGGAGCAACTGGTGATCTTAGTCACAGAAAATTATTTCCATCATTATTCCATTTATACCAACAAGAAAATTTGAATGAGCACATTGCAATCGTTGGAATTGGTAGAAGAGATTTAACAAACGATGATTTCCGTAGTCAAGTGAAGTCGTCAATTCAAGAACACGTTAAAGATACTAAACACTTAGATAAATTTATGGAACACGTATTTTATCATAAACACGATGTAAGTGATGAAGCGAGTTATCAATCACTATTAGAATTCAGTAATAAATTAGATCATGATTTCCAATTGCAAGGTAATAGACTCTTTTATTTAGCTATGGCTCCAAATTTCTTTGGTGTTATATCTGACTATTTAAAATCTTCTGGATTAACAGATACAACAGGTTTTAAACGCCTAGTAATTGAAAAACCATTCGGCTCAGATTTAGAATCTGCCGAAAAATTAAATGAACAATTACGTCGTTCATTTAAAGAAGAAGAAATATACCGTATCGATCATTATCTAGGCAAAGATATGGTTCAAAATATTGAGGTATTACGTTTTGCCAACGCAATGTTCGAACCATTGTGGAATAACAAATACATTTCTAACATTCAAGTTACTTCATCGGAAGTGCTTGGTGTTGAAGACAGAGGTGGCTACTACGAATCTAGCGGCGCATTAAAAGATATGGTTCAAAACCATATGTTACAAATGGTTGCCTTACTCGCAATGGAAGCACCTATTAGTTTAAATAGTGAAGATATCAGAGCAGAAAAAGTTAAAGCTTTAAAATCTTTACGTAAATTAGAACCAGAAGAAGTTCGGCAAAATTTTGTTCGTGGTCAATATGATGAAGGTGTCATTGAAGGTCAGCAAGTAAAACGTTATAGAGATGAAGATCGTGTAGCAGAAAATTCTACCACACCAACTTTTGTTTCAGGTAAACTAACGATTGATAATTTTAGATGGGCTGGTGTACCGTTCTATATAAGAACTGGTAAACGAATGAAAAGTAAAACGATTCAAGTAGTTGTCGAATTCAAAGAAGTCCCTATGAACCTATACTATAAAACAGATAAAAAATTAGATTCCAACCTCCTAGTTATTAACATACAACCAAATGAGGGTGTCTCCTTACACTTAAATGCTAAAAAGAATGTACAAGGCATTGAAACTGAGCCAGTGCAACTATCGTACGCAATGAGCGCGCAAGATAAAATGAATACGGTTGATGCTTATGAAAATTTATTATTTGACTGTTTAAATGGAGATGCAACTAACTTTACACATTGGGAAGAATTAAAATCAACTTGGAAATTCGTTGATGCAATTCAAGAAGAATGGAACCAAAATGAACCTGAATTCCCTAATTATACAGCTGGAACAAATGGTCCATTAGCAAGTGATTTACTATTAAGTAGAGATGGTTTCCATTGGTGGGACGATATTCATTAGTTAATATGTAACTAATTAAAAATAAGGCAATGATACAAGTTTCTATTTATGCTTGTGTTGTTGCTTTTTTATTATACCCTATTTGTGTTATGATTTAGACTATTGATTAAACTATGAATATACAATTTTAGATTGTTTACATTTTACCCTATTTAATATTTTTGAGATGTAAGTCATATAAAAATGATGTAAAATAGAACTAATCAACAATGATTCATAACATAGTGTATAGAAAAGTAACGAGGTACATATTTAATTGTATTTAGTTATAATTTAGGAGTGAAAGTTTTGGACGTTATCAAGCAAATCCAACAGGCAATTGTATATATTGAAGATCATTTGCTAGAACCTTTACATTTGCAAGCACTTAGTGATTACGTTGGTCTTTCACCATTTCATATTGATCAATCATTTAAAATGATTGTAGGTCAATCGCCAACAGAATATGCAAGGTCAAGAAGATTGACTTTAGCTGCTCAAGACATTTTAAGTGGTTCAGCTCGCTTGGTAGATGTTGCAAAAAAGTATAGCTATAAAGATGCTAATGATTTTGCTAATGATTTTAGTGATTTTCATGGTGTTTCTCCTATTCAAGTCAATACAAAACGAGACGATTTAAAAATGCAACCAAGACTTTATATTAAACTTACTACTACAGAACGTGCGCCTTATACGTATCGTTTAGAAGATACACAAGGCTTATCTTTAGTGGGTTATGCTAAATTTTTGAATTCAGACGAGATTGACAACCCATTTAAAGTGCCTGATTTTTTAGAAGATTTATTAATTGACGATAAAGTTAAGGAATTACAACGATATAATGATACGAGTCCACATGAGCTATTTGTGGTTAATTGTCCACTTGATCATGGTATGGAAATTTTTGTTGGCGTGCCAAGTGAAAGATACCCAGCTCATCTAGAAAGTCGTTACTTACCTGAAAGACAATATGCTAAATTTAATTTGCAAGGTGAGATGGATTATGTCGTCAATGAAGCTTGGTATTATATTGAGACTAGCCTGCAGATGACTTTACCCTATGAACATAATAGTTTGTACGTTGAAGTTTATCCATTTGATATTTCATTCGATGATCCATTCACTAAAGTTCAATTATGGATGCCTGTTGATCAAGAGCAATATGACATACTTGAATAACAATACACAAAAATGCTTAAATAACAAAAAGCGAGTAAGCAAACTTATTGTTAATTGAGTTGCTTACTCGCTATTTTTGCGTTTGTAATACTATTTAATGTGGTAAATCGAAAATGTTTTATAATTTAATTACAAATGCTTCGTATGGTTGGATATTTTCAAAATCAATAGTATTGTTTTTATAGTTGTGTAGTAAGATATTTTCTTCTATCACGTTCATATCAAAGTATAATTTAGCTTCTTGATTTGTTAAATTACCAACAATTAGTACACTTTGACCATCTAATTCTCGTGTATATGCAAATACTTGACTATTTTCTGAATCAACTAGATTAAACGTTCCATATGTAAAAATATCTTGAGATTTTTTTAATTTTATTAAAGCTTTATAGAAATTTAATATTGAATTTGGGTCTTGTTGTTGTTGTGCAACATTAATCGTTTTATAGTTTGGATTTACAGGGAACCAAGGCGCTACGTCTGAAAATCCTGCAAAGTTAGAATTATTCCACTGCATAGGCGTTCGTGAATTATCTCTATTTTCTTTTTTATGTTTATCTAAAAGTTTGGATACGTCGCCACCCTGCTGTTTGACAATTTGGTATTCATTGACTACTGCAACATCATTAAAAGTTGTAATATCATCAAATGGATAATTGGTCATACCAATTTCTTGCCCTTGATAGATAAAGGGTGTACCTTGTTGTAAAAAATAAACGACTGCATGACTTGTAGCAGATTCAAACCAATAATGCGAATCATCTCCCCAAGTTGATACACGTCTTGGCTGATCATGATTTTCAATAAATAATGCATTCCAACCAACATTTTCAAGTTTTTTTTGCCATTCATTTAACACATTTTTATAGGCATTGACATCAAATTTAACATCACCTGAATTCCATAAACTTAAATGTTCGAATTGAAAAATCATATTGAACTTACCAGTTGACTCACCTACCCATGGTTCAGCATTATCTGGACTGACGCCGTTTGCTTCCCCTACAGTCATAATATCATAATGATTTAAAGATTTATCCTTCATTTCTTGTAACCAAGTTTGTATGCCAGGTTGATTCATATCCACTTCAAATGCTGGCGCATAATCTTTTCCTTCTGGTAGTTTTAAGTCACCAGCTTCAAATGTTTTTTTAATATGTGTTATTGCATCTACTCTAAAACCATCTATACCTTTATTAAACCACCAATTCATCATTTCAAAAATAGCATTTCTTACTTCTTTATTTTCCCAGTTTAAATCTGGTTGTTTTTTACTGAATAAATGAAAATAATATTGACCTGTATGTTCATCAAATTCCCATGTAGATCCATTAAATATACTTTCCCAATTATTTGGCTCTGAACCATCTGGTTTCGGATCTCTCCAGATATACCAGTCACGTTTAGGATTATCTTTACTTGATTTTGATTCTATAAACCACTGATGTTCATCTGATGTATGGTTTACGACTAAATCTAATATTAATTTCATATCTCTTTGATGTACTTCATATAGTAATTGATCAAAATCTTCCATAGTACCAAACTCATCCATAATATCTTTATAGTCGCTAATGTCATAACCATTATCATCATTTGGAGATTTATACATTGGGCTAAGCCAAATAACATCGATGCCTAAATCATCTAAGTAATCTAATTTTTCTATCACACCTTTTAAATCTCCGATACCATCGTTATTTGTATCATTAAAGCTTCTTGGATAAACCTGGTAAGCGATTGCTTCTTTCCACCATTCCCTGTTCATATAAATCCCCCTTCAAAAGTATTGAATTCGTTAAATCCGTTCATTATTAATATTTGAAGTGTTACCTATGAGTTGTATTGTCATAAAATATTTGCATGACAAGCAGTAGCGAATATTTCATTGTTATAGGTTAATACAATATTAAATATAAAAGAATTAATTACATATATTATTAGGTTAATTAATGTATGTATAAAAGTCAAAAGTTTAGCGTAATCGCTTCCAAATGAAACAGGTATGATATAAAAAAGATATTTAGTTTATACATATAGATTTCATTTTTAAAAATCAGCTAAACAATAACTTTATTTTTAAATTCGATTGAATAAGTAATTTTATTTATAGAAAAAACACTTCCGTATAAATTCATTTTATATTATGAATTTAGCGAAAGTGTTTTTATTATGATCTTCACTAATTGAGGTCAATCCATCGTTAATTTTAATGAAAATTAACACTCTTTAGCTAGAATTACTTATGTTTTTGGTAATTTTTCAGTTCCATCTGAGATAATTATATTAGAACATGAATGTTATAAAACATCTAAATTATTCATCAATCCACTGTGTATGGAAAATACCAGAACGGTCTTTACGCTCATATGTGTGTGCACCAAAATAATCGCGTTGTGCTTGGATTAAGTTAGCTGGTAAATTTTCTGAACGATAACTGTCATAATAGTTAATACTTGCAGAAAAACCAGGTGTTGGTACGCCATTTTGTACGCCTGTTGCTACAACGTCACGTAAAGCATCTTGATAATTTGTAACGATGTCTTTGAAATAAGGATCTAATAGTAAGTTTTGTAATTCACTATCATTATCATACGCTTCTTTAATTTTTTGTAAGAATTGCGCACGGATTATACAACCTTCACGCCAGATCATAGCAAGCTCACCTAATTGAAGATTCCATGCATGGTCTTCACTAGCTTTTCTCATTTGAGCAAAACCTTGCGCGTAAGAACAGATTTTACTCATATAAAGTGCTTTGCGGATTTTTTCAAGGAATGCTTCTTTATCACCCTCAAATTTAGCACTAGGTCCATTTAATTGTTTAGAAGCATTTACACGTTCTTCTTTAATTGAAGAAATAAAACGAGCAAATACAGATTCAGTGATTATTGTTAAAGGTATTCCTAGTTCTAAAGCATTGATAGATGTCCATTTACCAGTACCTTTTTGGCCGGCTGTATCTAGTATTTGTTCAACTAATGGTCCATTTGTTTCATCATCTAATTTATTGAAAATATCACCAGTTATTTCTATTAAATAACTTGATAATTCCCCAGCATTCCAATCCTTAAATGTTTGAGCGATATCTTCATGTGACATACCTAGTAAGTCTTTCATCATTGCATAACTTTCTGCAATTAACTGCATGTCAGCATATTCTATACCATTATGGACCATTTTAACGTAATGTCCGGCACCATTTGGTCCGATATAGGCTACACATGGTGCGCCGTCTTTTGCTTTTGCTGATATAGCTTCTAATATATGACTCACTTTATTAAAAGCTGCTTCTTGTCCACCAGGCATAAGTGAAGGTCCTGTTAATGCACCAACTTCACCACCAGATACACCCATACCAATGAAATTAACACCACTTTCAGCGAGTGCTTTGTTTCGTCTGATTGTATCTTGATAATTAGTATTTCCACCATCAATTAAAATATCATCATCATCTAATAATGGTAAAAGCGTATCAATTGTTGCATCTGTAGCTGTTCCTGCTTTTACCATTAGTAGTATTTTACGGGGTTTTTCTAAGGAATTTACAAATTCTTCCATTGAATATGTTGGATGTATGTTTTTTCCTTCAGATTCTTTTACCATTTCATCTGTTTTTTCTGAAGAACGGTTAAAAACTGATACGCTGTATCCACGTGATTCAATATTCCAAGCAAGGTTTTTACCCATTACGGCTAAACCTACTACACCTATTTGTTGTGTCATTTAACTAACCTCTCTTATTAAAGTTTTCTAGTATATTGTATCACAAAGGTATCTTTATATTCACTTAATCAGTTTATAGATTGTTTAATAAGCACGTCGTTAATACTTAAAAGTTGACTAGCTAACTGATTTAAAGATTCAATTGAAATTCTTTCTTCTGTAGTGTGAATGTTTTCATAACCTACACCTAAAATGACTGTAGGTATTCCAAGTTGATTTATTATATTACCATCTGATCCACCACCAGCAATGACAGTATTTGCTTCTAAACCTAAAGCTAAAGCGCTAGATTTTGCTATAGAAGTTACCGCTGCATCATCAGAAATTTTAAATCCTGGATAACTTTTGATGATTTCTACTTCGGCATGACAATGATACCTTTTTGCTGTTGTTTCAAAAACAGATTTCATATGATTGACTTGTCTGACGATACTTTCTTCTGAATGTGAACGTGCTTCTGCATTTAATGTTACTTTTTCTGCCACAATATTGGTAGCAGAACCACCTTCAAAACGACCAATATTTGCAGTGGTATAGTCATCTATTCGACCTAAGTTCATTTCACTAATTGCCTTTGCAGCTACATTGATTGCGCTTATACCATGGTTAGGTGTACTGGCGTGCGCTGTTTTTCCAAATATAGTCGCATTCAGTTTCATTTGAGTTGGCGCACCAACTACAGTTGTGCCAACTGGAACACTTGCATCAATTGCAAACCCATAACTCGCATCTAGTAAAGTTTTATCTATTGCTTTCGCCCCCTCTAAGCCAATTTCTTCACCAACAGTCAAAATAAATTGAATTTGACCATGAGGCAAATGTTGTTCATTAATAACATGGATAAATTCTATAATAGCTGCTAAGCCAGCCTTATCATCTGCACCTAAAATCGTAGTTCCATCTGAGTATATGTATCCATCATCTTTTACAGTTGGTGTGATTTTTTGACCTGGTACAACTGTATCCATATGACTTGTGAAATATATTTTTTCAAGATGTTCATAATTGGGCGTTGCCTTTAAGGTGCAAATTAAATTATTCGCACCTAAAGTATCATTTTGAATACTGGCTTTATCTTCATAGATATCTATATTTTGCTGTTCCATTATTTTTTTAAGATGGTATTGGATATCCTGTTCATTGCCACTTTCAGAATCAATTTGAACGAGTTCTAAAAATGTCTCTAATAGACGTTGTTTATTTATCATATAAATCCCCTTTTCTATAATCACAATTTATTTTAGTTTACATAAGTTTAAAGCTTAGCAAAACAAATATGTTTATACGTATTCGTCTAGTTATGTTATAATATACATTGATAAAATAGTAGTGACTTGAAATATTGTGGATGAGTCACAGTACAATATTGCTTTTTAAAACGCATTTGATATATTTTGGAGGAATTAAGTTTGAATAACAATAAAGTGCTTAGATTTATAATTGTAGTTATGTTGATAGCAGTCGTACTTGCATTAATCTTGACGAGTATAGTTCCTTTAACAAATTAAAAAATGAAAATAAATATTAATTAAAATTGTGTCATGTATCATTTAGCGGTGTAAATTATATTGCTTTATGGTACATTTTTTGTGCTTTTTTACATTAAAATGACCTAGGTAAAAGAAAGTGAGTGCGCCATTTCTTTTACCTAGGTCAAGGTGATTATTATTTATTCGTATTATGAAAAAATTGTTGATTTTGTATCTTTATGTAATTTTAAGGATCCGAATTGTGATTTAACTTCTAAATATTCTTCTAATTCATTGAGTAATTGTTTAATGCTTGCTCTAGTTCTGAAAGAAGCATGTGAGTTTGGTAACTCTAATTGATCTAACTCTAATTTGATTTCATAAAGAGAATGCAAGCGTAAAGCAGTATAATCATTACTATTTACGTTTTGAGCTACCTCTAAAAACAAACTACTGATTTTATCTAATAACGTGTCTTTTGTTTCAATGTTTTGTATCATTTTAGACATTCTTTCTAATAATTCTAACTGTGCTTCTCTCATATCAAAATAATGATAGTAAGAATTTTCATTACGTACAAAATGATTTTTAACATCTCTAAATGCAATTGATTTTGCTTTTTGTATCGTAAGTTGTAATTGATTGAAGGACATATCTAAAGAAGGGTTAGGTGCTTTGCAAGTAGTACTGAATGTTTCAAAGATTTTTGTGAATTGATTTTCTATTTCCTCTTTATATTGTTTTAGTTTAAAGTCTAAACTAGGCATGATTAAATTCATTAAAAATGCAATACCAAGACCAACGATTAACAATAAAATTTCATTGATAAACAAGTGTATGTCAATGACTTTAGCATTAAATACATGCAGCAAAATAACACAACTTGTAACTACTCCCTCTTGTACTTTAAAAACAACAGTGAGCGGTATAAATAAAAGTACGATCACACCTAAAATAATCGCACTTTGACCAAAATAACTGAAAGCTATTGAGCCAATCACAAGGATTAATATACAAGAGACAAATCTAGATATTATCGCTTGTAGTGAATGCACTTTTGTATGTTTAATACAAAGCACCACTAAAATGGCACTAGAAGCAAAATTATCTAACCCCATTAATTTAGCAATGATAATTCCTAGTGCCATACCTACAGCAGTTTTAATTGTTCTAAATCCGATTCGATATGGATTTAATCGCATCATCGATGTTAACCTCTATCTTTCATCACAATAAGTATCAAATAAATTTTGTAATTGATTAATAACATCCATCACATCGTGGCCTTCGATTTGATGGCGTTCTATCATTTGTGTGATTTCACCATTTTTTATTAATGCAAATGATGGGCTTGATGGTGCATATCCTTTAAAATAATCTCTTGCTTGTTGAGTTGCTTCTTTATCTTGTCCAGCAAACACTGTTACAAGTCTGTCTGGTAATTTATCATAATGTAATGCATGCGTAGCTGCTGGTCTAGCAATACCACCGGCACAACCACAAACTGAGTTAACCATTACTAGTGATGTGCCTTCTTGATTTAAGACTTTATCAACTTCATCAGCTGTCGTTAATTGTTCATAACCTGCTTCTTCGATTTCATTTCTTGCTTGGCTTACTACATCATTCATATATAAATCAAAATTTAAATCCATATTCAAATCACCTTTCGTTATCAATTTATTAATTTCATTTTACTAATATATAGACAATAGTTCAACATGTGTGTTTAATCTGACAACAAGTTCGTTCATCATGGAACCTTCAGTAATAAAGTTTTTAAAATAAAAAAGTTAGAAATCAAAATAATGAAATTTGATTTCTAACTTACTATTTATCACATTTAATAGTATTTACCGATATTACAAAACTAATAAATGCTTGTGTTTTCTATAGAATATTGCTCGATTCTCGTTTTGACGAAATTCATAAATCTACCTGCTTGCAAGCCATCTAATATACGATGGTCGATAGAAATACATAAATTAACCATATGTCTAATTGCAATCATATCATCAATAACGACAGGTTTTTTGATAATAGATTCAATTTGAAGTATTGCTGCTTCAGGGTGATTGATAATTCCCATAGATGATACTGAACCAAATGTACCAGTATTATTGACTGTAAAAGTACCACCTTGCATATCTTCAGATCTTAATTTTTTATTACGTGCTTTTTGAGCTAAATCATTAATTTCTCTAGCAATGCCTTTTAAAGATTTTTCATCAGCATTTTTGATTACTGGAACATATAATTTCTCTTCATCAGCTACTGCAATTGAAATATTAACATCTTTATGCATTACTATTTCAGAATTTTGCCAGCTGCTATTTAGTAAAGGATATGCTTTTAAGCCTTCTGCTACTGCTTTTACAAAGAATGCAAAATAAGTAAGGTTATAACCTTCATTTTCTTTAAAACTATTTTTATGATAATTTCTTGTTTTAACTAGATTTGTAGCATCTGCCTCTACCATCATCCAAGCATGTGGGATTTCATTAACACTGTTGACCATATTTTCAGCAATTTGCTTACGAACGCCATTTACTGGTATTGCTGAACCCGGAGAGGGTTCATTATATTGCACTTGCTTATTGACTTTAGGTGAGTCTTTAGGCGCGATGATTTCTGAACCTAATTTATGGGTACCTTCTTTGATTGCTTTCTCTATGTCCTTTTTAGTTACTCTTCCTTCAAAGCCAGTTCCTTTAACTTGTGAAAGGTCAATTTGATGTTCAGACGCTAGTTTAAATACTACAGGTGAAAAACGTCCATTATTTTGAGGGCGCTGATCAGCTGCAGCGTTTTCGCTATTGTTTACATTTGAGTTACTCTCTTGAGTTTGTGATGTTTCTTTTACATCTTCAGGTTGGTCATTTGTAGCACCGTTATCGGTATTTTCATCTGATACATCTTCTTCAGTATCTAAGTAACAAATTACTTCACCTACTTCAACTGTTGTACCTTCCTCCACAATAATTTCACGGATTGTACCTGCAAATGATGATGGCACTTCTGCTGTAACTTTATCAGTTATGACTTCACAAAGTGGGTCATATTCTTCTATTTTATCGCCTACTGAAACAAGCCATTGTTCAATTGTTCCTTCATGTACACTTTCACCGAGTTTAGGCATTTTAATTTCCATGGTTGTGCCTCCTTAAAATTCTGCGAGTTCACGCATTTTGTTTTTTATTTTTTCTGGATTTATCATAAACTCATCTTCAAGCGTCGGTGCAAATGGCATTGATGGAACATCTGGCCCGGCAAGTCTCATAATCGGTGCATCAAGGTCAAATAAACAGTTTTCTGAAATAATAGCGGCTACTTCAGAAATAATACTTCCTTCTAAATTATCCTCAGTAACTAATAATATTTTACCTGTTTGTTTCGCGCGTTCAATAATTGTATCTTTATCTAATGGATACACGGTACGTAAATCTACAACTTCAACATTGATGCCTTCTTCCATTAACATATCAGCAGCTTGTATACAATAATTGACACATAAGCCATAGGTAAATACTGTAATGTCATCTCCTTCACGTTTTACATCAGCTTTACCAATTGGCACCGTATAATATGACTCAGGTACTTCTTCTTTTAATAAACGATATGCTTTTTTATGTTCAAAGTATAGGACTGGGTCATTAGATTCGATTGAAGCAAGTAATAGCCCCTTTGCATCATAAGGTGAAGAAGGTATGACTATTGTTAGACCAGGTGTTGATGCAAAAATAGATTCTACACTTTGAGAATGGTATAAAGCGCCATGAATTCCACCGCCAAATGGAGAACGAATGGTTAATGGACAGTGCCAATCATTATTTGAGCGATATCTCATCTTAGCAGCTTCACTCATAATTTGGTTGGTAGCAGGTAAAATGTATTCTGCAAATTGTATTTCTGCCACTGGTCTTTTACCCATCATTGCTGCTCCTATACCAGTTCCCACAATGTTAGATTCAGCTAATGGCGTGTCTAACACACGTGCTTCCCCATATTTTTGTTGTAATCCTAGAGTAACACCAAAGACGCCACCTTTTTTACCTACATCTTCACCCAATACAAAAACATCATTGTCTTTTTCCATTGCTTGGTCTAGACCTTGATGAATCGCTTCTAAATAAGATAATTTAGCCATTATTTAAGCTCCCTTCTTCGTAGACATGTGTGTAAGTTTCTTCTGGTGATGGATAAGGTGCTTTTTCAGCTTCTTTTGTAGCTTGATTAACAATTTCTTTATGTTCTTTTTCTATTTCATCCAACCACTGTTCATCAATAATTCCTTCTTCTAATAAGAAAGATTTGAATTTTTGATTACAATCCAATGATTTTAATCCTTCACGTTCTTCTTGTGAACGATATTTATCATCATCATCAGAAGAATGCGCAGTCAAACGTGTACACATCGCTTCAATTAAAGTTGAACCTTCGCCACTCAATGCACGCTCACGAGCCTCTTTCATAACTTTATATACTGCAATAGGATCATTGCCATCTACTTGTTCACCATGTATACCATATCCAATAGCACGATCAGATAATTTTTCAGCACCATATTGCAATGAGTCAGGTACAGAAATAGCATATTTATTATTTTCTATAACGCAAATAAAAGGTAATTTATGTACACCAGCGAAGTTTAAACCTTCATGGAAATCTCCTTGGTTAGAACTTCCTTCACCTACAGTAGTTATTGCAATATTTTGTTTACTGTCCATTTTTAAAGCTAGTGCAGCACCAACTGCATGTAATATTTGTGTAGCAACTGGTGAACCTTGAGATAGAATTCCTTTTTCTTTTTTACTAAAATGAGATGGCATTTGTTTGCCGCCAGAACTGATATCATCACGTTTACCAAAAGCAGCTAACATTGAATCAAGTGGCGTCATACCTAAATATGTAACAAGTGCAAGATCTCTATAATAAGGTGATGAAATATCCCCTTCTTGCATTGCGAATGCCATACCTATTTGTGTAGCTTCTTGTCCCTGACAGCTTATTACAAAAGGTATTTTACCTGCACGATTAAGTAGCCACATGCGCTCATCAATTTTTCGGCCTAAATCCATCCATTTATACATAGATTTTAATTCAGAAGTATCAAGACCTACTGATTTATAATCAAACATTTTGTATCCTCCTTAATTAAACGTGAATCGATCTATTTTCGACTTTTAATCCTAATTCCATCAGCACTTCTGAAAGTGACGGATGTGCATGTGTAGTTAACCCTAATTCCAATGTTGAACCATTCATAAATTGAAATAATGATAATTCATTAATGAGCTCAGTTACGTGGGGGCCAATCATATTTATACCTAGGACGTTATCGTTTTCTTGATCAATTACAATTTCACAAAAACCATTCAAATTTTTTGTATTTTCAATGACTGCTTTTCCAATTGCCTTAAATGGAACTTTAAATGTTTTTGTTTTGAATCCTTCCTCATTCGCTAATTCTTTATTTTGACCAATACTTGCAACTTCTGGTTGTGTATAGACACATTTTGGCATTTTATTATAGTCTACTGAGATTGGTGTAGCATCAAACATATGCTCAATGGCTGTTATGCCTTCTTTAGATCCAACATGTGCGAGTTGTAATTTACCTATACAATCTCCAGCAGCATAGATATGTTTGTCTTCTGTTTGTTGATATTCATTTACGACTATATGGTCTTTATCCGTCAGTTTTATTTTTGTGTTGTTTAATCCAATATCTGTTGTATTTGGTTTACGACCTATGGCTACTAATAATTTATCAAAAACGAATAATTCTTCCTCGATTTGAATTTCAATACTGTTATCTTTAGTAGAAACATGTTCTTCAGATAGTTGGACATCTACATAAAAATTAACGCCACGTTGTTCTAAATCATTTTGCAACGCTTTTGCTATTGATTTACTTTCAGTAGGCAAAATACGTGGTCCTGCTTCGATAACAGAAACTTCTACACCTAAGTCCACCATTAAAGATGCAAATTCTAAACCAATTACTCCGCCTCCTATGATAGCAAGTGTTTGCGGTAATTTATCTAACTTCAAAATATCATCACTAGATAACACAGTGTTGCCATCAAAAGATAAAAAAGGCAAGGGCATTGGAGATGATCCTGTACAAATTAATACATTATTATTTGGAATTAATTCTGATTCACCATCATCATATTCTACTGAAATAGTGCCACTTTGAGGTGAGAAAATAGATGGACCTAATATTCGTCCGATACCATTAAACACATCTATTTTATTATGTTTCATAAGTTGTTCAACACCGTTAAACATTTGTTGGACTACTTCATTTTTACGCGTTTGCATTCTTGAAAAATTTAACTTAAATGCATCAATATCTACACCAAATTCACTTGAATTTGTAACTGTTCTTAATACTTCAGCGGATTTTAAGAGCGCTTTTGTTGGTATACATCCTTTATGTAGGCAAGTACCTCCTAAAAGTGACTTTTCTACAAGCGCAACTTTTTTACCTAATTGAGATGCTCTTATTGCTGATACATACCCAGCTGTTCCTCCACCTAAAATTACTAGATCATATTTTTCATCTGCCATATTTTTGCTCCTAACTGCAATCTTAGTATTATGTCAAAAATCATATTTAAACATTAAATTCGTATAGTATTTAAAATTCAATCTATAGTTTACAGTTTAATATTTATTTGAAAGAACATTGATAAAAGAATTGTATAGCAAGTTTAAAGTATTTAACAAACTGAATTGTTTAATGTTAATTAATTTAAACATACGAATAAAATCACCTTTGAATTTTAAAAGTGATTTCAATACAAGTTTTGAAATTTACTAAAATAACTCCATTTCACCAATTTTTAAAAACGAATACTTTCAGTAAAATGTTTAAATAATGAAATATGAATAGATACTATTATTACAATAAGTCTTATATAGAAAATCGTTACTTACTTTACATAAACAAGTGCAACAGCAATTAAATTTTCTATTAATTGATATCCTTTACTATCTTACATCAAAATTCAGTATTATAAAATTAATAACCTAAATAATAGTGTAAAAATTCAAATTTATTTAGTGGTTAAATTTATTTTGTGTTTTCAAAGCAAGTAATAAGGAGTTTAACTTATTTTGCTTACTTTCTGCCCTTGACGTGAAGACAATTGGGAATTTTGCGCCGAGTAACAAACTGGAAACAGAAGCATTTCCAAAATGAGTTAAAGATTTTAATAAAGCGCTCCCAACATCTATATTTGAAACGATAAGTGCATCTACATCACCAGCAATATTTGATGTGTAATTTTTTTCAATCGCTCTTTTTTTACTGATTGCATAATCAAATAGAATTGGTCCATCTACTTTTACATATACATCCGAAGTTCGATTGAAAATATTTTTCAATTTTTCAGCATCAATAGATGATGGTATCTTTTTAGACGCATATTCGACTGAAGATAATAATCCAATATTAAATTTATCGTAACCTAATGTATTACTAAGGGTAGTTAAATTTTTAATGATTTGCTTTTTTTCTTCTATCGATGGTGCCACATTATATGCTACATCACTAATCATTAAAGTTTTATGGTAATTAGGTATACTAAAACACGCGACATGGTTTAAAAATCCATATTGGTCTATAAAATTTTTATTGCTTAAAATAAAAGAAATCATTGATGTGGCTTTCATTTTTCCTTTCATTAAAACAGTTACTTTACCCTGCGATAAATCGTCTGCGCATTGCTTAAGTAATTGATAATCACTTGAAAATGTTAGCACATGAATCCTGTTTAAGATTTGAGGTTCTAAATCAAAAGAACGAATGATTTCCGTAGTGTCTTGGGTATCATAAATAAAAATATCTATGTTAGTTAATTTTAAAGCCTTAACTAGTACTGATATCATTTTTTCGTCATTTGCATATAAAACGGCTACATTTCCATTCATTGTTTCACATGGTTCAACTAAATGTTGGAATCGCATAAAATCAACATCCTTCACTGATTATTTATCTAACCCAGCTAGCACTTGTATTAACAATAGTGAATATAGATTTTTATTTTAAATTGTGGTTCTGCTCTATCATTTCTTTCGCATTTTGTCTGGTTAATTCTGTCACAGTAGCACCAGAAATCATTCTTGCTACTTCATCAATACGTTCTTCTCCAGTCAATTCTTTAACTTGTGTTGTTGTTCGTTCATCATTAGAATTTTTACTAATAAATAAATGGTGGTCACTCATGGACGCAACTTGTGGTAGATGTGATATACATATCACTTGTATGTGTTCAGCCAATCCTTTCATTTTCTCTGCCATCTTTTGAGCAGCTTTACCAGATACACCAGAATCTACTTCATCAAATAAAATTGCTGTCTGGCCTCTTGTTTTTACAAAGATAGTTTTTAGCGCTAACATAATTCTTGATAATTCTCCTCCAGAAGCAATTTTATTTAAGCTCTTTAAGGGTTCGCCTTTATTTGGACTGATTAAAAATTCCACAAATTCTATTCCTTCTCGGTTCGGTTTATCTAAAGGTTTAAATGAAATTTCTAAATTAGCATCATTCATCTGAAGGTTTTGAATTTCATCTACAATGTGATTACGCAATGTTTGTGCAACATTTCTTCTTTCTTGCGATAACTTTTCTCCTAATTCCATAACATTTTTATATAAATCATCGATTTCTTGACGTAATTGAGCAGTACTTTCTTCATAATTTTCAATCTTATTAATTTCGTCAGCCATTTTATCTTGATACATAATTAGTTCATTAACATCTTTACCATATTTACGTTTTAAACTATTTAATAAATTCATTCTAGATTCTAATTCATTTAAATATTGTTCATCAAATTCTGTATTCGTTAAATCATCGTACAATTGATGTTTAGCATCCTCAAGCGTGTAATAAAATTGGTCGACATCTTCTTTTAGTTCATCATATTTATCAGGTAAAATTTCACTAATTGATTGTAACTGATTACTCAATTCGTATAAACGATCTGTAATGGCATGCTCATCTGTCAACGTGACGTGTGCATTGTTTAAGGCTAAACTGAGACTTTCTGAATTTTGAATACGTTTGATATCGCTCTCAAGTTGAGGGACTTCGTTTTCAATAAGATTCGCTTCTTGTAATTCTTCATATTGAAATTTTAACAAGTCTAACCGTTGTAATAACGCTTGATCGGCTGACTCTAAATCTGCTAATTCTTTTTTCTTAGCGCTGTATTTATCAAAAGTATCAACATACGATTCAAGCAGTGATTTATATGTATTTTCGGCATAATTATCTAATAAATGTAAATGATATTTTTGCTTTAATAATGTTTGTGTTTCATGTTGCCCATGTATATCTAATAATTCTTGCATTATTTTTCTCAAATCTTGTAAAGTAACTGTTTGATTATTAACTCTACAAATACTCTTACCTGAGCTAAATATTTCCCTTTTTACTAATAAAAAGTCTTCATCGATATCGATAGATAAATCATGAAGTATTGAAATGGCTTCTTTACTATTATCTATATCAAAAATTCCTTCAATAACAGCTTTTTTTTCACCATGTCTCACATAGTTTGATGAAGCACGCATACCAATTAACTGACCAATCGCGTCTATAATAATTGATTTACCAGCACCAGTTTCGCCACTCAAAACAGTTAAGCCATCACCAAAGTTTACTTCTAATTCATCTATAATAGCGAATTGTTTAATTGATAAGGTTTGTAGCATTTATAATCACTTCCTTATACTTATAATAAATTAAAGATACGTGTTTTAATTTTTTCGCTGGCTGATTCATCTCTGCATATAATTAAACATGTATCATCACCACAAATTGTGCCCAACACTTCATCCCAGTCTATTTGATCTAAAATTGCCCCAATTGATTGAGCGTTACCAGGTAAGGTCTTAAGTACTAAAAGGTTTCCAGTACCATCAATATTTACAAATGAATCCATTAAATAACGACCAAGTTTTTCTAAAGGATGATATTTTCTGTCATTAGGTAAACTATAAACATATTGACCAGAAGGTGTAGGGACCTTTATTAACTGTAATTCTTTAATGTCGCGAGAAACAGTTGCTTGGGTAACATTTAACTCATATTCATTTAAACGCTTTACCAGTTCATCTTGGGTTTCAATTTTTTCATTAGATATAATTTCTCTTATTTTAATATGTCTTACTGATTTTTTTGCCATGTATAGCACCTCTGTAAACGAATATTTATACAATGATTTTAACACATGGACAATGATACTACTACTAAAGTTAATTTAACAGAAATACTTTTATTGACTGTTGTGTATACTGCCTGTCTATTTTCGAAGTGAATTAAAAATAAGCCATAATTAAATTTTGAATCACTTATACCGATACCATTTTAGTAACAAATGAATATTTATTTATAAAATTATAAATTTTTATAAATAAAAAATCACGCTACGAAAAGTAGCATGATTTAGCATAATTTAATGGTAGAAATTTTATAAAATCTGTAAAAACAGAATCTACGTCTGATTATGATTCTCTATAATTGAATAATTCTACGATATATTTTAGATTACTTGTGTCATATTGTTCAGGTAAACGAGCTAAACACGCATATGCAGATTCAGTATGTGATTTCAGCTTATCTTCTGCCCCGTTTTGACCTAATAATGAGACGTAAGTACTTTTATCATTTTCAAGATCACTACCTGTAGATTTACCTAGTTTCGCTTCGTCTCCATAAATATCTAATAAATCATCTTTTATTTGGAACATTAATCCTAAATGTTCACTAAATTTTTCTAATAAATTAGCTACACTTAGTTCAGCCTCGGCAATATCAACAGCTGCCATTACTGCAAATTTTAATAAAGCACCTGTCTTAGCTTGATGGATATGTTCTAAAGTATTTAGGTCTACCGCAGATCCTTCACCTTCACTTTGCATATCGAGTGTTTGACCACCTACCATACCTAAATGTCCACTTGCAGATGATAAGCGTTTAATCAGTTTTATTTTGGTATTATCTTTCAGCTTGTCGTCGTTAACAATGATATCAAATGCTTTAGTGAGTAATGCATCACCAGCTAGTATTGCTTTCCATTCACCGTAGACTTTATGATTTGTCAATTTACCTCTTCGATAATCATCATCATCCATTGCAGGCAAATCATCATGAATAAGAGAATACGTATGTACCATTTCTAATCCAAGTGCTGAAGCGTAACCAAGTTTATAATCCGATGCTAGCATTTCCAATGTTAATAAAAGTAAAACAGGTCTAATTCTTTTGCCGCCTGCTTCTAACGAATATCTCATGCTATGTTCTAAATCTGTATTCAGTGATGAATTCGGAATTGAATTTTGTAATAATTCATTTATTTCGTCAGTTAAATTGTCTATTTTATGATTCATCATGATTTTCTTCCTTTTCAGTTTCTTCATCGCCTTCAACATTTTCTTCAGACATCAGTTCATTAACTTTTTTTTCAGCATTTTTCAATGTTTCATCACAATTTGCTGATAATGTCATACCTCTTTGGTATAAGTTTAAAGATTCTTCTAAAGAAACATTTTCATTATCTAGTTTTTGAACTATACTTTCTAATTCTTTCATCATTTCTTCAAAACTTTGTGATTTATTCGTCATCATTACACCTTACTTTCATAACTTGTGCATCAACAGAACCGTCTTTCATCGTTAATACAATATTATCATTTTCAGCTAGATCGCTAGTACTAGTAACTATTTTATCTTGTTTGTTCACAATCGTATAACCACGTAACATTGTATTGGTTGGACTAAGATTATTCAAATTCTCTATTTTATTAGTTAAATTATTTCTTTGTTTTACAATAAGATGATTCATTAATTTTACAAGATTAGTTTGTTTTTGATTGATAGTTGTTTGTTCTCTTTGAATATTTTGTTTGAAATGTTTTAAGTTGAAACTTTGTTTTATTAACTCTAGCTTTTGCTTATGTTGATTAACTTTAAAAGTAATAGCTAAATTAAGCTGTTTCTCTAAGTCATCCCGTTTTTGAATCTGTTGATCATATAACAAGGTTGGTGTTTTAAATTTGTAATATGAAGCAACGTGTTCTAAATACTGCTTTTGATGTTGAATCTGTTGTTTCATAAACCTGGTTAAAGAAAGTTTTTGTTGTTGAATATATTGCCTCAATTCATATTGATCAGGTGTTGCCATCACTGCTGCTTGTGTAGGTGTAGCAGCACGTGCATCTGCTACAAAATCACTAAGCGTAAAGTCTGTTTCGTGGCCTACTGCTGATATGATTGGCGTTTCACACGCATAAATCGCTTTGACAACATCTTCTTCGTTGAAGTTCCATAAATCTTCTATAGAACCACCACCACGACCAATGATTATAGTATCTACATTTAAATCATCAGCTTGTTTTATTTTTTCAATGATATCATACTTAGCCTGCTCACCTTGTACTAAAGTGTTGATTTGTATTTGTTCAACTAAAGGATATCGACTATTAATAGTAGTATGGATATCTCTAATCGCTGCACCCGTGCCTGCAGTCAGCACAGCGATTTTTTTAGGAAACTTAGGAATAATCTTTTTATGGTTTTGATCAAAATAACCATCTTTAGTTAATTTCTTTTTTAACTGTTCTAATTTTTGATATAAATTACCAATACCATCTATATGCATTTTATTAACATAAATTTGATAATTACCACGTCTTTCATATACAGAAACACGTGCTTCTAACAACACTTCATCTCCCTCTTTAGGGTCGAAGTCAATTTTCGAAGCATTTCCTTTAAACATCATTGCACTGATGACACTATTTTTATCTTTAACATTAAAATAGAGATGACCGCTACTATGTTTTTTAAAGTTAGAAAGTTCACCTTTAAGCAAGACAGTCTGTAAGTGCGGATCTTGATCAAATTTATATTTAATATATTTAGTTAAAGCTGAAACGCTTAAATAATCTGACATATTATATCACTCTTTTACTCAATATTACTCAACACACCATTGATAAACTTATAATGTTCATCATCACTGAATTGTTTTGCTAATTCAACCGCTTCATTGATAATTACTTTTTGTGGCGTTTCGCTATTTAGTAATTCATAAGTTGACATTCTTAAAATAATTCGGTCAGATTTCAATAATCTATCTATTGTCCAATCTTTTAAATGTGGTGCAATTTTATTATCTAATACAGATTCATGATCTTTTACGCCTGTAACTAGCCAATTAATAAAATCAAACTCTAAATCAGGATTATCATCTTTAATAAAACTAATTGCTTCATCAATCGTTAAATCACTATTTTTCATTTCTAATTGAAATAGTGTTTGAAAGGCTTGTGTTCTTGATTCTTTTCGACTCATTATAAACTCCTTTTAGCATTGTACGCTTTATGACTAATATAAAATAGAATTTTGTTAATCTCTTGATTATAGAACTCAGTTTTATGACCGCATTAAAGTCAAAGTGCTATATTTAATTTGTAGATACGATATGTGTAATGTGAACATTAATTTGACTTGGTATGATCGTTGTCATCGTAGATATTGAATTGTATATGGCATTTTGTATTTTTCTTGCTGTTTCTGAGATATTAATATCATATGAAAATGAGCAATATACATCAATATGAATACCATCATCTTTAGTATCTACTTTAATACCACGTGCCAATTGTTTTTTTGTAACTTTCTCAACACTTAAGTCCTTTATTTCTTTAAAGTGACCTTCTAAGCCTTTTACTTCTGAGGTTGCTATACTTGCAATAACAGTCAAAACCTCAGGTGCAATTTCTATTTTTCCTAAATTGGAATGTGATGATTCTGTTACTTTGACCATTTCACAAACCTCCTATTTAGTTTATTCATCCATTATGTTATAAGTTTCTAAGAAATTAGTATTAAATTCACCACTTCTAAATATATCGTTATTTAGTAGGCGAATATGAAATGGAATTGTAGTGTCAATGCCTAATACTAAATATTCACCTAACGCTCTCAATCCTGTCATAATCGCTTCATCTCTTGATGGTTCATGAACAATTAATTTTGCTACCATAGAATCATAGTATGGAGGGATTGTATAATTAGTATAACATGCTGATTCAATTCTTACGCCAAAACCACCCGGTGCTAGATATTGTGTAATTTTACCTGGTGAAGGCATAAAGTTTTTATAAGGATTTTCAGCGTTAATTCTAAATTCAATTGCATGTCCTTTGATTTCAATATCTTTTTGTGTGAATGGTAACTTTTCACCCATCGCTACTTTAAGTTGTAGTTTTACTAAATCAATACCAGTTACCATTTCTGTAACTGGATGTTCTACCTGAATACGTGTATTCATTTCCATAAAATAAAATTCATGCGTGTTCAAATCATAAATAAATTCAATTGTTCCAGCGTTTTCATAATTTACAGCTTTTGCTGCTCTTACTGCTGCATTACCCATTTCTTGCCGTTTAGCATCGTTTAAGATTGGTGACGGTGCTTCTTCTACAAGTTTTTGCATACGTCTTTGTATGGTACAATCACGCTCACCTAGATGGATGACATTACCATAACTGTCTCCAATTACTTGTATTTCGATATGTCTAAAGTTTTCAATAAATTTTTCAAGATATAATCCATTGTTACCAAAAGCAGTTTCTGCTTCTTGTTGAGTCATTTTGAAGCCAGTTTCCAATTCTTTTTCATCACGTGCAACACGTATACCTTTGCCACCACCGCCTGCAGTAGCTTTGATAATGACTGGATATCCTATATCTTTTGCAATTTTCTTCGCTTCTTTAATATCTTTAACTAACCCTTCACTTCCAGGAACTACAGGAACCTCAGCGCGTTTCATTTCTTCTTTAGCGACATCTTTGATACCCATTTTTTTTATGGACTCATAACTTGGGCCAATAAATTTAAGTTGACATGCTTCACAAAGTTCAGCAAAATCACCGTTTTCTGCTAGAAAACCATATCCAGGGTGAACCCCATCACATCCTGTTGAAGTCGCGATAGATAAAATATTAGGGATATTTAGGTAAGAATCTTTAGATTGAGTGGGACCGACACAATATGCTTCATCAGCAATTTGAGTATGTAATGCGTCTTTGTCTCCTTCAGAATATATTGCCACAGTTTGTAAACCTAAATCGTGACAGGCTCGAATAATTCTTACAGCAATTTCCCCTCTATTTGCAATTAAAATTTTATTCATTATTTCACCTTAAATAACGGTTGGCCATACTCTACCATTTGACCGTCTTCTACTAGTATTTCAGTAATTTCCCCTGTGACTTCTGCTTGTATTTCATTAAATAGTTTCATAGCTTCCAAAATACATACTGTTGATTCGTTTGAAACAGAATCTCCTATTTGAACATATGGACTTTCCTCTGGTGAAGGTGATTTATAAAATGTGCCAACCATTGGTGCATTGATTGTTTTTAAATTGTCATTTTCTTGGGAAGAACTTGTATCATCAGAACTTTGTGTATCAAGTTGATTTGAAACAGCTGGTTGTTGTGGTGCAATCTGTTGCATCGGTTGTTGTGAAACTTGAGGTGTGATAATCTCAGTTTCTTTTTCTTTTTTTAAGTTAACTATATTCCCTTTATCTTCTATATTTATTTCAGTCAAGCTAGATTGATCAAGAATTTCAATTAATTCTTTAATTTCTTTAAAATTCATAAATACTGACTCCTTCAGATTGTTTTCATTTACCTAGTTTATTTTACTTTAGTGAAATGTTCAATTCAAGCATATACATATTTTCTATTATAACTCATTAACTTTTATAGTTAATCAATAATTAACTATAGTTTTGTGTCAAAATAATTTTCCGTCCTTACGCAAATAATAAAAGCCCTTCCATTTAAAGTAAGTGGAAAGGCTTCTAAAATAATTTGCAAATGCTGTCATCAAGTGGTGAGTGTCACTGATGAATTAAGCTCTTGACACGTAACTTCCATCGCTTGTGTTAATTACTAAAGTATCTCCTTCATTAACAAATAATGGTACATTTAGTGTATAACCTGTTTCAACAGTCGCAGATTTTGTTGCACCAGTAGCAGTATCACCTTTAATACCTGGTTCTGTTTCTGTTACTGTAAGCTCAACGTTTTTTGGCAATTCAATACCTAAAGTTTCATTTTCATAACTTTGAATTTGAACTTCCATATTTGCTTTTAAGAAATTTAATTCATGTTCTAAGTAATCAGCAGGTAATTCAATTTGATCAAATGTTTGGTTATCCATGAAAACATGTGTATCACCATCGGCGTATAAATATTGCATGCGACGATTTTCAATCATAGCAGTTTCAACTTTTTCTCCGCCTCTAAATGTCTTCTCTTGGATCGCACCTGTTCTTAAGTTACGTAATTTTGAACGTACAAATGCAGCACCTTTTCCTGGTTTTACGTGTTGGAAATCTAAAACTTTCCAAATACCATTATCTACAGAAATTGTTAAACCTGTTTTAAAATCATTAACCGAAATCATTCAGTTTCCTCCTTAATATAAGGTCTTCTATAAAATAATAAGGTCTTTAGACGATTTAGTAAAGCGTTCGCAACCATTTTCGGTAATTAATATATCATCTTCAATACGTACGCCACCAATTCCATCTAAATATATACCGGGTTCAATTGTAACACAATTATTTAATTCTAATGGAGATTCAGATTTTTTAGATAAATTTGGACCTTCATGTACGTCTAATCCTATACCATGCCCTAATGAATGGCCAAAAGCCTCACCGTATCCTTTTTCGGTAATATAATCTCTTGCTACTGCATCAAGTTCTCTACCAGTCATTCCTTGTTTAGCTGCTTCAATTCCTTTTAAATTTGCTTGTAATACAATGTTATATATTTCTTTTAATTGAGCATCTGGTTCGCCAATAGCAAAAGTACGGGTAATATCTGAGGCATATCCATTGTAATAAGCTCCATAATCCAAGGTAATTAATTCTCCTTGATTGATGACTTTATCACTTGCTACACCATGTGGAAGTGCTCCTCTCACTCCAGAAGCAACAATAGTATTAAAAGATGGTCCTTCTGAACCTAATTCGAGCATTTTACTTTCTAATTTTGCTTTTAACTCAAGTTCTGTCATTCCAGCTTTAGCAACTGTTAAAATATACTCATAAGCATCATCAACAATTTGAGCAGCTTTTTGAATATTTGCTATTTCTTGTTCATCCTTGACTTCTCTTATTCTCTCAATTAAACCAGAAATACTTATTAAACTGATATATGATTTACTTAATTGTAAATAAGTATCATAGCTTACTAAATTACCTTCAAAGCCAACATTTTGTACATTTAAGTCTTCTAGTGTGGATTTTATAGATTCTATCAGTTGTCCCTGTTGCTTAATCACTTTAAAACCAGCAGCTTGATCAGTTGCTTGCTCTATGTATCTAAAATCAGTAAGCAATAGTTTTTCGCTATTTGTAATAATCAATGCACCACTGGTTCCAGTAAATCCAGATAAGTATCTTCTATTATAATCAGATAAAACGATAATTGCTTCCAAATGTTTTGTCTTTAGAGCAGATTTTAACTTTTCAATTCTATTCAACAGTAATCACCCTATTCAATAAATTTGTACATTTCCAATATATACATTAAAATGATAGCATAATTAGTGTACAAATTTATAGTTTTTGAATTAGGAGAGAGTTATGAAGAAAAAATTATTCGCTATTTTATGCGCTTCGTGTTTACTCGCCGGATGTGGAAGCCAAAATTTAGGCCCATTAGAAGAGAAAACAACAAAATTACGTGACGAAAATCATAAATTAAAAAGTGATATACAAGACTTAAAACTTGAAATAAAAGAAGAAAAAACAAATATTACTGCATTAGAAAAAGATAAAAATAATATCAAGAATGCGAAAAGTAATAAAAAGAAATTAAATCATATTAAGGCGTCTTCTGAATATTATCAAGATGTCGCAAAAGCAATTGGTGATTATAATGATATTGAAGACGAAGTCTCAAAAAATAAGCAGAGCGAAAAAGTTCAAAATAAATTAACCGATATTACTAATAAAATTGATAGTGCATTTACTACATATAAAAGTAAAATTGATAAAGATAAAATGAATGACGAAGATAAGAAGAAACATAAAAATATTACTAAATTAAACAAGTCATTAGATTCTGCCATGAGTGATATAAGGGATGGTTATAACGAGAAAGATAAGAAAAAACTTAATAAAGGGCAAACTACTTTATCAAAAGTGAGCATAAGCAATGAGTAATGTGACATATAAATAGGAGTGTGTATTTTGAAACAAGCAATATTTTATATCGTAATCGCAATTGCATTAGTTGGTTTAATACTTAACTTAGATGCGTTCTTATTTAGTTTTGTAAGAATGGCTATCAGTTTAGCAATTTTTGCAGGTATCATTTATTTAATTTATTATTTTTTCTTTTTAACAGAAGATCAAAGAAAGTATAAACGTGCCCAAAGAAAATATAGAAAAAGGCATAAAAAATAATAAAAATTAGGTTCTGAATATTTAACATTATTGAATAAATTAAAACATTTACCCAACAATTAAATTCAAAAATTGTTGGGTAAATGCTTTTTTTATAGCGAATTTAATTATTTTCTATAAGTCCATTCTGATGATTGGTACTTATTAATTAATGCGTCAACTTCTGCGTTTTGCTGAGCAGTCAATTCTAAAGGTTTTAAATTGATATTTAATCCTTTTTTGAATCCACTTTCGAATGCTTGTTCCATTTCATCTAAAGTGATGTAGCGATCAGATATATCATTAATTGCTACTGCTTTATCGACAAAAGCTTGCTTCATTTTCTCTTTCAAACGGTCATTTTTAAATATAAACATATCAAATAAATCATCAATATCTATATCTTGTAACAATGAACCATGCTGCAGAATCACACCCTTTTGTCTCATTTGCGCACTACCTGCAATTTTGCGTCCTTCTACGACTAATTCATACCAACTGGAAGCATCAAAACAAACCGCACTTCTTGGTTGTTTTAATTTAGACCGTTCTTCTTTAGTTCGTGGGATAGCAAATGAAGCATTAAAACCTAATGTTTTGAATCCTTCAAGTAGCCCTTCAGAAATGACCCTATATGCTTCTGTAACTGTTTTGGGCATGTTTGGATGTGATTCCGGTACAATAACACTATAAGTTAATTCTTTGTCATGCAAGACACCTCTGCCACCTGTTTGTCTTCTAACAAGGCCATAACCTTTATCTTTCACCTTGTCTATATCAATTTCTTTCGTTAATCTTTGAAAGTAACCAACTGAAAGTGTAGCTGGATCCCATGTATAAAATCTAATTACTGGATCAATTTCACCTCTAGATACAAAATTTAATAACGCTTCATCCATTGCCATATTATAAAATGGATCATTACTACCTGTATTAATAAAATGCCATGTTTCAGTCACAATCAAAACTCCATTCATTAAAATTAAATTGTGATAACATCTAATTTGTGTTATCGTTTTCAATAATTGTACAAAAATGTCAGTTTACGTAATTATCATGATAAAAATATTTTGATAATTTGTGCTAACAGTCTTATAATATATAATATCGGTTAATTAGGGAGGATGCAAGATGAGTAATTTTTGGTTTATAGCTTTAGCAATTTTAATAATAATCATCGCATATATGTTGTTCAATAGATATTTGAACAAAAAAGCGGTAACAGAATTAAACCAAAATGAATTCCATAATGGTTTGCGAAAAGCTCAAGTGATTGATGTAAGAGAAAAAGTAGATTATGATTATGGTCATATTAATGGTGCCCGTAACATCCCAATCACAATGTTTAAGCAAAGATATCAAGGCTTGAGAACAGATCAACCTATCTATCTTTGTGATGCGAATGGTATTGCCAGTTATCGTGCCGCTAGAATCTTAAAAAAGAATGGTTATAAAGATATATTCATGCTTAAAGGCGGATATAAAAAATGGACTGGTAAAATCAAATCAAAAAAATAAATGAATAAGTTAACATTTTAAAATTGGGCTGTTAGTTAAATAACTAGTAGCTCAATTTTTTATATAATTAAAAAATTTAAATTTATGATTTGCTAAATATTATAAATAAACTGTTTTGAATGAATTTAAATACATGGTGAAAGGCAGTGATTTTATAATATTTCCAAGTAAATTCACACAATTAACTTCATAAGATTTATAGAGAATAAAGGGCCAATCCATTTTAATACGGATTAGCCCTTTGTTCTCTATATGAGGTTTATATCAAGTTATTAATTTTTAATTGAATTGAATGCTTCATACATAATTTGATTATCAATTCAAAAAATCCTTTAACATGTCATTTTAAAAGTTATTTTTCTGATCTTAAATGCTCAAATTTTAATACTGGTTGACGAGCAGCTTTTGTTTCGTCTAATCGATCAATAATCGTTGTATGAGGTGCTTCTAAAACTTTATCGGGATTTTCTTTTGCTTCATTCGCAATTTCGATCATTGTGTCACAGAAATAATCTAAAGTTTCTTTAGATTCTGTTTCAGTAGGTTCAATCATCATGCCCTCTTCTACATTTAATGGGAAATAGATAGTAGGTGGGTGTACACCAAAGTCAAGTAAACGTTTAGCCATATCTAGTGTTCGTACACCATATTCTTTTTGTTTTGAGCCACTTAAAACAAATTCATGTTTACAATATTGTTCATAAGGAATTTCAAAATGTTCTTTTAATCTTGCTTTAATATAGTTTGCATTTAGTACTGCTGCTTCTGAAACTTCTTCAAGTCCTTTATTACCCATAGTTCTAATATATGTGTATGCTCTTAAATAAATACCGAAGTTACCATAAAATGGTTTGACACGTCCGATTGAATGCTCGATATTATTATCGTATTTATACACATCATTTTCTTTAATTACCATTGGTTTTGGTAAGAAACTTGCAAGTTCTTTTTTAACACCAACTGGTCCTGAACCAGGTCCGCCACCACCATGCGGTCCAGTAAATGTCTTGTGTAAATTTAAATGAACAGCATCAAAGCCCATGTCTCCAGGTCTAACTTTGTCCATGATTGCATTTAAGTTGGCACCATCATAATACAATAATCCACCGGCTTCGTGTACAATATTGCGAATATCCATGATGTTTTGTTCAAAAATACCTAGTGTATTTGGATTCGTAAGCATAATTGCAGCTGTGTTTTCGTTGACAAGGCGTTTTAAATCTTCTATATCAACTTCTCCACGTTCATTTGACTTCACTGTAACAGCTTTAAATCCAGCAAATGCCGCTGAAGCAGGGTTTGTACCATGTGCAGAATCAGGAACGATGACTTCGTTACGATGTCCTTCACCATTTTTTTCATGATAAGCTTTAAAAATCATCAGTGCTGTCCATTCTCCATGTGCACCAGCTGCTGGTTGTAAAGTGACTTCATCCATACCAGTTATCTCTTTGAGTTCTTCTTGTAAGCTATGAATAATTTCTAGCGAACCTTGTACTTGAGATTCATCTTGTAGTGGATGTGATTCAGCAAAACCAGGTATTCTAGCTATTTTTTCATTTACTTTTGGATTATATTTCATGGTACATGAACCTAATGGATAAAATCCTGAATCAACACCAAAGTTTTTATTTGATAATTCTGTATAATGACGCACTAAATCTAGTTCTGCTACTTCGGGAAATTCAGCTTTGTTTTTTCTAATAAATTTGTCATCTAATAGCTTGTTAACTGCTCCATTATCAATTTCTTTTTTAGGTAAAGAATACGCGTAACGACCTTCTTTAGAACGTTCAAAAATTAATGGACTAGATTTACTTACTGCCATTTATTTCACCTGCTTTCTTAACAAATGTATCAATTTCATCTTTAGTTCGTAATTCTGTAACTGCAATTAACATATGATTGTCGAAGTTTTCTCCTATTTCACTTAAATCAAATCCGCCTATTATGTCTTCTTGAATTAAAGCATCGTTTACATCTTTAACTGGTTTATCGAATTTTACTACAAATTCATTAAATGATGTGCCATTGCTAACTTCAAATCCTTGTTGCTTAAATTGTTCTTTAGCATAGTTTGCATTCTCAAAATTTTGAACTGCAATGTCGTAAATACCTTGTTTTCCTAAAGCAGACATACAAATTGATGAAGCCAATGCATTTAATGCTTGGTTTGAACATATATTTGATGTTGCTTTATCACGTCTAATATGTTGTTCACGTGCTTGAAGTGTCAACACAAAACCACGGTTTCCATCTTGGTCTTCGGTTTGTCCAACAAGTCTACCAGGTGTTTTTCTCATGAGTTTTTTAGTAGTAGCAAAGAAGCCACAATGTGGACCGCCAAACTGTGTTGGAATACCAAATGGTTGCGTATCTCCAACTACAATATCTGCACCAAAACTACCTGGTGGTGTCAATAACCCTAGTGCGATTGGGTTTGTATAAACAATAAATAATGCTTTTTTATCTTCGATATATGACTGTATTTTCTCTAAATCTTCAATTGAACCATAAAAGTTTGGATATTGGACTGCAACTGCAGCAGTATCATCATCAATAGCATTTTCAAGTTTTTCTAAATCTGTAATTGTACCATCTAAATCAACTTCAACAACTTCAAATTCTTCACGTGTTTTTACATAAGTGTGTAAGACTTGTAATGCTTGATAATGCATGCCTTTTGAAACGACAATTTTATTTTTACGCGTTTGATTAAATGCTAAAATGCAAGCTTCTGCAAAACTTGTCATACCATCGTACATAGATGAATTTGCAATATCCATATCTGTTAATTCACAAATTAAAGTTTGAAATTCAAAGATAGCTTGTAATTCACCTTGTGAAATTTCAGGTTGATAAGGTGTATATGCAGTATAAAATTCAGAACGCGAAATCATTGCATCTACTACTGCTGGGGCATAATGATCATAAACGCCTGCACCTAAAAACGAAGTATGTGTTTCTTTAGTAATGTTTTTACTAGCAATTTTATTAAGTCTTTTTGTTAATGTGGTTTCAGATTCAGCATCGGGAATAGCTAACTCTCTGTTTAATAAAATATCTTTTGGAACATCTCCAAATAATTCGCTGATCGATTCAGCACCAATTGTCTCTAGCATTTCATTTTTATCTTGATCTGTTAATGGAATATAACGATGACTCACGGTAACACCCCTTTAAATTATTTACTGATTTGATTTTTCTTCACAATTTTTGCTTTTGCTTGTCTTTTTCTAATTTGAATAATAATCTCTTTGCCCATTTCAAATGCATCTCTATCAATTATAGCTAAACCAATTGATTTACCAGTTAATGGAGATTGTGTGCCTGAAGTAACTTCTCCAATTTCATTTCCATCGATATCATAAACAGTGTAACCTGTTCTTGGAATTCCTTTATCAATCATTTCTATGCCAACTGTTCTTCTTTTAGAACCGTTTTCTTTTTGATCTTTCAACACTTTTTTACCTATAAAATCGGCATCAATTAATGGTTTAGCAGCAAATGCAATTCCCCCTTCATATGGTGTAATTGATTCACTTAAGTCTTGTCCATGAAGTGGTAAACCAGCTTCTAATCTTAATGTATCTCTTGCACCAAGACCACAAGGTTCTACGTCAAATTCTAATATTGAATCCCATAAAAATGGTGTATCATCTGATTTACAATAAATTTCAAATCCATCTTCACCTGTGTAACCAGATTGGGATAATATTACGTTTTTACCAAAGAATTCAACATCTTGTAAGAATTCAAAAGGAGACATTTCTGATATATTCTGTTTCACATGCTTTTGAACAAAATCACGTGCATTTGGACCTTGTATAGCTAATTGACCATAATCTGTTGATACATTTAAGACTTCAGCATCAAAATTTTCAGATTGTTTTTTCATCCATTCAAAGTCTTTATCTGTGTTTCCAGCATTTACGACTAATAAATATGCTTTTTCACTGAGTTTATAGGTGATTAAATCATCGATGATACCGCCTTGCTCGTTACACAATGCTGTATATTGCGCCTTTGTTGTGTCTAAATTGTCAGTGTCATTTGAAAGCAAGTATTGTACTAATTGATCTGCTTCAGAACCTTTTATTAAAATTTCACCCATGTGACTTACATCAAATAAGCCCATATTAGTTCTTACAGCATTATGTTCTTCTTTAATACTTGAAAATTGAACTGGCATAGCCCAACCACCAAATTCAACAATTTTTGCACCGAGATCCACAAAGTTTTGATAAAGTGGTGTGCGTTTTAATTCATTTACCATTGCTAAACCCCCTATTAATATATTAAAAAAGACAGAGTAGACTAAGACTACCCTGTCAATAAATCCAGGAATGCGTCTCAGTATTATCCTTTTGCCTGAGAGTTTCGTTAAACTTGCACCTTCGGCGATGGTTATATAAATGATTAACCATTCTCTCTAATACTGGTCATTCGCTTTCATCGTTTCCAATATTTTTTTATATGTAACTGGAAGCGACTTATTACTATTCACTTTGATGAATGCGATTTCATTATATCTTGAAACTCTAGTTGAATACAAGCTTTTTAATTTAAAAAACGGTTTATTATTCGCATTGGGTCTATTACTATCATTTTTAATTCTATCGTATAGAATTTCTATGTCGCAATCTAACCATATAACATGTTTTTGTTCTTTTAATAAGTTAAATGCATCATTGCCTTCGATGATACCCCCGCCTGTAGCAATGACGTCAAATTGGTTCGCACATTTTTTTAAATACTTAAACTCTAAATTGCGAAATCCTTTTTCACCTAATTGTTCAAAAATTTCTGGTATTGTTTTTCCTTCTTGTTGCACTATAAATTCATCTAAATCTACAAAACTCAATTGATTGTTTTGTGCAATATATTTTCCTAATGTTGTTTTTCCTGTCCCCATAAAACCTATTAAAATAAGTGGTGTGTTAATTTTATTTTTCAAAAATATCTTCCTTTTGTAATTGTAATTTAATTTGTTTATCATAATATGATTCAATGTTATCAAGCGTTTTTAGTTGAAGATTAAATCGAGAAGTATATATTGCTATTAGTGATAAATATAGCATATAAATAACCATCACAAAAGGGTATATATACCCTTTCATATTAGAATTGAACTGCCTTTTCAAAGGAACCCCCTGTATAATACATTTTCAATTTTAATTTTAAATGCTTATTTTTTAGTAATATAAATTGCGCATTTTTTACATTGTTTAATAAGGTAATGTTTCCTGTGTTATTTACAGTTTTAATAATCTTATTATTTTTAAACTCGTACCTTATAATATTTTTCCTTATGCTAATTTTTAAAATACGGCCGCTTTTATCAATTTCAAGTGCTTTTGAATTGTTTTGTAACATTGCTTCAGTTATGTCTCTTGAAAAAAATTCTATATCAATTGATGATTCTAAATTAGATTGATTCTTTGTTGGAACGATTGATTTATATAATAGAGGTAGCATAGTAAATATTAATATAGTTATAAATAATGTAAATAATACTTCGATGTAAGTAAAGCTGGAATATTTACTTGTGAAAACATTTTTCATTATTATTATCCTTTGTTTTTATGCATAAATTAGAATTAGTTAATTTTATTTTATAACCGTCAATATTTACGCCGTTTATTAAATGCTCACTATCATTATATTTCAAAGCTAATAATATGATTCTTTTCATACTTATGTTTTCAATTTTATCATTAAAAGTATGATTTAATTGTAAAAGCATAGGCAAAAATACACTACACATTATAAGCATGCAAGTAAAAGCGATATATGCATCCATAAGTATACTACCGTTAATGTTTAATTTTTTCATATCTTAATCTTCCTTTTTCAATATGAAATATTAGTTTGAAAATTTCATTATCAACTGAAAGTGAGACACTACCAAATTTATTTATATTACCTTTATTGTTAAATGTTAAATATTTTATATTACTTTTAGGATGTACAAATGTATTTGGTGGAAATAGTATATCTTTGTTTTCAATTGACTGTTCTCTAACTATAATTTTATTTGAATAGTCGTTAAATATAAGTGTTATAGACTTATCATCTTTTATTGCTTTAGATTTTAAATAATTGAGTTGAGTGATTAAATTATTCATAAAATTATTGTTCGCATTATTTTTTTTATCATTAATAGGTATATGATTGACTTGACAATTAATAAGATACTAATAATAACCATAACCATTAACATCTCGATATATGTAAATGCTTTACTAGTTTGCAATTACTTCACCATTGTTAATTGTGATAGTAGCACCTGATTTACAATTTTTTTGGTTTTCTTTAATATAGCCATCCGCAATCAATTCATCTATAGATTGTGGTTTTTTATTATGTTTTAAAGTATATGCTTCAACTTGACTTTCAATCATTTTTATTTGGGCATCACAACCTGTACTTTGAATATGTGAAGATTGTTTTGCAATATTGGGTATAATCAATATCAGTAATAAACTGATAATTAAAAGTACGAGGAGCATCTCAATTAAAGTAAAAGCACGTTTATTAAAAAATTGTTTTATTTTATTCATTAAAAGCCTCCAAATCTTATTATTTGATCGTTTGCATTAGATCAAACATAGGTAACATAATCACTAAATATAGCGCAATGATTAAGATGCCTAGCATTAAAAATATAGCTGGTTGTATAAAATTAATTAATCGTTGCAGATAGCGTTCAATTTTTGTAAATATAATTTCACTATATAATTTTAATTCTATGTCTAGCTTTCCTATCTTTTCGCCTTCCTCAATAAAGTTAATCAAGCCTTCTTCAAAACAGGAAATCTTTTTTAATATTTCACTTAACTTATAGCCATTTTGTGTACCTGTTGCCAATTTTCTAGCAAGATAAATTAAATATGAGTCATTTTTTTGTTTAGAATAAATATCAACGATTGATTGTAAGTTCACACCATTCTTATAAAACAATGCAAATTCAGTAGAAAGTCTATAAGTTTTATAAAATTTGAAAAAAGTACGTAAAATCGGGATTTTTAATATAATTTTGTACTTTAAGTTAATGGGTAGTTTTTTTGTAGATATATAAAATAAGTAAGAAAAAATTAAGCAGATAAATAAAATAATAAAAAGTGTTCTAGGTAAATATATTAATAAAGATGATAAAATTAATTGTGTTTTTGAAATTTCAACATCAAAGCTATTATAGAGAGATTGAAATTCAGGTATAATAGTATGATTTAAAATGATTAACATACCTATAAAAATTGTAATTAATAGCAAAGGGTATTGAAGTGTTTTTAGTAGTTGTAGCTTTGCTTTGTTATTTCGAATTAAATAGTCTTGGGCATGTGGTAATGTTGATGTGAGTTCACTGAATAACTCTGAAAAATATATTAGCATGATAATAATTTTGGGATATTTTAGTAACAATAATATTTCGTAACATTGTGCGCCTTGATCTAGACGAGTATTAATCTGAGTCACTATTTTTGGTGCTTTTATTGTTAAGTGTTGTAGTAAAAATTTAAATGATGCTGATAATGTGAATCCATGCTGAAGTAAATCATGTAATCTTTGAAGTAATTCAATTTGGTTTTTTTCACTGATAATCATAAATCGTGGTGAACTAAAGATATCTATTAAGTGTTTCTTCACAAATTTCCCCTTCTTTTGCCATTTCATGCAATTTATACGACAAATTTTTGAATGTGTTTGGAAGTGTAAGTTGATTTTCAAAATAAAATGCTATATCTTCTCGAGTTAATTGTTCATAAATTAAAGAACGTTCATCTTTTGAGGTGTTTACTAATCTCTGATTGATAATACTTAATACCGTCTGTCGTAGTTCTTGAATACTTATACCCATTTCTAATAATCTACTCAATGCACCCTTACAATTATTTGAATGTATCGTTGAAAGTACTAAGTGACCACTTAAACTTGCATGAATAACTTGTTTAGCAATCATAGCATCCCTGATTTCACCAATAAGTATAATATCTGGATCACATCTTAAAATCGCCTTGAATGAATTAGCATAATTAATCCCTGCTTTTTCATTAATAGAAACTTGTGTTATACCTTCATCCAAACGTTCTACAGGGTCTTCTACAGTAATTATATTAACATTTAATTTTTCCTTTGCGTGCACTATCAGTTGATACATTAACGTACTTTTGCCAGACCCAGTAGGTCCACTAAACAGTATTAAACCTTGTTTTTTATGGACTAGTTTAAATAATTGATTTATACTAAGTGCTTTTGCTGAACTTTGAAAATATTGAGGTATAATTCTCACTACGCAACTTTCAAATCCAAGAGATAAAGGTAAAGTTGAAACTCTTAAATAGTATAATTGTTTAAGTTTGTAAGCGTATCTTCCACTTTGTGCGGTGCTGTGTGTTGATACATCTAAACCTGCTTGATATTTCATATATGTGAGCAACTTCCTATAAATATTGACTTCTATCGTTTCTATAGTGTTTAAATATTCTTTTTTTCTAAATTTAATGTATACCTTTTTGTGGTTTGGAATAAAGTGTACATCTGATACATTTTCCTTAATCGCTTTATCAATGATATTTTTAAAGAGTAATTTCAAAAAAACACCTCCTACAATAATACACGTAGGAGGTGTTAATATTACTTTATGAAATAAAACTAACCATACAAATATGGATTAAGTTGTTCGTCTTCTATCGTTGTATATGGCCCATGTCCTGGGAATAATGGTAAGTCATCCTCTAATTTAAACAATTTATCTAATATAGAGTCAACCAAAGTTTCATAATCGCCTTTATATAAGTCAGTTCTTCCTATACCTTGATAAAACAAAGTATCTCCAACTACAGCAAAATCATCAAATATAAAAGATAAACTACCAGGGGAATGTCCAGGTGTATGAAGTACTTTAAATTTAAAGCCCTCAATTTCCATAGAGCCTTCATCAATTTTTTGTGGTGATACATGACTAATGACAGGTGTTAATCCATATTGTTTAAACTTTTGTGAACCATTTTTTTCTGTATTAGTTAAAAAATCGAACTCACTAGGATGCATATAAACAGGCACATTAAATTTATCAACGATTTGATCTAAAGCCCCGATATGGTCAAAATGTGCATGTGTTAATAATACTGCAATGACAGGTTTATTAATTTGATTTAATTTTTTTATAATTAATTCATAATCAGCCGCTGGATCTACTAAAATCACATTCTTATCATTTTCAATAAAATAAGTATTCGTTTTAACTAAGCCCAATGCTAAACTAGATATTTGCATTGTTAGTGACCTCCACTATCTAAATGATTTTCAACAGATTTTAGTTTGTCATTCATTTTTCGAGATTTGTCTCTTCGATCGTCAATTCTTATATTAGTACAAACTCTATCAATACCTTTATCAAATGGTAATTCATGGATTGCTTGAACGACTTCAAATAAATCTTTTAAATCTCCCTCAATCAAAGTATTCATTGGTGTCAATTGATAATCAATTTTACCTTGTGCTTTAAATTCTTTTAATTTTGTTTGTATCTCAGCAATATACTTACTAACACTTGGTCCTTCCGTACCCACAGGTATAACTACTACATCTACTATAGCCATTATTTCACACCTTCCTTTTCAATTATATAAGTATAAATTAAACCAGCAGCACCAGTAATGCCCGCATCATTGCCTAGTTTAGCTTGAACGATTTCTGTACCTTGTTGTGCTGGTGTAAAAGTTAGATTATGGTACTCTGTTTTTATATTTTCTATTAATATTAAACCAGCAGTTGACATTCCTCCGCCTAAAACAATATATTTAGGATTACTTGTTACGCTGATAATACTGCACAAATATGCAATATAATTAGCCACGCGTTCGGTAATAAAGATACAGAATTGATCTCCAGCTTTTGCCGCATCAAATACTGCTTTCGCGGTAACTTCATTATCTTTTATTAATTGAAGTATCGAAGATTTAAACGTTAATTTAGGGTAATAAAAATTCACTAAATTGACAACGCCGGTCGCAGAAGCAACGGTTTCAATACAACCTGATTTCCCGCAATTACATTTAAAGCGTTGGTCATGGTCAACTCTAAAATGACCAATTTCAGCACCAGAGCCATTATGACCATGTACAATCTCTCCATTAGAAATAATACCGCCTCCAAGGCCAGTGCCTAATGTAATTGCAACCACATCGTCTGCGCCATGTCCTGCCCCTTTATGCTTTTCACCTAATGCTGCAACATTGGCATCGTTATCAACATAAACCGGACAGTCTACAAATTGTTGGAAAATTTCTCTGACATTAACTGTTTCTTTCCAATATAAGTTAACGGCACCATTCACTTCACCTGTTTCAAAATTCACTGGTCCTGGTATACCTATACCAACACCTAAAACATCTGAAAAAACAAATTCTGAATTATCAACATGTTCAACGAAAGATTCATAAACATTTTTCAAAAGTGCATAACCTGTAACATCTGACGTATCAGTTTTTATAGACCATTTTTCAATTCGTTCTAATTGTTCGTCGAATATACCTAGCTTACAAGTTGTACCACCAATATCTGCTGCTAAGATAATTTTTTTCATGTATTTTATTCATCCTTCTCTTATTTTTAAGGAATGCTAAATTGAATCCTAGTTTCGTCAATAGACGATTTTAACGATTAACGTGTCAACATAGTAGTCTTTTCCTTAAAATATATTTTTCTCTGCATAAAACATATATATCTATATTAATATTTTTCATTTCATAAATGCAATGATAATGAATATAAAGATACATTATATCAGCACTTGCATGATTGCTGTTATTTAGTTTCAATATTTTATCAATTTATTTTGGTAGATATCTATAATGTCAGTAACTACATTTTCATAAAACTTTCATAAAATCAGTGTTCATTTTTTCTTTGACTAATCACTAATTTGGACTTAATATAATCATCTTTAGAAATTAAATTATAGGAATATAGTGAATGAAGCTCTTGTTCCATCATTTCATAAACATCATTTTTATCCTTAAAATATATAATAAAACCAAATTTTTTTAAAAGTTGTTGAACATCATAAAAAGTATTAATCTCATGAATCACTGTCATCGCTCAATTCTTTATTTAAATTTATATAATCATTATTTGTTGGATCTAATTTCAAAGCGGACTTAATGTATTTTCTTGCTTTATCTTTGTTATCGATGGATCTATTTGCAACCGCTAGTTGGTAATTTAATAATGCAGAATCTGGGAAGTTTCTTAAACCTCTTTCCCATGTTGCCATACCCTCTGATTTTGAATCAGTTGTCGCATTAATTAGTCCTTTTAGGTAGTATGTTTCATCATCAGCATAACTTTTATTCACCGTATGTTGTACCATATCTTCAGCACTTTTATAATTGCCATTTTTCATTTCTTTTTCAATGATTGTATTATAAATATTATCTTCTTGAATCGTAAAAATCCTAATTTGTGCTGCAATAAATAAAATAATCATTACAATTAGAAAAAACCAGAATTTATTTTGATTAATTCTAAAATAATATCCTATAAGTGTTATCAATAAACCACCAATAAATCCACCAACATGTGCTACAATATTTACATTTTGCATTAGTAATGAAACGCCAATTAGGACGAAAAGAACAATTAGCAATTGACCAATCAACTTTTGGTTAAATTGTTTACCAATATACATAAAAGCAAAAATGGCACCTATCAGACCAAATATAGCACCGCTTGCACCAACGGAAACGGTGTCTGTATTAAAAGATAATGAAGCAAAATTACCAAACAAACCAGAAACAAAATAAATAATTAAAAATCTCCAATGCCCAACGATAGATTCTACTATTTTTCCAAAAATAAATAAACTTAACATATTCATTAATATATGTTCAAAGTTATAATGTAAAAATATGGATGTAATGAGTCTGTACCATTCTCCGTGGACGACATTAAAATGTACAAGACCCCCAACATCTAAAAGTTTTAAATCAGAAAATCGATTTAACAATAATACCATCGAAAGCCAGATAATAATATTAATTATTATTAATAAATATGTAACTGGGGCAAATTTTAGCATATGTTTTTCAATAGGATTATTATTTAATGCTCTTTGTTTATAAAAACCTTTTGTATGGTTTGAATCGCGATTAAAGACAAACTTCACAAAAAAGTTAGGCATTATTTGATCTATATGCTCTTTTTGACGTAAAATTTTCACTTTGAATTTAACTGATTTTAGCTCATCTAAATTTTCATTTGTAAATGTTTTATCGGTATAAATATATAAATTATAATTATGGGGTTTGAAACCTAAAAATGTAATTATATCTTCTTCATGGTCTTGGATTCTACTTTTATCAAATCTTACTTCTTGTGTAGAATTAGCACCAAATTTAAATATTGCAACGGATTGCTTTCTTTTATTTGCAAGCCAAACTTCAGTATCATCTTGATTACGATGCACAACTTGATAATTCAAATATTTTATCCAAGTGTAAATTGACTTCCAAAAATGCTTTTCTGTAATCATTTTTCCCTCCATTAATTTGTAGTCGCTATAATTAGTTTTTGCACTGGTTGATCATGTGCTTCTATTTCAAAATCATTTATTTGAAAGTCATAAATTAAACTTATTGTTGGCTGCAGATGTTGTGATAAAAATTTATCAAAATAGCCGCCACCATAGCCGATTCTATAACCTTTATTATTAAATACTACACCAGGCACGATTAATAGGTCTAAATCATTTGTTATTTCTGTGTCACTTGTAACATAATTAATTCCTTTATCGTCAGGTGCAATATTTGATAAATTATCTAACTCCTTAAATGACATTGTTTTATTTTTATAATTAGTTTCTGGTACAAATACTTTTTTATCATCATTTAATATTTTCGAAATGATGGGATAAGTATCTACTTCATGTTGCATTGAGAGGACAACTCCAATACGATATGCCGATTTATATTCAGATGTATTCATTAATTGTTGTGTTAAGTATTGATCAGCAGATAATTTTTGATCTTGATCCGAAAATTGTTTCATTTTATTTATGGTTTCTTTTCTTAACTTATGTTTACTCATATATGACACCTTCCCATTTTATATCCTCTTTTATTATAACGATAATAATATATTATGTCATCAAACTGTCATTTCAATATTTTTAATAAAAAATAACCAGATTCTAAAATTAGAATCTGGTTAAAAATTTAATTATTTTGTTTCACGGTGCAATGTATGTTTGTTATCACGAGCACAGTGTTTTTTCATTTCGATACGTTCAGGATTAGTACGTTTATTTTTTGTTGTGATGTAGTTTCTTTCCCCACATTCTGTGCAAGCTAGTGTTACGTTTACGCGCATGCTAATTCCTCCTTACCTTTTCAAAATACGACTTATTTATCATACCATTTAGTTATAAAATTGAAAAGTATTATTTTTCATATATACCATACCCATAGGTTTTTAACTTAAAAATGAGTTATATGAATTTTATTTTTTATCTTTTTCCTTAAAATAATAGTTAATGATGTCTCTACCTAAGTCACCACCATTAAGCCAAGGTTCTGGAACAGGTTGATTTGTATATACAATTGAAAATGCTAATTTCGGATTATTACTTGGTGCATAACCTACATAAGTTGAATTTACTTTTGGTTTACCGTCCTGGAATACTTCTGCTGTACCAGTTTTACCAGCTGAAGGCACAACAGTATCATTGAAACTTTGATAACCTGTACCTTCTTTTTCATTATATGCCATTTTGAAACCTTCTTGTACTTGCTTAACTTGATCTGATGTATTGTTAACTTTATTTAATACGTCGCCTTTTACTTTTTGTTTCACGGGTCCTAATGAATCTTTATTTGTTGCTTTTCTGATTTCTAAACCAATATGTGGTTGAATTCTATAACCACTGTTCGCAATCGTGGAAGCATATTGTGATAACTGTAACGGTGAATAAGTGTCATATTGTCCAATTGCCAAATCTAAATAATTACCTGGATTATCTGTTAGCGGTTCTATTTGTCCGCCAGTCTCATTTGGTAAATCGATACCTGTTTTAACACCTAAACCAACTTGATTTAGTCCTTTTCGTAATTTTTGACCTGCTTCTGAGATATCAGTTGGTAGTGACATGTTTGGCGCGTATGGTGAACCTGCAATTTTTAATGCTGTTTTAAACATATATACGTTTGATGAATGCATTAAAGCTTCTTTATCATCTATAGTTACTTTACCGTCTTGGTTAAAGTATGAACGTTTAGAAAGACCACCAGAAAATTTCAATGGTTCATCAACCATTTTTTCGCCCACATTAATTGCATTGTTTTGATAACCAGCAAGTAATGTTCCGCCTTTAACAGACGATCCAACAGCGTATTGTGATGTGAAAGTTCCGATATCATAATCGGTTAAATCACCATTTTTATCAATTTGTTTACCAGCCATTGCTAAAATATCGCCATTATTCGGATTTTGAACAACCACTAAAGCATTGTCCATATCTTTAGCACCTTCACTACGTAATTTGCTTATTTGTTTTTCTAAATATTCTTCAGTTTTCTTTTGCAAATCAATATCAATACTTAAAACAAGATCATCTCCGCGTGACCCCTTATGAATCACTTGTGAGTCAATAACTTCTCCCGATTTATCTGTTGTATATTTCATTTCTTTCTTTTTACCTTTGAGAATATCATCATACTGATATTCCAAATAAGATTTTCCTACACGATCATTTCTTGAATAACCTTTTGACAAATATTGTTCTGTTAATTCTTTTGGAATACCTTCTTGTGTCGTAGAGACATCACCAAAAATACCACGTAATGTATCATCATATGGATACTTTCGATCCCAGTCCATTGTTGTATTAACCCCTGGTAAATCAGAAAGTTTTTGTGACACTGCAGCATATTCTTCATCAGTAACATCTTCATTTTTAATCATTTGAGGATCTAATGCAGAACCTGACATCATCTCTCTAAATATCGCTAATACTTGTAAATCTTTGTCTGAAAATGAATCAAATTGTTGCTTTCCAATTTTTTTATGTAACGTTTCATCATATTGTTCTTGAGAAATACTCCCATCATCTAACAATGCTTGTTCTTTTTTCATTAATTTGTCAGCTTGATTAGGGTGTTTCAAAATCCAAAAATCTTGTTTATCTCGATCTGTGATTTTATCGGTATCCATTTTTATAAGTTTCGATAAATCAGTAGCTATTTTTAAAACTTCTGATTGAGAAGTTTTTCTTCCCCGAGAAAAAGTGATGGCTTTTTTTGATGCATTATCTACTAGAACTTTACCATTTCTATCGAGAATTCTTCCTCTCGGAACAGCTTCATTAACAGTTAAATTCTCACTATTTTTAATTAATTGTTTATAATGAGAGCCTTGTGCAATTTGCAAATAGCCTAATCGTAAGACAATTATTGCAAAAATAAATACAATTAGACCAAACACAAAGCTTATTCTTTTATTCATCGTATTTCTTATTTTCTCATCGTTTGATTTTTCCTTTAATCTTTTTAGCAAAACAACATACCTCTATTCAAAAGTGATCACTTTAAATGATATATGAAATTGATACAGATTTCTATTATTTTAAATAAAAAAATGACGACCTGTGTAAGGCCGTCAAAAATAGAAACTTAATTATTTAGCAGCGTTATATAATTCATCAACTTTTTCCCAATTTACAACGTTCCAGAAAGCACTAATATATTCTGGACGTTTGTTTTGGTATTTAAGATAATAAGCATGTTCCCAAACGTCTAAGCCTAAGATAGGTGTTTTACCTTCAGTTAATGGGTTATCTTGGTTTGGAGTTGTAACAATTTCTAAATTGCCATTATTAACAACTAGCCAAGCCCAACCTGAACCAAAACGAGCTGCAGCTTTATCTGCAAATTCTTCTTTAAATGCATCTAAAGAACCCCATTGTTCTTTAATTTTATCAACTACAGTTCCTTTTTCTTCAGAGTTTGGAGTTAATAATTCCCAGAATAATGAATGGTTTAAGTGTCCACCACCATTATTTCTAACAGCTGTTTGAATATTTTCTGGTACACTGTCTAAATTTGCTACAATTTCTTCAATTGATTTAGATTCTAAATCAGTACCTTCAATTGCTGCATTTAATTTAGTAACATAAGTGTTATGATGTTTGTCATGGTGGATTTCCATTGTTTGTTGATCAATATGTGGTTCTAATGCGTCAGAACCATAAGGTAAATTTGGTAATTCAAAAGCCATAAATAATCATCCTCCTAATTAATCTGTAAATAAAGCATAACAACTAAAAATGATTACAACAATGAATATGCTTACAAACTTATTCAAAAGTCATAAAATTATATTTGTTATCTTTAGTTCCTTTACTATTATATCTCAAAATAGTGGATTTTAAACATAAAGGACAAAGTATTTTAAAAATTCAATAAAATTCAGACTAATGACCTATATTTAGAAGGGAACTTTTTAGTAATAAGCGTCGATAGGTGCTATTTTACATTAGATACACGCTAAAAATTTTAAGCATGCTGACAAGCTTCACATATGCCATATACTTCTAATTTGTGTGTGTGAATATCGACTTTTGGTAAAAAAGCCTTTATCTGTTCAATTGGACAGAAATCAATAATTTTTGTATCACCACATGATTCACAAATAAAGTGATGATGGTGGTGATCTGTACATGCTATTCTAAACTTCATTTCACCGTCGAGTTCGGTACCCTCAACGATGCCTAAATCTTTAAATAAATGTAAATTTCGATATATTGTATCAAATGAGATACCTGGATAATCTTTGTCTAATTTTTGCTGTATATGTTTTGCGTTAATGTATTTATCTTCTTCTATAAAAACATTTATCATATCTTTTCTTTTATTTGTATACTTGTGTCCTTCTGCTTTTAGAATATTAATTGCTTCATCTGTTTTCATTATTAATAGCCCCTTTCACAGTTTTAAATTTAAACTTTTGATATGACATCATCATTGCTAATAAAAGTACAAGTAATACGACAATTACGCCTCCAGGGGAAATATTCATATAAAATGCTAATACTAGCCCTGCTATAACTGAAAATTCACCAATTAACACGCTTAATATAATAAGTTGTTTGAATCCTTTTGTCATACGCATTGCTATAGCTATCGGTAATGTAATTAATGCACTTACCAATAAAATACCTACGACTCTCATAGAAGCAGATATGACCATCGCGACGATAATAATAAATAAAAATTGTATCCATTTCGGAATACCTATCACTTTACTATATTCTTCATCGAATGAAAGAATGAATAATTCCTTATAAAATAACAATATAAATGCTAATACAATAATAACGATTGCGATAATAGTTGATAAATCACTGATAGTTACAGCACTGATTGATCCAAATAATAATCCAACAATTTCTTGATTAAAACCATCTGCAAGTGAAATAAAAATGGCACTTAATGCTATGCCTGCACTCATTATAATAGGGATCGCAATTTCTTGATAATTACTATACGATGTTCTAAGTTTTTCAATCAATAACGCACCAATGACTGCGAACAATATCCCAAACCACATTGGATTAATAAAAGTTAGTGCGGGTGCAATAGTCACGAAAAACATCCCGAATGAGATACCACCAAGTGTAACGTGACTTAAAGCATCTGCAATTAATGATAGCCTTCGTACAACAATAAATGCACCAATTAATGGGGCAATAAAACCAATCAAAATACCACTTAATAGAGAGTATCTCATAAAATCAAAATTTAATAATGCCTCAATCATGATGAACAACACTCCCTATTATGTTGGTGATCTACAAATTGTATAGGATGACCGTATATTTTAGATATTTCTACCTCATCTAACGATTTAAAATCCTCTGTCGTGCCATGAAAATGCAGATGCTTGTTTAAACATGCTACTTCTGTAGCAGTATCAGCCACGACACCTATATCATGCGTAACCAAAATGATAGTTACGCCTTCATTTTTTAAAGTTTCTAGTGTTTCATAGAATTCACTAACGTGTTTTGCATCTATACCGTTAGTTGGTTCATCTAATATAAGGACTGAAGGGTTACTGATCAACGCTCGTGCAATTAATACACGTTGTTGTTGCCCACCAGATAATTCGGCAATATTTTTATTAATTAAATGGCCTATATTCAATCGATTTAATACGGCTTCCACTTTATTTTCATCCTTTTTATTAAACCACTGAAATAACTTTTTACGTTTCGTCAGCCCACTCATCACGACTTCTTTAACACTTGCAGGAAAACCTGCTTTAAAAGCTTGAGCTTTTTGTGAAACATAACTAATCTTGTATAAAGATTGTTTTCCATTATATACATTATCATCTACAAGTATTTCACCTTTTTGCAACGGTAACAATCCTAAAATAATTTTTAGCAAAGTTGATTTACCGGCACCATTAGGTCCAACTATAGCCAAAAATTGTCCTTTATTAATTTTAATATTAATATTTTCTAATACTTTTTTGTTTTCAAAATAATAATCGATGTTTTTTAATTCGAACACTGGAGTAGTCATCTTTTCACCTCGTTCTATACTATACAACTTGCAAACAATTATGTAAATAGTAATGTTTACGAATTAACAAAAAAAGGATGATCTAGAAACTCATTTTGAATTGAGTTCGCTATGTCATCCTTTAAATACATTTATCTATTTTTTCACATTTTTGATTATAATTCATTTTTTTAGTATTATTGCATTAAAATTTTATCCTTTAAACTTGGATCAAATTGTTGTTGTTTAAGCATTTCAATTTCAAATTTATAAGGTGGTTTTTTATTCTTTTTATCTTCACCAACATAGGGTGTTTCAAGTATTTTGGGAATGTTTTTAAACGTATCATGATGAACGATATAATTTAAGGCATCAAATCCGATATAACCAAAACCTATATTTTCGTGTCTATCTTTATGAGCACCAATATCATTTTTACTATCATTTACATGAACAACTTGTATTCTATCTATGCCTATTATCTTATCAAATTCATTCAACACACCATCAAAATCTTCTTTTACATTATAGCCTGCATCATGAGTATGACATGTATCGAAACACACAGATAAACGTTCATTATGATTGACACCATCTATAATTCGAGCGATTTCTTCAAAATTCCTCCCAATTTCTGAACCTTTGCCAGCCATTGTTTCAAGTGCAATGCGTACATTATTGTCATTCGTCAGTACTTCATTTAGACCTTCTATGATTTTATTAATACCAGCGTCCGCACCTTCTCCCACATGTGAGCCAGGGTGCAATACTATGTCTTTAGCACCAATGGCTTGCGTTCTTTCAATTTCACTTTGTAGAAATTCTACGCCTAGATTAAACACATGTGGTTTGACAGTGTTTGCAATATTTATTATATAAGGTGCATGTACTACAATATTTGAAAGACCGTACGTTTGCATTAATTCTTGTCCTTGATCAATATTTAGCTCTTCTATTGGCTTTCTTCTTGTATTTTGTGGTGCACCTGTATAAATCATAAAAGTAGATTCACCGAATTTATGTGCTTCTTCAGCTGAACCTGCCAACATTTTTTTACCATTCATAGATACATGAGATCCTAATAACATAGTAGTCACCAATCCTTTATTAATTTTTTCTGGCTTGACGATTTTGTTTCTTACTGTATTTTTTACGCTCTTGACGTTTTAAATGTTCAAGATCACGTTGGAATTTTTTCTTATAGCCAGGTTTTACTTTTTTCTTATTTCTCTTCACTTTATTTTTTAATTCATTTGTTAAATGATCATCTTTATTCTTACGTGATTGACGTGTATTGTGTGCTTTAATTGGCGATAACTCATCATTTTTTATATCAACATTTTCAAATTGATAACCTCGTTGTTCTATTAACGCTATGTTTTCTTCTTCTTCAGGGCTATATAAGGTAATCGCCACGCCCTTGTATTGCCCTCTACCTGTACGGCCAACACGATGCGTGAAGAAATCGATATCATTTGGTACATCAAAGTTAATCACATGGCTTACGCCTTCAATATCTATTCCACGCGATGCTAAGTCACTTGCAATAACATATTGAAATTCTAAGTTACGAATACGCTTCATTTGTTGTTTACGCTCTCTTGGCGTTAAACCACCATGTATCATACCTAATTTTAAACCGGCAGTATTTAACTGGTCTGCAAGTTCGTTTGCATTATCACGACTATTACAAAATATAATACATAGATATGGATTTAAAATATCAATGAGTTTTATTGTTTTTTCTATCTTTGCTTCACCCTTTGTCGGAATTAAATAGAATTCAATATTTTTTTTATTTTTTTGAACATTTTCAATTTCGACGTATTCAGGATTTTCTAAATATTTATTTAAAAATGGATGTAATGATTTAGGAATAGTAGCGCTAAACACAGCTATATGGGAGTATTCATCTAAACGTGTAGCAATGTGGTCTACCTCTTCTATTAATCCTAAATCAATCATTAAATCAGCTTCGTCCACAACTAAATAAGAAGCCAAATGCACATGCAAATCTCCATGTTTAGCTAAATCGTTTATCCGAGTTGGTGTTCCTATAATAAGTTGCGGTTGATTCTTAGCGCGTTGTCTATCTTTTTCTATATCTGTGCCACCAATAAAAAGTTTAACAGATAAATCACCTTTGTAATCAGCTAAATGACTAGCGACATCAAATAGCTGTTGCGCTAATTCCCTTGTTGGAGCAACGATGATTGCCTGTGGTTCTTTAATATCGACATTTATTAAATGTATCAGTGGTAATAAAAAGGCATGGGATTTTCCAGTGCCTGTCTGAGATTGTCCAATTAAGTTTACTTGTTTTAATATTTTTGGAATAACTCTATTTTGTACTTCTGTAGGTTGATTAAAGTTCAAATTTCGTACCGCGTCAATTAAACTTGGGTCTAAATTAAACTTATCGAATGGGTGATTTGCCATGATTTGGCCTCCTTAAATCTTCATCTTTTCTATTATAAAGCATTCGCAAACGATTTTGAACTAATTATTTTATACTAAATTGGCAGTCATCAAATATAATTTAAATGTAAGTGTAGCTGGAACATAAGGATGCACAGCCTAGAAAAAGATTACTAGTCATTGACTAAAATAAATTTTATTTCTTGATAGTAAACATGCATGGCAATTATAAATAATTAAATGGATCTGTGTTGAGGTTAGATGACTTAATTTCAAAAGTAATATCATCTGGGTTAAACCAATCTATTAATAAATTACACAAACCATCTTTCATTACATATTCACTATAATGGTTAATATCTAATAAGTTAATACCAGCAGTTTTTGCATCTAATGCATCATGATGTTTAATATCACCAGTGATAAAGATATCTGCACCTTGTTGAGCGGCTTGAGTCTCAAATCCAATACCGGAACCACCAATAATCGCAACCTTCTTAATAATTTGATCTAAATTACCAACATATCTTACACTTGGCATTGCCAAATTCGCTTTGACATGCTTCACAAATGTAGATATATCCATCTCGGATTCTAAATCACCAATCATACCTAAACCATAATTCGCTTCTTTTTCCATTTTTATAAAATCAAAAACTGGTGTTTCGTATGGATGATTATTTTTAATTAATTGTTCTGCTAAATCTTTTTGATATGCTTCAATCATAAATTCTAATTTAAATTCTTTTACTTCTTCAATTTTATCTATTGAGCCAATATGTGGGTTGGCACTACCAGTAGGCTTGAATTGTCCATTCCCTGAACTTTCAAAGAAACAATATTTATAATTTCCTTCTTCAGCTAAACCTGCATCACTCAATGCATCTTTAAATGTTTTAAGATTCTCTTCAGGTATAAACACTTGTACCTTATAGTATTTTAAAGTTTCTGGATTTAAAATATGTTGGTTCTTCAATTGAAGCTTTTCTGCTAACATTGCATTAACACCTTTTGGATAAACATCCAAATTTGTATGTAAAGCAATTAAATTAATATCATTTTTAATTAATTTTCGTAAGATAGCACCATAGCCTTCTTGTTGAATGATATTATTAACACCTTTAAATATGAGTGGATGATGACAAATAATTGTATTGAAACCTTGGTTTATTGCTTCATCAACAATTTCATTAGTACAATCTAGCGCGGTTAAAACACCTGAAATTTCAGCAGATTCATCTCCGATTAACAAGCCAACATTATCCCATGACTCTGCAGTTTCAAATGGTACATGCTGATTTATTACTTGGAGTAACGTTTTAATTTTCATTTACAACACCTCATTAATTAAATTGATTTCGTTGTTAATTTCATTTAGCCGTTCACGATGTTTTTCAGTGTTCAATTGATCTTTGATTTTTTGCAATGCCTGTCGTTCTCTTTCCCATTTTTTAAAAAATAATTCATGTTTCTTTTTTAATAAAATCGGTCCAAACTTTATTTCTGATTTAGTAAGTTTTTGTGATTGTTGTTCAAAATAATCTGCCACTATTATTTCATATATATGCCCTTTTTCTTCTAAAATAACTTCTTCAATAATCTTGTAATGCATGGAATCTAACAAATTTCTAATCGCACTAGATTGTATATTACTTTGTAAAATAAGCCTCGGATGGGCAGTTAATTTCTCTTTACCTTCTTCAAGGATTTTAGCTATTAACGGTCCACCCATACCACATATAGTGATGGAATTAACTTGATCATTTGACTGTAATATCGACAATCCATCACCTAGTCTAACATCGACATGATTACTTAACTCATGTTCCACAACATTTTTTTTCGAAGCTTCAAACGGTCCTTGGATAACTTCTCCAGCAATTGCATTTTTGACTAAATTGTTTTCAATCGCATAAATCGGAAGGTATGCATGGTCTGAACCAATATCCGCTAAACAATCCCCTATTATATATGTACTTACTTTTTTTAATCTTTGATTTAATATAACCATAAAAGCGCTCCTCTATGTAAATGTAAAAAGCTCTTTTGTACGACTAGGTACAAAAGAGCTGAAAAATTAGTCCATAAAGTCTTTAAGACGTTTACTTCTACTCGGATGTCTTAATTTTCTCAATGCTTTAGCTTCAATTTGACGAATACGTTCTCTCGTAACGCCGAAGACTTTGCCTACTTCTTCTAGTGTACGTGTTCTTCCATCATCAAGTCCAAAACGTAAGCGCAGTACATTTTCTTCTCTATCTGTTAATGTATCTAATACATCTTCCAGTTGTTCTTTTAATAATTCATAAGCTGCATGATCAGATGGACTTTGGGCTTCTTGGTCTTCAATAAAATCACCTAAGTGACTGTCATCTTCTTCACCAATTGGTGTTTCTAATGAAACTGGCTCTTGAGCTATTTTTAATATTTCTCTTACTTTTTCTGGTGGTAAATCCATTTCCTCACCAATTTCTTCTGGTGCTGGATCACGACCTAAATCTTGTAATAATTGTCTTTGTACACGGATTAATTTATTAATTGTTTCTACCATATGCACTGGAATACGTATTGTACGAGCTTGGTCTGCAATAGCACGTGTTATTGCTTGACGTATCCACCATGTCGCATATGTTGAAAATTTAAATCCTTTATTAAAATCGAACTTTTCAACTGCTTTTATTAAGCCCATATTACCTTCTTGAATTAAATCTAAGAAAAGCATGCCACGGCCAACATATCTTTTGGCTATACTGACTACTAAACGCAAGTTTGCTTCAGCTAATCTTGACTTAGCAACTTCGTCACCTTGTTCAATTCTTTTCGCCAATTCTATTTCTTCTTGCGCATTTAATAAATCGACACGTCCGATTTCTTTAAGATACATACGAACAGGGTCATTAATTTTAACACCTGGAGGAGCACTTAAATCATTAGGATTTAATTTTGCATCTTTGTCAGAACTATCTTTTTCGTTTACCAAACTGATATCGTTATCTGTTAATTGATCAAATAGTTCATCCATTTGATCAGAATCCATCTCGAAGTTTTGCAATTTCTCTGCAATTTCTTCATGGCTAAGATGCCCTTCTTTTTTACCTTTTTCAATTAAGTGTTTTTTTACATCTTCTAAAGTTAGAGATGGGTCTATTGTTTGCTTTTTAAGTGTAACTTTATTTCCAGACATGAAAAGGCCTCCCGAATATAATATCAACTTGAAACCATGATATCATTTGATAGATAATCTTAATACTATCTACCCATAAATCATACGGTTTATTCAAGTTGTTAAACCCAATAATCTACAGATATATTCATTTTTAATTTAATTCATTCTATTTTTATTGAAGTTTACAATTTTTTCTAGGTAATATTTCTGCAACTCTAAATCACCTAATCTAGAAGCCTCCCGTAACTTTTGATTAAGCGATTCAATCGTTTCTTCATTTCTATTTGTTAAAAGTGTGTCTAAATAATCATCGATTTCATGTTCATATGGTTCTTCATTTATCAAATAGTTATCCAATGATATAAATGCTTCTTTAATGTCATTTGTATCGATATATTGTAAAACATCACTAATATTAAACGTATCATTCTCAGAATAAAACTCATGTAAAACATTAAATATACGCTTAAAATACTGATTTGTAAAGTCTTCTGTTTGAAGTAATTTATGATAATTTAAAAAAATATCCTTATCATTCATAAAATGTTTTAATAATGCACGTTCTGCTTTTTCTTGCTTATTTAAATGAGTGAATTGTGGCACACTAGGCATTTGATACGACTGTGGTTGATAATAATCTTCACGTAGTCCTACTTCATTATTTAAACTATCCATGCTTACTTTAAACAATTCTGACACGTCTTGCAATATCTTTTTGCGTAAAATCGATGACTTCATTAATGAAATATCATTTGTGATTTCTTTTAAATACCTTTCATATGCTAAATCATTATTTTCTATTTCTTCTTGATGCATATGGACTTTATAAAGAATAAATGCTTTTTTTTCATGTTCCACAAAATAATTAAACGCATCTGCACCGTGTTTTCCAATATACTCATCCGGGTCCATGTTTTTTGGTAGTTGAACTACAAAAACATTAAATCCTTGTTGCAATAATATTTGCCCAGATTTTAAAGTGGCCTCACTACCCGCAAAATCACCATCAAACATTAATGTCACATTTGAAGTGAGTTTTTTCATAAATGCGATATGTTCTTGAGAAATCTGAGTTCCCATACTTGCCACAACTTGATGCAAACCTGCGTAATCAGCTTTTATCACATCCATAAAACCTTCAAGTAGTATAATTTCATCATTTTTACGAATTGCTTTTCTAGCTTGATCAACGTTGTATAACAATCTTCTTTTTTGAAATATCGGTGTTTCAGGACTATTGAGATATTTAGGCTCTTGATTTGTATATGTTCTTCCTGAATAACCAACTGTTCGACCTTGTGCATTTGATAATGGAAACATAATTCGATCCCTGAAACGATCATAATAGCTGAAATTCTCTTCATTCCTAGACAATAAACCCGCTTCATATGCTAATTGAATATCATAACCTTTTTTCTGTAAAAAGTCATGGCAAAAATGTGCATTTTTAGGTGAATAACCTATTTTCCGACGATCTATGAGTTCATCTGTAAACCCACGTTCTTTTAAATAGTTTAACGCTGCTTCTCCTTCAACGGTTTTTTTTAATGCATAATGATAGTAATCTTGCATTAATTCATGCATCTCAATCATTTGCAAATCTTCAGAAGCAATTTGATGATTAGTATGCTGTTCTGACGTTGCTTGAGGTGTTTCCACTTCAATATTTACACGTTCACCTAATAACTTTACAGCTTCAGTAAAAGAAACGTCTTTAATTTCTTGAGTGAATTGAAAGACGTTTCCTCCTTTTTTACAACCAAAGCAATGGCAAATTTGTTTATCTTCAGAAACAGTAAATGACGGTGTTTTTTCATCATGAAAAGGACACAACCCAATGTAATTGCGCCCTCTTTTTTCTAATTTAACGTATTCACTTACTAAATCGAGAATATCTGTTTTCTCTTTTATTTCATTAATGGTTGCTTGTTCAATTCGCAAAATTATCACCTATTAGACAGTAGTTATAATATTATAATAGAAATTCTTATTTTAAGAAACTGTTTTGCTCAATAATACTAATGATGTCATTTGCAGTTTCTTCAATCGCTTTATCAGTTACGTCTATAACAGGACATCCAATTTTTTCAACTAATTCATTGAAATAATTTAATTCTTCTTCAATACGTTGCTCGGTAGCATATCTTGCACTATCACCTAAGCCTAATTGCTTTAATCTTTCTTTTCTGATGCGATTTAATTTATCCTCACTTATCTTTAAGGCAATGCATTTTGAAGTATCAACATTAAATAAATTATCTGGGGGTGTGACTTCTGGCACAATAGGAATATTCATCACCTTATAACTTTTATGTGCAAGATACTGTGAAAGAGGCGTTTTTGAAGTTCTAGATATGCCCAATAGAACGATATCAGCTTTATCTAAACCTTTTGGGTCTTTACCGTCATCGTATTTTACTGCAAATTCTATAGCGTCAATTTTTTTAAAATATGCTTCATCTAATTGGTGCACGAGTCCGGGTTCAAAATATGGTTGCTCATCTATTTTATCTAATAATATATTCATCAATGGGCCCATAATATCTACAGATTTAATTTGAAATTCTTTAATTTTTGCTTCCATATACTTTCTTATTTCTGGTTTAACTAATGTATAAACAACTATCGCTTCAGTATCTTTAGCAACTGAGATTACCTCATCTACGTTTTCTAAAGCTTCTATATACGGATACCTACTAATTTCACTTTCACATTGATTTGGGTTAAATTGTGAAATACATGCTCTTGCTACAAGTTCAGCAGTTTCACCTACTGAGTCAGAAGCAACAATAATTTTAATATTTTCCATTTAATACATACCACCTATTCATTTAGTAAAGAGACAAAAATTTTAGTAATTGTTGTTTTAGAAATACGGCCCTTCACTTCATATTTTCCATTTTCTTTTTTATTCACAATTGGTAAAGAATCAATTTCCTTTTCAATCATTAGGTTTGCAGCAAATATGACACGTTCGTCTTCCAATACAAAGCTTAAATTAGGCATACGAGTCATTATAATATTAACAGGCATAGTATGTATATCCTTACCTATCATCGAAGCACGTAATAAATCCTTCCGAGAACAAACGCCTATAAAATCTCCTTCATTATTTATAACAAATAACGTACTAACATCCTCTAGAAATATAGTACAAATCGCATCGTAAACTGACATTTCACTTTTCACTACTACAGGGTGTGACGCATAATCTTTAACAATATATTGTTTTAATTGATCAGCAATTAATTTATTTTTGGGTTTTCCAGAATAGTAGTAGCCTACGCGTGGGCGTGCTTCTAAAATACCAGACATTGTAAGTATTGCTAAATCTGGTCTCAAGGTCGCTCTTGTAAGACTAAGATGTTCTGCTATATGTTCACCAGTAATAGGTCCATTATTTTTGACAATATCAACAATTTGTTGTTGTCTTTTATTCAGTTCTATAAGACTTCACCCCTTTACTCATTACATTTAATTATACATTGAATTATAAATTGCTACAAATACATATATTTACTTGCTAATAATCAACCAATACATTAAAATTATATTTAAAGCGAGTTAAGGGTGGTGAAAGCTTAACATAACAATTGGCTAAAAATTTAAAAAGAAGTTTCAAAGGCGAGTGTACTCACTAAATTGGGTGGAACCGCGGGTTAATAATATTTTATTAAAAACACATAATTATATGTGATTAAAAATAATTAACTCGTCCCAAGGCAATGATTAAGTTTTTTTCTTTTTCTTTGTCTTGGGGCGTTTTTATGTTAAAAGGAGTGTTTTTTTTTGGCAAAAGATATGGAAACAATTGTTCAGTTAGCAAAACACAGAGGATTTGTATTCCCTGGCAGTGATATTTATGGTGGTTTATCAAATACATGGGACTATGGCCCATTAGGTGTAGAATTAAAAAATAATATTAAAAAAGCATGGTGGCAAAAATTTATCACGCAATCTCCATATAATGTAGGGATTGATGCAGCTATTTTAATGAATCCAAAAACTTGGGAAGCATCTGGTCATTTAGGAAACTTTAACGATCCAATGATAGACAATAAAGATAGTAAAATTCGTTATCGTGCAGATAAAATAATAGAAGACTACATGGCGAATGAAAAAGGAGACGAAAATTTCGTAGCCGATGGTTTAAGTTTCGATGAAATGAAACGTATTATTGATGAAGAAGGTATTGTTTGTCCTGTAAGTGGAACTGCTAATTGGACAGATATTCGTCAATTTAACTTAATGTTCAAAACTTTCCAAGGTGTGACGGAAGATTCTACAAATGAAATTTTCCTACGTCCTGAAACTGCGCAAGGTATTTTTGTCAATTACAAAAATGTTCAACGTACAATGCGTAAAAAATTGCCATTCGGGATTGGTCAAATCGGTAAATCATTCCGTAATGAAATTACACCTGGTAACTTCATCTTTAGAACACGTGAATTTGAACAGATGGAATTAGAATTTTTCTGTAAACCTGGTGAAGAAATAGAATGGCAAAATTATTGGAAAACTTTTGCTAGCCAATGGTTAAAAGACTTAAATTTAAGTGAATCGGCAACACGTTTACGTGACCATGATGCAGATGAATTATCCCACTACTCAAATGCAACAACTGATATAGAATATCGTTTCCCATTCGGTTGGGGAGAATTATGGGGTATTGCAAGTAGAACAGATTATGATTTAAAACAACACAGCGAACATTCTGGTGAAGATTTCCAATATCATGATCAAGAAACTGGTGAAAAATACCTTCCATATTGTATTGAACCATCACTTGGTGCAGACCGTGTTACATTAGCATTCCTTTGTGATGCGTATGCTGAAGAAGGTGTTGAAGGTAGTAAGGATTCAAGAACTGTATTACACTTCCACCCTGCATTAGCACCTTATAAAGCTGCTGTTTTACCATTAAGTAAAAAATTATCTGGTGATGCAATTAAAATATTTGAACAATTAAGTGCTAACTTTGCAATTGATTTTGATGAATCACAATCAATTGGTAAACGTTACCGCCGTCAAGATGAAATCGGTACACCATACTGTATAACATTTGACTTTGATTCACTAGAAGATCAACAAGTAACTGTACGTGACAGAGATACGATGGAACAAGTACGTATGCCGATTGCTGAATTAGAAAGTTTCTTAACTGAAAAAGTGAAATTTTAATTTTACTTTTTCAAGTTATACTTTGAAAATAATAGTACAAAATGAAAACGTCGATTTCTATATAATTTATAGAAATTGACGTTTTTTACTTATAAAAATTTATTTCTCATTAATTTTGACTATATTAATTTGAATGATCTAATCTTTGTAATTGATTAATAAGCTTTTGACTTTTGAAATACATACCTGCATATTCACTATATAACATTATCATTAATTGCGACATTTCATTAATAATATCTTGATGTATACTCAAGGCGTTCATTTTACTGATAGGTAAATTTTGTAGCACATCTAATAAGTAAAGCGTTTTATTGGATAGTAGTAAAGCATTTGGATCTTGAGATTTTGCATGATTTGAAATTGCACCATCAAATTTAAAACTATAGCCAATGAGTTTAGCTTGGTCATCATCACCAGTGACTACACAATGATTGAAAATTGCGCTAAACCCAAACTTTGACATTGATTTAATTAATACAATTACCGACATCAACTGTGCGGATACACCACTTTTAATTTTATCTAATACAAAATGTAATAATTCGTAGCTAAACTGTGACAGTTCATCATTATCAATAGATCGATCTATCGTTTCAGTACATAAACTAGCATAACTACTCTCATAAATATCTAATCGAAGATGATAATTTTGATCGATGACATCTACTGAACTTAAAGTTCCCATGCCTTTCCACTTAGAATAAATAAACAAGCCATAAACAAATAATTGCGTATTAGCTTGCAAACCACTCTTGCTCTTTTTGGCACGGCGAACCATAAGTGGAATTTTTGCACCGTATTCATTTAAAATTGTAATAATTTTATCGGATTCGCCATAATCAACCGTTTTAATAATGATACCTTTTTGTTTGATTAACATTTTAGCTCACCGACTCTCAACTTAATCTTGATCTTCTAAATAGCCCATTTGACGAATAAAGTTTACTTTATTTCGCCAATCTTTTTGAACTTTTACCCATAGTTCTAAGTACACTTTAGACCCCAACAAGCCTTCAATATCTTGACGTGCTCTTTTCCCTACTTCTTTAAGTTTTTTACCACCTTTACCAATCACTATTCCTTTTTGTGAATCACGTTCTACAAAAATCGTTGCTTCAATCCTCACACGTTCTTCATCTTCTTTAATCATACGATCAACATTGACGCCTATCGCATGTGGAATTTCTTCATTCGTTAGGTGTAATATTTTTTCACGAATGAGTTCGCTCACTACAAACTGTTCTGGGTGATCAGAAATTTGATTATCCGGATAGTATTTTGGCCCTTCAGGTAAATATGATTTAATAACATTGATAAAATGCTCAACATTTAATCCTTCTAAAGCAGATATAGGGACAATTTCGGTGAAATTCATATATTTTTTATATTTTTCTATTCTTGGCATGAGCTCATCCGGATGGACGAGGTCAATCTTATTTAACACTAAAAACACTGGTGTCTTGACTGATTTCAACATTTCCATTATGTATTCATCGCCTCGACCAATATCTTCATTAACATTAACCATAAACATAATGGCATCAATTTCAGATAGTGTGTTTGTTGCAACACGCATCATATAGTCGCCTAATTTATGTTTAGGTTTGTGTATACCCGGTGTATCTAAAAAAATAATTTGTGCATCTTCTTGAGTCATGACACCTTGAATTTTATTTCTTGTCGTTTGTGCTTTATCAGACATAATAGCAATTTTATGTCCGATGACGCGATTAACAAAGGTAGATTTACCTACATTAGGTCTACCAATTATTGTTACAAATCCTGATTTATGTGCTGTCATTATTTTAAATCCTTTCCAGAAAATCCTAGAGGTAATAAATCACTAACTGTAGATTGAATCATGTCACCTTTGTGATTAGTCATATATACAGGCATTTCGTCATCACAAAGTTCTTTTAAAACCTGTCTACAAGAACCACATGGCGAAGAAGGTGTTTCTGCATCAACGGTTACAGTGATTGATTCAAAATCGCCAGGTCGATATCCATCAGCAATAGCTGCAACCAGACTTGATCTTTCTGCACATATACCTAATGGATAAGCGGCATTTTCTACATTTGCGCCGTGATAAGTTTTACCATCTTTCGTAATTAAGTACGCACCTACTTTAAAATTACTGTATGGCGCATAAGCTTTGCTTTGTGCTGTTCTTACTTCCTTGAAATAATCGGGTTGGTAAGCCATAATTTAACACTCCTATTCAATTTTTAATTATTATAGTATTTTTCCAAACTAAATGTTGCTTAATATATAGATAGATTAAAAATCGTATTTTCTATTTTATAAAATATGGTAAAAAAACAATAAGTCCTATTACCAACGCAATTATCGAAGCAAGCATAACACTAGCAGCTGCAGTGTCTTTAGCTTTCTTTGCAAGTTCATGATATTCATCTGTAATCAAATCCACTACATATTCTAGTGCTGTATTCATGGCTTCAAAAGTTAACACAAATCCTATAGCGATGATGATTAAAAACCATTCAACTATATTTATTTTAAAATAAAAACTCAGTAAAATTGCAAAACATGCAAAAATAATGTGGATTAAAAACTTTTTATCTTTGTTAAAGAGGACCAGTAAACCTTGAAAAGCGTACTTAAAACGTTTCATAACTATCTCTAATCTCTTGGCAATCCATAAGCATTTAAAATTTCATCTTGTCGACCAAACATTACCTTTTCATCAGCTTCATTTATATGATCATAACCCAATAAATGTAAAAAGCCATGAAGCGCGAGAAAACCAAGTTCTCTTTCAAAAGAGTGCCCATATGCATCTGCTTGTGATTGAGCAACTTCAGTGCATATGATAATATCTCCGAGTACTCTTGGTATATCTAACCCACTGATTTCAGGTTCATCTTCCTCTAATGCAAAGGATATTACATCTGTCGCCTTATCTTTATCTCGATACATTTTATTAATTTGTTGAATTTCCACTTTATCTACAAATGTCACAGATAATTCGGCATCATTTTCTATGCCTTCTTGTTCTTTTGCAAAAGAAAGAAGGTCGTCTATTTGCTTAAACCATTTTTTATCGACTAATTCAGTATGATCATTAAAATCTATTGTGAACATTTATTCTTCTCCCTCATAGCGATCAATTATTTTACTTACAAGTGGATGACGCACAACATCGTTTTGGTCTAAATGATGGATACTTAGACCTTTTACATTGTGTAACTTTGCTATTGCTTCTTTAAGACCACTTTTAACACCTTTAGGTAAATCAATCTGTGTCTTATCACCGGTAACAACCATTTTCGATCCAAAACCTAACCTTGTTAAGAACATTTTCATTTGAGCATGTGTAGTGTTTTGTGCTTCATCTAAAATAACAAATGCATCATCAAGCGTTCTCCCTCGCATATATGCTAACGGTGCTATTTCTATAACACCACGCTCGATAAATCTAGCAGTTTGTTCTCTTCCTAAAACGGTATTTAAACCATCATATAATGGACGTAAATAAGGATCAACTTTCTCCTTCAAATCACCAGGTAAGAATCCTAATGATTCCCCAGCTTCTACTGCAGGTCTAGTCAAGACGATACGTTTAACATTACCCTTTCGTAATTGCTTGGCAGCATAAACAACAGCTAAAAATGTTTTCCCAGTACCTGCTGGTCCAACACCAAATACCAAGTCATTATGATACATAGCATTGACGTAAAGTCTTTGCCCCATAGTTTTAGCCCTTATTGTTTTACCAAACGCATCTTTAGTAATTTCGTCCTCATATAAATCTAATAAGTAATGAATCGTACCATTTTTTGCCATTTTAACAGCAGCTTCTACATCTTTGAGCGATATTGTAACGCCTTGCTGTATGACTTTCAATAAATTAATTAGTACTGATTCTGCTTGTTCTACATGCTCAACTTTTTCACCTTTAACGGCTATTTCTTGTCCTCGAGCATGTATTATGACATCAAATCCCTCTTCTATTGATTTTAGATTTTCATCATTGTTACCAATGAGTGCTTGTGCTTCATTGATGTCATCTATTTGAATAATTCCAGGCATATAGTTGCTCCTTTACAAATATATTCGTTTCTATTATTTTATCCTATTAGATTTTAAGTTACAAAAAATAATTATGATGCATGATATGAAATAAGCATTATTATAAAAATAATAATTTGAATAAATCATACTGCAACTTCAATATTATTATATCATGAAATAATCTCATATTATTTCAAAGTGAATTAAAAATTGACATTAATTGTTATTTTTATGTAAAGCAAAGCATTGTGATAGACTGCGTGAAATTTATCAAGCATTAAATACTTTGAAATTAAAAATAACTCAACTCACAAAGTCAAGATTCTAACTTTATAAGTTGAGTTTAAATAAATTTATAATTGTTTTGGTCGTTCTAAAACTTCAGACCAAATAATGCCATTAACAACTTCATCATCTGCAAATCTATATTGAGCATTTGTGCCAGAGCTTTGAACAGAATGCGCATTCATTAACTGTTTTAAACGATAACGCTTAGTTCTCTCTGATAAATATTTATCAGAAATAATATCTCGTGCTTTTTTCTCAGTTCTTTGTATTTTTTTCTCAGTTTCACGATCAATCTCATTACGCACGTCTTCTATTTGACCCATTAAATCAGCTTCAAGCTCTTTTTGAAGTTTATCATCTTGTTGCTTTTGCTCACGTTTTACTTTTTCAGCTTCTGTTTCCTTATGTTTAGGAGCTGATGATGATTCTTGTTGAGGTGTCTCAGTTTCCATCTTTTCAGCTCGTGTCTCAGCAGGTTTATTCTGCTTTGGTGTATGTTCTTCTTGAGAAAAAGTACCATCATTAAATTGTTTTTCTAACTCAGAAAATGTTTTACCGATTTCTTCAAGGAAACCACGTTTTTGTGGTGGTGCTTCAGATTGATTTGGCTGTTTGTTAGATGGCGGTTGTTGTTTTTTTCGTTTTTTATGACTATCATCGTTAATAGCTCCAATTATTGTAAAAATGACAGATACTACAAAGATAATAATACCTATATTCATTTAATCACCCCTATTTATTATTCCGGTGATTCATCATCTTCTTTTTTTGTACGTTGGTTAATAGAATTTCTCATACCAGTATCTGCTTCAACATTTTTCAGATTATAATAATCTTTCACACCAAGATTTCCTGAACGCAATGCTTCGGCCATAGCTAGTGGAACTTCTGCTTCCGCTTCAACAACTTTAGAGCGCATTTCTTGTACTTTTGCTTTCATTTCTTGTTCTTGTGCTACTGCCATTGCACGACGTTCTTCGGCTTTTGCTTGTGCGATATTTTTATCAGCAAGCGCTTGCTCAGTTTGTAAGTCTGCACCGATGTTTTTGCTAATGTCTACGTCTGCAATATCAATCGATAGGATTTCGAAAGCTGTGCCTGAATCTAAACCTTTACTTAAAACTGTTTTAGAAATATTATCAGGGTTTTCAAGCACTTGTGTGTGATGTTCACTAGAACCAATTGTAGATACAATACCTTCACCAACACGTGCAATAATTGTTTCTTCTCCAGCACCACCGACCAATCTTGCAATATTTGCGCGTACTGTAATTCTTGCTTTTGCTTTAACTTCGATACCATTCATAGCTACACCAGCGATAAATGGTGTCTCAATTACTTTAGGGTTTACAGACATTTGAACAGCTTCTAACACATCACGGCCAGCTAAGTCTATAGCTGCACCACGCTCAAAAGGTAAATTAATATCTGCTCTTTGTGCAGCGATATTTGCATCAACAACACGATCAACATTACCACCTGCTAAATAATGTGATTCAAGTTGATTTGTTGTCAAGTTTAATCCTGCTTTATGAGCTTTAATTAAAGGTGATATTACTTTACGTGGAGAAACTCTACGTAATCTCATTCCTACTAGGGTACCAATGCCTACTTTTACACCCGCTGCGATTGCTGAAATCCACAATCCAACAGGTACAAATGAAAATAATAACAATAATGCAATTACGACTATAACTGCTATAATTAAAATTCCAATCATACTCATTCTCCTTTATGTTTCTATTTCTCTCACAACAACTCGGGTACCTTCAACTTCAAGAATAGTTACTTTTTTATTGCGTAATATAAAAGAACCGTCTGAAACTGCATCGATACGTTCATCGTTATAAATAATAATTCCTGCTGGTCTTAAATCTGTAGATGTAACTGCAACTTCTCCAACTAAATGAGAGCGATCTTCATGTGATGTATAACCTGCTTCTGCATTTGTAGAATCCTTCAATACAACTTTATCTAAAAACGGTATTTTACGTTTGAAAAATTTCACAAGTATCACCCACTCTATGATTGATAATATTAAGGCAACGACAACATTAGCAATCATGTACACTAAATTGTCACCTAAAGTAACAATACTAAAAACGATTAATGCCATACCTATAATGCCTATAATTGCACCTACTACAAATAATTCAATAATGACGAATATCACACCAATAGCAAATAAGACAACTGAATAAAAGTTAACATCGCCTTTTATAAAAAATCCTAAAAAGAAGATGAATAACGCTAATGTTGATATAATTCCGATAATATTTATCCTATTTGAATATAACTGATACAAAAAGCCTAAGAAGATAATACAAGTTAATATCAAAGCACCTATTGGACTAACAATAAAGTTAGAAACGTTGTCTATCCAGTTTCCGTTTTCAACAAGTCTAGTTGAAAAGATTGTATGTATATTACTTATCGAAGGAATCACTATATCACCTCACTCTCAATTTAATTATACATGAAATAAATATATGATTATACCGTTTACACAATAAAATTCATAATGTTATTCATTTTTAATTAAATGCTAGAAATATAAATATAGTCTTTTTCAATCTACTGTAAAAGAAGCAAACATTAATATTTGTTCATAATGTAAACGTGGTTGTTTTCTTAAATATGTATCATGTTATTTCAATGTTTATGACATCATTGTATAGGGAGAAGGATTATAGATAGTCACTTTCTTAACATATAAAAATAATAGCCTTAGCTGAATAAACAACTAAGGCTATTATGGTTTATAATTAATGTTGGTGTTGAGGGAGTCAACGAAACAATTAATTATTTGAATTTACGTTTACGTGCAGCTTCTGATTTCTTTTTACGTTTAACGCTAGGTTTTTCGTAAAATTCACGTTTACGTACTTCTTGAATTGTACCGCTTTTAGAAACTGTACGTTTGAAACGACGTAACGCATCTTCAAGTGATTCGTTCTTTTTGACTACTGTTTTAGACATGTGTATTTCCCTCCCTCCAAATATCAACGAAACTTTATAATCATTACACGGTAATTACCATGTATTAATTAGTATAATATATCTGATTAATGTGGTCAATTAGTAAAATTTTAATTTCATGATTCATTTTACACCATCAAAAGATGTTTGCAGTTAAATCATTGTTCATTAAAATTTAAACAGTAATTGAATGTTCTGTTGTATTGGTAGCATGATCCACTACTCTTAGTAACTCCCCATGATTGATTGGGTAATCAGGTTGAGTAATTTTAATTTTTACAAGCTCCCCAATCAGTGATTCATCACCTTCAAATTGAACTTTCATATAATTATCCGCAAAACCTATTAAAGTCCCTTGCTCACTGCCAACTTCTTCTGGAATGACTTCAAGTACCTCTTGGTCAAATTTAGATGCATATGATTTAGCCAGTTGATCACTTAAATGAATTAAACGATGTACACGTTCATTTTTAATATTTTCGTCCACTTGGTCATCCATTCTTGCAGCTGGTGTACCAATTCTAGAAGAATACGGAAATACATGTAGTTCTGAAAATTGATGTTCAACAATAAAATCATATGTTTCTTGGAATTCTTCTTCTGTTTCACCTGGGAAGCCAACAATGACATCACTTGTAACTGCCAATCCAGGTAGCGCTTCATGTAAACGCGTCAATCGCTCTGAAAAATGAGCCATAGTATATTTTCTTCTCATTCTCTTCAATACTGAATCAGATCCAGATTGTAAAGGAATATGCAGATGACGCACAACTTTGTTTGACTGTTCAATTACACTAATGACTTCATCCGTTAATTGACTGGCTTCAATTGATGAAATTCTGATACGTTCTAATCCATCTATCGTTTCTAAATCACGTAGTAATTGTGCTAAATTATAATTCTTTAAATCCTGGCCATATCCACCTGTATGGATACCAGTTAAAACAATTTCTTTATATCCTGAATTTACAAGTGTTGTTGCTTGTTCTATCACTTTTTCAGGATCTCTGGAACGCATTAATCCACGTGCCCAAGGAATAATACAGAAAGTACAAAAATTATTACATCCTTCTTGTATCTTCAATGAAGCTCTTGTTCTGTCTGTAAAGTATGGAACCTCTAATTCTTCATATGTACGATTTTTCATGATGTTTCCTACACCATTGATTGGTTGTCTTTCTTTTTTAAACTCATTGATATAACCGATTAACTTCGTTCGATCTTGTGTGCCGACTACTATGTCTACACCAGGTATTTCCATAATTTCAGCAGGAGATGTTTGTGCATAACAACCTGTAACACATACAACTGCGTCTGGATTTTGTCTTATAGCACGTCTGATAACTTGTCTACTTTTTTTATCACCTGTATTCGTAACCGTACATGTATTGATAACAAATACATCAGCATTTGTTTCAAAGTCAACACGCTCGTATTCTGCTTCTTTAAATAATTGCCAAATTGCTTCGGTTTCATAATGATTCACTTTACATCCTAATGTATGAAATGCAACCGTTGACATAAATATCACCCCAATAAATCTTTTTGAAAGCTTACAGCACTTAATGTGTATAAAGGTGCAGTTTCAGCTCTTAATATCCTAGGACCTAGACCGACTTGATATGCTGAACTTCCAAATAACTTAATTTCTGATTCAGACAAACCACCTTCTGGTCCAAAAATGATTAACACACGATCACCAGGTTCAAATTTTTGAACAACTGCTTTAAAAGTACTTTTTTCCCCACACTTAGCAGATTCTTCATAAGCAATCAATACATAATCATATTCATCAATAATATCATAGATTTCCTTTAAATTCGACTTATACTCTATCTCTGGAATAATTAGCCTATAACTTTGTTCAGCAGCTTCTTTTATAATCTTTTGCCAACGTTCTAATTTTTTAGTTACTTTATTTTCATTAAGTTTTACAACTGACCTTTGCATACCAACAGCAATAAATTGGCTTGCGCCTAACTCTGTTGATTTTTGTATCATCCATTCATACTTATCTGCTTTAATTAAACCACTGCAAATTGTTACATGTTGTGGTAACTCTGTATTGATATCCATTTTTTCTATTAATACAATTTCGATTTGATCCATAGTTATATTTTCAATTTTACATTTATAAACCTTTTGATCTGAAAAAGTAATAATAATTTGATCGTCATTTTGATATCGCATTACATTTGTAATGTGATGTATATCACTTTGATCAGTAATAAAAAAACGCTGATTTACATCAGCGTTTTGGTCAATAAAATATCTCTGCATTGCTTAATCGCTCACTTTCTGTCCAACGATACATACCCAACCGTTTTCATGATTAATAGAAATGATTTTAAACCCAACACGCTTCATCTGTGCTAAAATTGTTTCATGCTTTTCTGTTATAATACCAGAAGTTATAAAATAACCATCTTTATTTAAAGTATTATAAGCATCTTCAATCATTTCTTCAATAATATGAGCTAAAATATTCGCAATAACGACATCAAATTTTTCAGTTTCTTCTGTTAGTAAATTACCTGGCACAGCTTCAATTGCTTTAACACAATTATTTTTTTCGAAGTTTTCCTTCGCAACTTTAATAGCCATTTCATCTACATCAATCGCTTTTATGCGTTCTACTCCTAATAAATATGATGCAATGCTAAGTATACCTGAACCTGTACCAACATCAATCACTGAATCATCTGGCTTTACAAAGTGTTCAATCGCTTTCAAACACATGCTAGTGGTTGGGTGGTCTCCTGTACCAAAAGCCATTCCCGGATCCAATTCAATACACATTTCTGCTTCGTCTTCTTTTTGATAGGTTTCCCAACTTGGAACAATCGTAAATTTTTCAGAAGCTCTAAAAGGATGAAAATAATTTTTCCATTCATTTTCCCAGTCATGTTCTTGAATCGTTTGTTGTTGATATTCAAATATGTTTGTATCCAAAGATTCAATGCTTTTAATTTCATGAATCAGATCTTTTTTAAAGTCTTGAGTATATTTCATTTCATTAAAATAAGCTTTAACCCTTACGCCGTTAACTGGGTAATCATCAGGGTTTAACTCATAAATTTCACCAAACTTATCAGCAAAACCATTTTGAAGATCTAATGAATCTTCGATAACAACCCCGTTTGACCCGAATTCTTCTAAAATATTAGAAATAATAGGTATCGTATCATGATTTGCAGTGATTGATATTTCAGTCCAGTTCATTTTTTTATTCTCCTTTAAAGAATCTTTTTGCTTTGTCCTTAAAATTTGATGGTTGTTCAGTTAATGATTCACCATCAATATCAGCAAATTCTCTTAACAATTCTTTTTGACGTTCATTTATCTTAGTAGGTGTAACAACTTTTACATTGATAAACAAGTCACCATAACCATATCCATGAACATTTTTAACGCCTTTTTCTTTAAGACGGAATTGTTTACCTGATTGTGTTCCGCCAGGAATTGTTAACATTACATGACCTTTTAAGGTTGGAACCTTGACTTCATCACCAAGCGTTGCTTGCGCAATACTAATATCTTGTGAAAAGTAAATATCGTCGCCGTCTCTTTCAAAAGTTTCAGATGGTTTAACTCTAAATACAACGTATAAATCACCTTGTGGTCCACCGTTTTCTCCTGGTGCACCTTCACCTGCTAATCTTATTTGTTGTTCATTATCTACACCTTCAGGTACTGTCACATTAATTTTAACTGTTTTATTTTCAGTACCTTTACCATGACATGTTGGACAAGGTTCTTCAAATTCTTGACCAGAACCACTACATACTGGACAAACTTTTTCAGTTCTAACTCTACCTAAAATCGTATTTTGTTCTACTGCAACATGTCCTGAACCATTACAGTAATGACACGTTTTTTTCTTAGTACCCGGTTTAGCACCTTCGCCATCACAGGTATGACAAGTTACATCTTTGCGAATTGAAATTTCTTTGTTTGTACCGAATACGGCTTCTTCAAAGTTAACAGTCATTGTATATTGTAGGTCATCACCTTTTCTAGGTGCATTTGGGTCTCTTTGACGTCCACCACCAAAGAATGAACTGAATATATCTTCGAAGCCACCACCGAAACCGCTAAAGTCTTGACCACCAAATCCTTGGCCGCCAAAACCACCTTGTGGTCCATCATGACCAAATTGATCATAATTTGCACGTTTGTTTTCATCACTCAATGTTTCATATGCTTCTGAGATTTCTTTAAATTTTTCGTCTGCGCCTTCTTCTTTATTGATGTCAGGATGATATTTTTTTGATAATTTACGGTAAGCCTTTTTTATTTCATCTTTAGAAGCGTCTTTACTGACACCTAAGATATCATAATAATCTCTTTTGGCCACTTTTATCTCTCCTTTTACGATGGATTAAATTACTTATTAAAAAGGAAAAAGTCAAAGCCAATGTTCAATTGACTTTGACTTAATTTGGCTAAGCAATTGTGTCATATTTTGCTTTTAATAGCAATTAATAACTAAACTTATTTTTTATCGTCTTTGTTATCGTCTTCGTTCACTTCTGTGAAATCAGCATCTTCAACATTGCTATCATCTGAACCATTTGCTTGTTCACCTTGTGCTTGTTGTTGTGCTTGAGCAGCTTGTTCGTAAACTTTAGCAGATAAGTCTTGAACTACTTTTTCTAATTCTTCTTTTTTAGCTTTAATATCATCAATATCTTCGCCTTCAAGCGCAGATTTTAAAGCTTCTTTTTTCTCTTCTGCATTATTTTTATCATCTTCACTGATGTTTTCATCTAAATCAGTAATTGTTTTTTCAACTTGGAATACTAAGCTATCTGCTTCGTTTCTTAAATCACTTTCTTCACGACGTTGTTTATCTGCTTCAGCATTTTCCTCAGCATCTTTAACCATACGATCGATTTCTTCGTCAGAAAGTGAAGAGCTTGATTGAATAGTGATATTTTGCTCTTTATTAGTACCTAAATCTTTTGCAGTAACATTAACGATACCATTTTTATCGATATCAAAAGTTACTTCGATTTGTGGTACGCCACGTGGAGCTGGTGGAATATCAGTCAATTGGAATCTGCCAAGTGTTTTGTTGTCAGAAGCCATTGGGCGTTCACCTTGTAATACGTGAATATCAACTGCTGGTTGATTATCTGCTGCTGTTGAATACACTTGTGATTTAGATGTCGGAATAGTAGTATTTCTTTCAATCAATGTATTCATACGTCCACCCATAATCTCAATACCTAATGATAGAGGTGTTACGTCTAATAATACTACATCCTTAACGTCACCAGTGATAACGCCACCTTGGATAGCAGCACCCATTGCTACTACTTCGTCTGGGTTAACACCTTTGTGAGGATCTTTACCCACTTCTTTTTTCACAGCTTCTTGAACAGCAGGGATTCTTGTTGAACCACCAACTAAAATAACTTCATCGATATCAGAACTACTAATACCAGCATCTTTCATAGCTTGACGTGTTGGTTCCATTGTTCTTCTGATTAATGAATCAGCTAATTCTTCAAATTTTGAACGTGTTAAACTTAATTCTAAGTGCAATGGACCATTTTCACCTGCAGAAATAAATGGTAATGAGATTTGTGTTTGAGAAACACCTGATAAATCTTTTTTAGCTTTTTCAGCTGCATCTTTTAGACGTTGTAATGCCATTTTGTCTTGTGATAAATCTACGCCATTTTCTTTTTTAAATTCTGCTACTAAATAATCGATAATAACTTGGTCAAAGTCATCTCCACCTAGTTTATTATCACCTGCAGTAGAAAGTACTTCAAATACACCGTCACCTAATTCAAGAATAGATACGTCGAATGTACCGCCACCTAAGTCAAATACTAGGACTTTTTGGTCTTGTTCAGTTTTATCTAAACCATAAGCTAATGCTGCTGCTGTTGGTTCGTTAATGATACGTTCAACTTCTAAGCCAGCTATTTTACCAGCATCTTTTGTAGCTTGACGTTCACTGTCATTAAAGTATGCAGGAACAGTGATAACTGCTTTTTCTACTTTTTCACCTAAATAATCTTCTGCTGTACTTTTAAGGTTTTGTAATACCATCGCAGATATTTCTTGTGGTGTATATGATTTACCTTCTACATCTACTTTATGTTCAGTACCCATATGACGTTTGATAGATTGAATCGTATTAGGGTTAGTAATTGCTTGACGCTTAGCAACTTCACCTACTTGAGTTTCACCATTTTTAAATGCAACAACAGATGGTGTTGTTCTAGCACCTTCTGGATTTTGAACAACTTTTGGTTCGTCACCTTCTAAAATTGCTACACATGAATTTGTTGTACCTAAGTCAATACCTATTACTTTACTCATAACTAAATTCCTCCTGTTTGTTTTGAAAATTTGGTATTTTCATCAATATAACTATTGATTTACTTTAACCATTGAAGGTCTTAAAACACGTTCCTTCAATTTATAACCAGTTTGTAGTTCTTGAGTGACCTGACCTGATTCATAATCAGGATTGTCGTCTTGTACTACAGCTTGATGTATATTTGGATCAAACTGTTGACCTTCAGCCTCAATTTTTTCTAAACCGTTATTTTTCAATGCGTTCAATAAGCTTTCATAAACCATTTCCACACCTTTTTGTAATGCTTTAAATTGCTCATCTTCGCCTTCGATTTGTAAAGCTCGTTCTATATTGTCTATAGTCGGTAAAATGTCATTTAAAACATCCTGAGCTTTATATGCTTTCATCGTTTGATTTTCTTTTTGGATTCTACGCTTATAATTTTCAAATTCTGCGTATAATCTTAAATATTTTTCTTCTTCTTCTTGAACATTATTTTTTAATTGTTGAATTTCTTCATCTTTAGGATCGATATCTGCCTCAGTATCTTCAGAATTTTCTTCTTGCAGATTATCTTGTGATTCATTATTCATTTCATCAGCATCTTCAACTGAAGTAGTTTGGTCGTTCTGTGATTCTTGAATAATATCTTCAGTTTTTTCGTTTTCATCGAATACTGATTCATTTTTTTCTGTCATTTTCTGCCCTCCAATACAATTCTTAATTACCAAATCGTATTTAGTAATTGTATTACATTCTGATAGTTCATTGCCGTTGGTCCGATAACCGCAATTTGACCTTTAAGTCTATCATCAATATGATATTCTGTAGTGACGATAGAAATATCGCTCAAGCTTGATTCGATTTCCTGTCCAATCTTAACATTAATTGATGAATTTGACATTTCATCAAGTAGCTGAGTAATTTTGTTTGATTCAATATACTGCAAGATAGGTTGAATAGAAGAAACATTTGATTCATTAAGTGCATCAATTAGTTTAACCTTTCCACCCATGTAAATGCCATTACTTTGATTATCAAAATGAACATCTATCGTATCTAACATTTCTTTTATAAAGTCTTTTTCAAAATCCGACTTCGCAAAAGCATTAAGTTCATTTTCTAAGCGTTGTTGATTTAATGCATTGTATCTTGCAGTCACAAAGTTAGCTATTTTAGTCAATTCATCACTCGATAAACGCGCTTTGGATACTAAATGTAAATGCTCAACATGGCCAGAAGTAAAAACAACAACCATGATTACTAAATATGCATTCGCTCGAATCAAGTGAATGTTATTAATAATATCTTTTTTGTGATTTGGACGCATTACCAACGTTGTATACTGAGAAGCGATTGAAAGTTCATTTGCGAACTCACTCAAAGCTGAGGAGATATCATAATGATTTTCAACCAGTAAGTCTCTTAAACGTTGTATTTTTTTGTGTTGTTGATGAGATGTTTGTTGCAATAATTGATTCACATAATATCTGATGCCTGACTCTGACGGCGAACGTCCTGATGAAGTATGTGTCTTCTCTATTAACTGTAGTTCTTCTAGTTGTTTCATTTCATTTCTAATAGTAGCAGGACTAACATTTAAATTATGTCTTTCAATCAGTGTTTTGGAACCAATCGGTTGACCTAAATCAACATAATCTTCAACAATTGCATTTAAAATGCTCAATTGTCTATCACTAATCATGTTTTCACCTCATTAGCACTCTTTTGTTTCAAGTGCTAATTATAATTTATCAAATTGGTCAAAGTAAGTCAATGTTAAAGCCCTAGTTTTTGAAAAAAATTAAACATTTAGTAAAAACGACTCAAATACTAGATTTCCAATTACTTTACCTCTCTCTGTTAAAGAAATATATCCGCCAGTATCATTAATTAATTCTCGTTGCTTTAAATCTTTGATTGTGTCGTTATAAACATCATCAATTGTTTTATTAAATTTTTGTTCGAACCGTTTTCTACTAACGCCTTGATTCATTCTTAAACCTAGAAACATTTCCTCTTCCATTTGTTCACTTTCTGTTGGATAAACTGAGTCAAGAACGGGCCTTTCCTTATTTTGTATCTTATTTATATAATGATTCACAGGGTTTACATTATTATATCGCTCGCCATTTACATAACCACTTGCCCCTGCGCCAAATCCATAATAGCCTTCGTTTTTCCAATATACTTTATTATGCTCTGATTCATGTCCTTTTTTACCAAAATTTGAAATCTCATATTGGTGTAATTCAGTCTCGTGCATTCGCTTTAATAAATATTCGTACATTTCTTCACCAACATCTTCGTTTGGAATTTTCAATTGACCTTTACGGTACATATTATAGAATTGAGTTTTTGGCTCTAAAATCAATCCATAACTTGAAATATGATCAATATCCATCGCTAACGCTTTTTCTAAACTTTCTTGAAAATCTTCTAGGCTTTGCTGGGGTAGATGATACATTAAATCTAAACTTATAGAAGGTATACCAACTTTCCTTGCATTGTTCACTGCTCTATAAATGTCCTCTGTCTTATGAGAACGTCCTAATATCGCTAGTAATTCGGGTTTGAATGTTTGAACGCCCATCGATAATCTATTTACACCATAATCTCTTAAAAGTTGTACTTTGGCTAAAGTTAGTTCGTCCGGATTGGCTTCAAAACTAAATTCACCTTTAATTTCAAAAATATCTGTAATTGCAGTTAATAGTTTTTCCAGTTGCTCATAAGATAAAGCGGTAGGTGTCCCACCACCCACAAAAACGGTTTCTAAAGATCTAACTTCGCTCTGTTTCATTTCGTTAATTAAGCAATCTAAATATTGATCCACTGGTTGATTTTGTATAAAGTATTTATTGAAATCGCAATAAGTACAAATTTTGACACAGAAAGGGATATGGATATAAGCACTTTTCACTTCCATTTTTGAAATGACCTTCTTTCGTTAAATAAAATAGATTCATATAACAAAAACTGGGCCATAAATCGAATGGATTTAAGGCCCCAATGTTTAAAAAATCATATTAATCTTCGTCCATCTTAAGCACTGCAAGGAAAGCATCTTGTGGTATTTCAACATTACCCACTGCTTTCATTTTTGCCTTACCAGCTTTTTGCTTTTCTAATAATTTTCTTTTACGACTAATATCGCCACCATAACACTTAGATAAAACGTTTTTACCCATTGATTTTATATTTGTACGAGCAACTATTTTTTGTCCAACTGCTGCTTGTACCGGTACTTCGAACTGTTGTCTAGGTATTAGCGTTTTAAGCTTTTCAACTAACGCTTTCCCTCTTTCATATGCGAAGTCTTTATGAACTATAAAACTAAGTGCATCTACTTTCTCTCCATTTAGTAATATATCCATTTTAACTAAGTCGCTTTCTTTATTATCAATAAATTCATAGTCAAAAGAAGCATAACCTTTTGTATTTGATTTTAGCTGATCAAAGAAATCAAACACTACTTCAGATAAAGGCAGTTCATAGATAATATTGACGCGTATATCATCTAAATACTCCATATTAATAAATTGGCCACGCTTACGTTGACACAATTCCATAACTGCACCCACATAATCGTTTGGTACCATCATTGTCGCTCTTACAAAAGGTTCATAAATCGTATCAATTTGATCTCTTTCAGGCATATGCGCTGGATTATCGACTGAGATTTCATCACCATTTTTAAGAATACATTCATAAATTACAGATGGGGCTGTAGCAATTAATTCTATTCCAAATTCACGTTCAATACGTTCTTGGATAATTTCCATGTGCAACATGCCTAAAAACCCTGTTCTGTATCCAAAACCTAATGCTTGAGAAGACTCAGGTTCAAATTCTAATGAAGCATCATTCAACTGTAACTTCTCTAATGCTTCACGTAAATCGTTATAGTCTTTATTGTCTATAGGGAATAAACCGCAGAAAACCATTGGGTTCATTTTCTTATATCCTTTTAACGGCTCAGCTGCTGGACGGTGTAGATGGGTAATTGTATCCCCGACACGTGAATCATCTACATTTTTGATACTAGCAATGACATAACCAACATCTCCAACAGTTAGCTCGCTAACTGGTAATTGTTTTGGTGTATTGATGCCTACTTCTGTAACTTCAAAAGATTTTCCTGTAGCCATCATTTTTATTTCATCACCCGTTTTCAAAGTACCTTCAACAATTCTAATTGATGAAATAACCCCTCTGTAGGGATCATATTCTGAATCGAAAATCAATGCTTTTAATGGTTCGTCTGGATCTCCTTGTGGTGGTGGCACGACTTCTACAATTTTTTCTAATATATCATCAATACCAATATTTGATTTTGCACTAGCTAATACAACATCATCTTTATCTAGTCCTATGACATCTTCTACTTCTTGCTTTACACGTTCAGGTTCCGCTGCTGGTAAATCTATTTTATTCACAACTGGTAATAACTCTAAATCGTTGTCTAATGCCAAATAAACATTGGCTAATGTTTGGGCCTCTATGCCTTGTGCAGCATCTACTACTAATATAGCGCCTTCACATGCAGCTAATGATCTTGAAACTTCATATGTAAAATCTACGTGTCCAGGTGTATCAATTAAATGAAACGTATAAGTCTCACCATCTTTTGCATCATATTTTAAACGTACCGCATTTAATTTTATTGTTATACCACGTTCTCTCTCTAAATCCATGGAATCCAATAACTGTGATTGCATTTCACGTGATTCAACAGATTTAGTATTTTCCAAAATTCTATCTGCTAATGTAGATTTTCCATGATCAATATGTGCAATAATAGAAAAGTTTCTTATATTTTCACGCTTGTTTAAACGATTTTCTTTATCCATGTATTATCAGTCTCACTTTCATAATTCTAGCCCGTAATATGTATGACATTCTTTGATATAATAACGTTTTTATCTACTAATTGCAAACTTGATAAAATTAATAGTAAAATTTGAATTTATGTTTATCTTTCGTCGCTATGTTACTATTTTTACTAATATCTTTTCTTGTTATAATTATTATTGTATCATTTATCGCGAGTTTACGCGCCTTATTATAAATAAATGATTGCAGAAACTTGGTTGTTTTGATAAAATATTTCTTGTTGTAATCAAATTAATTTTTGATAGCGAAGATCACACTTTTAGGAGGTGACAGACATGCCAAACATTAAATCTGCAATTAAACGTGTTAATACTACTCGTGTAACTGAGGAACGTAATATTTCACAAAAAAATGCAATGCGTACAGCTGTGAAAAGAGCTCATACAGCAATTGACACTAACGCTGACAACAAAGCTGAATTAATTAGCTTTGCATTGAAAAAAGTAGATAAAGCTGCGCAACGCAACTTAATACATTCTAACAAAGCTGCTAGAATTAAATCTTCTTTAATGACAGCTGCTAAATAAACTAAAGTTCAAGCCTACGCTTGAACTTTTTTTATTTCAATATTTCATGCGACCTGCTACATAAGTTTAGCCCAGAAATGATTTATAATAAGAGAAATCATTTCTGGGCTTTTTTACAACTTTAATATTTATTAGTTTTAGCATCATAACTATCAACATGCTTTATAATTCATCTACAGAAATCTATCCAGTGAAATGACTAGACGAAAACAAAAAGCTTCACATTTATAAGGACAAAATAAACAATTCGAGGATAAGGTGTTTATCCATATAAGATGACTTTAATTTATAATCTGTTTCTGCACAATTATCAATAATATTTAATAAACTTTCTAATTCATAATGCCTTGCTTGGTTTAAAGCTAACTTCACCCTATAGGGATGAACGTTGATTGTTTTAGCAATTTGTTGGCCACTATAGCCTTTTTGTCCCAATATTTTACTTTGATAAAAAAGTCGATAATTACTTGTAATCAGTGCTAATAATTTTATAGGCTCCTCTTTCATTGCTATTAAGTCTTTAACTAGTTGAATGGCTTTTGATTTTTTATTTTTTTGTATATATTCAGTGAGCAAAAAAACATTTTGTTCTAGACTTCTATTTACAATTTGATGAACATCATCTTTATTAATAGTCGTTCTATCACCCAAAAATAAAATGAGTTTTTCTATCTCTTGCTTAACAACATTAAAATTAACTCCTGTTAATTCAATAACTAAATCAAGCGCATCTTGCTTAATATCTTTATAATTCTCATGCAGTTGACTTTTTATCCAATGTTTTATTTCTTCTTCTGACATTTGTTCTATCTTTTTAATTTGCGCATGTTTTTTCAATGATTTAACAACTTTTTTTCTCTCATCTAATTTAGAATGATTAACTTCAAACAATATTAAAGTGTCACCATCATATTTTTCTATAAATTCTATCAGTTGATCAATGTTATGATTTAATTCTTTAGGCGGTTTCTCACCAGTAAAAACATATGCATTTTGTACTAGAACAGCTTTTTTATTAGAGAAAAATGGCATGGTAAGCGTTTCTTCAATAATTGGAGCTAAATCATTTTCATATAAGTTATATTTAACGAAGTTGAATTCATCTTTTGGTGCATCTAAATATTGTTCAATAACTTCAGAAGCTTTTTTTTCAATTAATTCAGGTACTTCACCATATATCGTTATTATGTTGCTACTCATTCTCGGCACCCTTTCAATTCTATTACACATTTTGTAATTATAACACGCCTAATAGTTTCTCACTAACTAAAAAATTTCAATGGTATTGAGATTTTATTTCTATTTGATCTTTAAATAAAATGTTCACTTCTCCATTTACATTTGTTTGAAAAACTTTAATATTATTATATCTTAATCTATCAATAATTTGACGATTAGGAAGACCATATTTATTTTTTTCTCCTACCGAAATTAGAGCTATTTTTGGTCTAATTGATTGCAATAAACTGTTACTTGTACTCGTACGACTACCATGATGACCAATTTTTAAAATATTAACATTGGATAAATGATATTTATGTATCAATTTCTCTTCGTTAAGATTTGTAGCATCACCCATCAGTAATATTTTATAACTATTGTACTGTATCAATATTATAATTGATTGTTCATTTAAATTATTAGAGTTAGGAATAGTAGCATCTAACAGATTAAGTTTCGCTTTATTCATAAAAAATTGTGATTTATTTTTAAAATCTATTAACTTTATGCCTTTTTTTATACATTTCACTTTTAAAAGATTTAATTCTTTCATTTTAAAACTATTAGCATTGATAATGATACTTTTAATTTTGAGTTGCTTAATTAAATAACTTAGTTCACCCATATGATCTAGATGAGGATGAGTAATTATAACGTAATCAAGTTCTTTTACATTATGTCGTTTTAAAGTTGGTAAGATATGATATCTAGAAATATTATGATTCGCAACTTTTTGTTTCGAATTAAAGTTACCACCCGTGTCGATTAATAGTGATTCGTGGTATTGAGTTTCAAATAAAAGTGAGTCCCCTTGCCCTACATCCAACATAGTAAGTTGATATGCATGCACTTGAGGTAGCATTGTAGAGACAACATACAAAGTAATTAAAGTAATTGACATTAGTTTATAGCATTTATGAACGAATAGAACTAAGGTCAAAAATGCAACGATAGTTATTATAGCTATTTGAAGATTATTTAATGTAGGAATATACCATTTAAAAAAGTTGAGTTTATCAAAAAGTTCAACCATTTTATCATGAAAAATAATTAATAAGTTATATAAATTGGTTATAATAATAGGTTTGAATGGTAAATGTATTATAAAAGTAAGAAAAATAACAAAAGGAAATAGTATGAAAGAATAAAATGGAACAAAAAAGATATTAGATATCAAGCCAATCCATTGAATTTGGTGAAAATGGATACAACTTAAAATAAATGAACTTAATTGTGCTATCCATGTGATAGCGCATAAAGATTTAAAGATACCTAAATTCTTTAGTAATGGGCTGGCAAAAAGGATTGAAAAAGTAATTAAAAACGAAAGTTGAAATCCGATATGATAAATTAACGAGGGGGTTAAAATTGTTAAGCAAATAAATAAAAAAGCTAAAACGTTCATTGAATGCTTTATAATGTATTTTGGAAAAATGATTATTATCAAACTCATTAATATTGCTCTGACGGCACTTGCCGACATGTTTGTATACATGCAATAGATAGGTAATAATATGATTAATATTATTTTAATTAAAAACAATGGGCATTTTAATCTGTTAAGTATATAGCATATAATTGTAATAATAATAGCAATATGTGTCCCGCTAATAGCCAGAAGATGCGCTATGCCAATTTCTTTTATTCTATCTAATTCATCTTTATTCATAAGTGATGTATCACCCGTTATAAATGCAATCGTTTTTTCAGGTGAAATTATTTTCCATTGTTGCATTCTTTCGTAAATCAATGCTTTATGTTTATTTAAAATATCAGTAAAGTTATTATTGTTAGTTTTACAACTTGAAAGATGAATATTTTGAATCATAAAAATAAGATTAGAATTTGGTTCGTTTTTTATAGTATTAAACTTCCCATTGACTTTACAGGTTTTTTGTAATAAAAAAGCAGAAACTTTTTTTAAATCTATATTTTTTGATGTTTGTAAATTATAAACGTAAGTATAATGTTTTTTATTTATTTCAATCTTACCTTTAAGCTTATGATGCTCCAAAATTGGTTTTGTAATTAACTTTGCTTCTCCTTGAAATGCTTTGTTCAAAAGTAAAGCATGGTTATTTTTTTCTAATTTTAAAGCATTTTGAAACATCATATAACTACTTAAAGATATGATGGCAACCATTATAAAATGAATTACATTAAATCTTTTTCTTTTCATTATAATAAATAGGCCCAATATTAAAATAAGAGATAAAACTTTATTAAAAAGTAATAAGTTACCAGCTAAATAAGCTAAAGCATAATAAATCAATTTTATTTATTTATTAAATATTGTGCTACATGTTCTTGATTAAATGGAATTTTTTTATACACAATACCTGATTGTTTTAACAATTCTAAAGCATAATGATGATTATGGTAATCTTCAGCATAATAAATTGTTTTAATACCTGCTTGAATAATAGACTTGGTGCAATTTAAACAAGGGAAGTGAGTAACATAAATCGTTGCGTCCTCTGTTGACACCCCTTGTTTTGCGCATTGTAATAAAGCATTCATTTCTGCGTGAATCGTACGAATACAATGACCATCTTCCAATAGACATCCTTCATCAATACAATGTACTTCGCCAGACACAGAACCATTATACCCTCCTGCTATAATTCTATTATCCTTTACAATCGTTGCCCCTACAGATAGTCTTTGACATGTAGAACGCAATGCTAATAAGTGACTTTGCGCCATAAAGTATTCTTCCCATTTAATACGATCCATGATACTTAGCCTCCAATTTATGTATTCTTTAATATGTTTATTATAGATTATATCGCTTTTAGAAAAATACAACAAAATTTTACATTGTTAAATGTGAACTTAATTTTTCTATCGTTTTAGCACCGAAACCATTAATTTCTTTTAACTCATCAATAGATTTAAAATTTCCATTCTGCTCACGATACTCAATGATAGATTTGGCTTTAACCTTTCCTATCCCTGGTATCGTTGTGAGTTCGCTTTCTGTTGCAGTATTTATATTTACTTTTGCTACATCAGCATCCTTATTTTCTGATAAATTTGTAACAGTTTTATTTTTATTCAATGGATTATTAGTTTGTTCCCCTTTTTCTGGAACATATATCATTTTTTGATCGATTAATCGTTCGGATAAGTTAATGTTCGTTAAATCAGCACGTTCTGTAGCAATAGCTTTGTCCATCAACTGTTTAATTCTATCATTACTGCTCATTTTATAAACATTAGGATGTTTTACTGCACCTTTAATATCAACATAAACAAATGAATCTTTACTATCATTATTGATTTTTGCAGTAGTTTTATTAGATGACCGTTCACTTTTCACATGTGGTAATGATTGATTATGGTCAGATGTTTCAATTAGTGCAGATTCATCATTTTGCTTGATTTGATCAACACCACGATTCATCAAAAATGATAGTGTTAGCACTGCAATCACTATTATAATTAGCATAACACAGGCCTTTATTTTTAAATTACATCGACTGAATCTTTCTTTGAATAATTCCCATAATGGTAACAAAAAATCACTCCTTTATACTTTACACGCATAAAGGAGTGATTTTACTTTTTATTTTTTTACAACGAAGAACAAGCGCTCTCCTTTTTGATTATGGTTATTGATTTCAAAATCAACGAATGTTGTTATATTTTTAAAGCCACATGATTCTAACATTTTAGTGTAAACATCTTTTGAATAAGTCTTTTGATAATGTGACTCATCAAATCTCTTATAATGCTTATCATCTTGTTTTATAAAAAACGTCATATCATGCCATACACTTAATGGTTCTTCCCCGCGAACAGCTTCCCAAGCTAAAAATACATTTTCAGTTTCATCAATATAACTTTGATTATTGAATAAAGTATTCATTTTATGTTCTGTATGCACATCAAACATAAATATACCTTCATTCGGCTCTAAATGATGATATACTTGCTGAAAAGTGGACAACACATCTTCATATTCTGTTAAATAATTTAAAGAATCACAAAAAATAGTTATTACATCAAATTGTTGGTTTAGGTCGAAATCAGTCATATCGCCTTCAATCCAATTTACTTCACTAGATTTTTGCATCGCTATCGAAAGCATATCAACACTTAAATCCATACCAGTTATATAATCAAAATCATTTAATTTCGAGGTGAAACTGCCTGTACCACAACCTATATCCAAGATGGTTGATTTATTTTTAGCATAAAATTCTACAATATCAAGCCATGATTCGTAAGGCTGATCTAAAGTTAATTGATCATAGTAATAGCTCATTTCTTCATATTGAACCATTATTAATAAACTGCCTGTCCATAAGATTCTAAAGGTGCATCACGATATAATTTCTCCAAGTTATAATAATCACGTTCATCTTTATGGAATACGTGTACGACTACATTGGCCAAGTCAATTAAAATCCATCTTGCTTCATTAAAACCTTCCATTCGTTTCACTTCAATTTCCGCTTCGTTAGCAGCATCTTTTACTGCGCGTGCGATGGATTGTACTTGTCTTTCATTATTGCCGTGGCATACGATAAAATAATCGGTCATATCGCTAATACCTTGCATATTTAAAGAAATTATATCTTCTGCTTTTTTATTCTCAGTTGCATTGACAGCTAATTTTAATAATTGATCTGATTTCATTTAATCATCCTTTACTCTTTCGTTACTATAATTGTAATAATTCAAGCAGGCAATCGTGGCATCATAAACGGTAATATCTTGCGTGATTAAATATAAAACAGTTCGCTTAGATATTTCATAAATGGTTTTATCTAAGCTACCTTGATTGTATGCTAAATCTCGAATTTCTTCAACGCCTGGGGTTTGACGACCAGGTTCAATATAATCTGCAATAAAAACTAATTTTTCTGTTTTAGTCATTTGAGCACGACCAGTAGTATGATTTTTAATGGCAAGCAAAACTTCTTCGTCATTCACAGCGAATTTTTGTTCCATTATAACTGCACAGACTGGCCCGTGTAAGATTTCTGATCCATAGCTCAACAAGTTACTATCTAAATCATTTTGTCTAACAATCTGATACATAGATCCTAAATCATCATATTTACTATAGTCATGTAAGATACCTGCAAGTTCAGCTTTATCTTTATCCCCATCATATAATTCAGCTAATTTAACAGCCGTTTCTGCTACTCTTAGTGAATGATTAAATCTTTTCTCCGGTAATTTATCTTTTACTAACGAGACTGCTTCATCAAATTTCATATAATCCTTCCTCTCTGATATATTTTTCTACACTTTGAGGAACAAGCGTATGAATATTTCCCTGTTGTTTCACTCTATCCCTAATCAGCGTTGAACTTATATCTATGCGTGGAATATTAATTGCAATCATATTATTTGAAACTTCTTGCTTTGCTTTTCCACGATTCACAATTACAAAGGTTACCATCGATTTCAATTTATCAATCTCATACCATTTTTCCAATTGTATATATTGGTCGGTCCCTATAACAAAATATAGTTGTGCATTAGGATGCTTTTCTAAAATGTGTTTAATTGTGAGATATGTGTAACTTTGTCCCTTGCGTTCTACTTCATCTAAATAAACAAAGCCAAACCCTAGTTCGTTAATTGCACACCGAATCATATCGATTCTATATGCTGCATCTAAGTAATCATCATGCGCTTTGAGCGGCGACATATAACTTGGAATAAAATAAAACAAATCTGGTTTAATAACATGATTCACTTCACTAGCAACAACCATGTGAGCCGTATGAATCGGGTTAAACTGCCCACCATATAAGACTATCGTTTTAGACATTATGGTAATTGAATTTGTTTATTATCATGTGATTCTTTATACAAGACAATCATAGACCCGATTACTTGAACAATTTCACTATGAGTTGCATCGCTTAAAGTTTGTGCTAAGTCATTTTTATCTTCAAAGTTGTTTTGTAATACATGTATTTTAATTAATTCTCTATTTTCTAAAATATCTTTTAATTGTTCTATCATATTTTCACCAACACCTGCTTTTCCGATTTGGAACGTTGGATCAATATTATGTGCTTTACTTCTCAAAAATCTTTTCTGTTTACCTGTTAACATAAAATGCTCCTTTTATAAATAATCTAATACTGTGCGTTTCATTACTTCCACGTCTGGTTCTGTACCTGTCCAAATCTTAAAACTTTCTGCACCTTGATAAACAAACATATCCAAACCATTATAAATTGGGTTACCTTGGGCTTCAGCTTGTTCTAAAATGGGTGTTTTAAAGGGTATATACACAATATCACTTACTAAAGTTTCCGGGTCCAAATTTTTCAAACTAATTGGTATTTCTTGATTTGTATTCATCCCTGCTGGTGTCGTATTTATAATAATGTCGAATTCAGATAAAGCTAATTCAGCATCTGATAAGCGGATTTTATTTACATTCAAATGCCATTGATCAAACCTGTCTAAAGATCTGTTGGCTATAGTAAGTTTCGGTTGTACATATTTGGTTAATTCATTCGCAATACCTTTACTAGCACCGCCTGCACCTAATATTAAAATATAAGCCTGTTTTAAATCTGGGTACACGCGTTGTAATCCTTTAACGTAGCCGATGCCGTCTGTATTATAACCAGTCCATTTGCCGTCTTCTATTTTAACTGTATTCACGGCACCTACAGTTTCAGATTGTTCGTCAATTTCATCTAAAAAAGGTATAATGCGTTCCTTATGAGGAATTGTTACATTGAAACCTGAGAGTGCTTTATCTGAAATAATTTCTCTTATTTGGTTGAATTTATCTTCAGGAATATTAATCGCTTCATATGTTGCATTGCAATTTAAAGTTTCAAAATTGGCATTATGCATCACTGGAGATAAAGAATGATCGATAGGGTGGCCTATTACTGCATATTTCATACTCTTCACACCTTACATAATTGAATTTCTTAAAATAACATCAACATTTTTTGGCACGCGTACAATTACTTTTGCACCTACATCAATTGTGATAAAACCTAATCCCGAAATCATCACATCACGTTTTTCCTTACCTGTTTCTAATCTTACGGCTTTAACATTACTCAAATCAAAATTTTCAGGGTTATGCGGTGGTGCTAATACAGATCCTAATTGATTTCGCCATAATTCATTAGCCTTTTCTGTTTTTGTTCGATGAATATTTAAATCATTAGAAAAGTAACAGACTAACGGTCTTTTACCACCACTTATATAGTCTATACGTGCGAGTCCACCGAAAAATAATGTTTGTCCTTCGTTAAGTTGGTACACACGTTGTTTAATTTCTTTTTTTGGCATAATTGTTTTAAGTTCATGTTCAGATACTAAATGTGTCATTTGGTGCGCTTGAATAATTCCTGGTGTATCATACATAAATGTTGTTTCATCAAGTGGAATATCAATCATGTCCAATGTTGTGCCAGGAAATCTTGAAGTAGTAACAACATCTTTTTCTCCTACACTGCGTTCTATTAATTTGTTAATTAGAGTTGATTTACCTACATTTGTAGTTCCTACTATATATACATCCTCATCATTTCTAATATTGTTAATAGAAGTTAATAGATTTTCAATACCTTCATTTTTGTCAGCAGAAATAAGTACTACGTCTTCGGCATCAAGTCCATATTTTTTGGCTGATTTCTTCAACCACTCTTTTACACGACGTTTATTTATTTGTTTTGGCAGTAGATCTATTTTATTAGCTACGAGAATAATTTTTTTGTTGCCAACAATACGTTTGATTGCATTAATAAATGATCCTTCAAAATCAAAAACATCTACAACATTTACTATTATTCCTTTTTTATCTACTAGACCGTTAAGTAAATTTAAAAAGTCATCACTATCTAAACCTACATCTTGTACCTCGTTGTAATTCTTTAATCTAAAACATCTTTTACATACAACATCTTCACGAAATAAATTATGTTCCGGAACATAACCAGGTGCATCAGAATCTTCAGATTGTAATGGTGCACCACACCCTATACATTTCAATACATCCACTTCACTCAATCAATTTTCCTCCCATTTTATATATCCTTTTTTTCTAAAATGTTGTAATAATCTGCGTTCAATAAGGCGATTAAATTTAGTAATAAAACCATCCGTTTGTTTAACAGGTACTACCATAATAGTAAATAAACCGCGTCTATTCCCACCAAATACATCCGTTAACATTTGATCACCAATCACTACAATCTCTGATGGATTTAAATTCATAGAATGCATTGCACGATCAAACGCACGTCCTCTAGGTTTTTTAGCTTTAAAAATATAATCTACTTTTAATGATTTTGAAAAACTACCGACTCTTTTTTCATTATTGTTAGACACAATTGTAATTGTAATCCCTTTTTGTCTTGCTTCTTCAAACCATGTTTTAACCGCTTCAGTAGGATCGGCTACATCCCATCCTACTAGTGTATTGTCTAAATCAGTAACGATACCTTTTACGCCAGATTCTGCAAGCTTATCTATATCAATTTGAAAAATTGACTGTACATATTCATTTGGCATAAAGTATTTCTTTATTATACCCATTATTTCTATTCACCTTTTTTATATTTTTTTTATTAAATTTTCTACCATTGTACTAGAAGACTTTGCTGCTTTTGTTAAAAATTCATCAAATGTGATACCTGCGTCGCCATCAGCTAAATCTGAAATTGCGCGCGTGATAATAAATGGTAAATTAAATTGATAGCAAGTCTGAGCAATTGCAGTTGCTTCCATTTCTGCAGCCATCGCTTGAGGGAAATTTGTTTTAATTTTCATTCGTTGGTCTTTTGTTCCAATAAAACTATCGCCGCTTACAATCAAGCCTGTCTTTGCAGTTAACTGTTGATTAGTAATTACTTGTGTCGCTTTATCAATCAATGATTTATCTGCTACGAATTGCGCTGGCATTTGTGGAATTTGTCCTAATTGATAACCAAATGCTCTAGCATCAGCATCATGATAAGCAACCATATCACTTATCACGATATCTCCTACGTTTAATGATTTATCCAATGCTCCTGCAGAACCAGTATTTATAATTAAATCAGGTTTGAACTTTTCAATTAATAATGCTGTTGAAATTGCAACATTCACTTTACCAATACCACTTTGAGTTAATACGATTGCTTTATCATTTATATACCCTTTATAAAAATATACATGTGCAATATTAATCTCTTCAAAGTCAACAAGTTTATCTTTTAAGATTGCTACTTCTTCTTCCATAGCTCCTATAATACCGATCATCGTTTTTCACCTCAATTTAAAATCCTAACCTTAGTTATTCTACCACATTTAAACCAATAGCTCGACGATTGAACGATATTTATATCAATTTATTATTTCATTCTTTTCCATAAGAAACATAAGAATAATTTCTCTGCTTTAAATTGAATTAATCTGTAAATTTGTTGTTTAATATTTCAAACTATTCGAGGCTATTTATAGAAAACATCATCATAAAAAATACCATTCCCTAAGTCCTTGTTTTGCATTAAGAACTAGAGAATGGTTTATTTGTCACTATAATTGTTTTGTTAACTACCCATTAATTCTGTCAATCCTTGTAGTGAATAAACACCTGTAACAACTGTAACGATCACAGCAATTGCTCCAAAGACTAACATCCATGTTGGATGATGATAATCTCCGACGATTGATTTTCGTTTACTAGCAATTAGTATTGTCGTTAATATAATTGGTAAGATAAGTCCATTTAAAGCACCTGCAACGATTAATAATGTAACTGGTTTTCCTAAAAATAGAAAAACAAAAGTTGAAATGACTATAAATGAAATTACAATAATGTTTGTTTTATTATAGATAGATTTATGCAATGTTTTTAAGAAAGTTGCACTTGTGTATGCTGAACCAATAACTGAAGACATTGCTGCAGCAAATAAAACGACACCAAAAATATTTCGACCGACTGGTCCTAATACATGTTCAAATACAGAAGCTGGTGGGTTAGTATCATTTAAAGTTACACCTGTAACGACCACACCGAGTACCGCTAAGAATAATAAGGTTCTAAGTACACCCGTTGTTAATATTCCTGAAATTGCCGCCTTATTGACAAATGGCAAATAGTGTTTACCTTTGATACCTGAATCTAATATTCTATGTGCACCAGCAAAAGTGATATAACCACCAACTGTTCCTCCTACTAATGTGATAATCGGTAAGACAAGCGCTAATGGTTGCTCTGGCATCACGAGATGTTTAGCTGCGTCTGCATATGGTGGGTTTGCCTTAAACATTACAAATGCAACAACTACAATCATTAAAACGCCTAAAAACATCGTGACAACATCCATAATTTTTTGACCACTTTTACTTACAAAAATAAGTATTGATAATACAGCTGTAATAGCTGCACCAATCTTTACATCTAAGCCAAAAATTGCATTTAATCCTAATCCAGCACCAGCAATATTACCGATATTAAATGCAAGTCCTCCTATTGCAATTAATATCGATATAAAAGTACCCAATCCTTTAAAGATTTCATTAGCTACTTCTTGTCCACGTTTACCTGTAACTACCAACACTCTCCAAATATTAATTTGCGCCCCTATATCAATCAATATTGATAATAAAATTGCAAAAGCAAAACTTGAAGTAAACTGAGCAGTAAATACTGCTGTCTGAGTTAGAAACGCGGGTCCAATTGCAGATGTAGCCATTAAGAATACAGAACCTAATAATAATCTTTTATGATTTTTTGTAAATTCAAAATCCTTTGATTCTGTTTTTAATTTTTCTCCCATGTGTTAGCCTCCCAGCTTAGATATAGAAACGCCTTCTTTCGATAATCTGTCTCTTATTTTTGTAACAAATTCTAGTGCGTGTTCACCATCTCCATGAACACAAATTGTATCTGCTTGAATATCAATTTCCTTGTTATTTTTCGTAACGACTTTTTGTGACTTAACCATTTTGACAACTTGTTCAATAGCTTCTTCAGTGTCAGTGATCAATGCATCACTTTCTTTACGACTAACTAATTGACCATCATCTTCATAGCGTCTATCTGCAAACACTTCGGCAGCAGTAGTTAAACCAACAGCTTGCGTCTCTGTAACAAGTAGTGTATTTGATAATCCAACATAAATTAATGATTTATCAAAATCATATACAGCTTGTGCAATCGCATGAGCAATTGCTTTATCACGCGCCCCCATTTGATAAAGTGCTCCATGTGGTTTCACGTGATTTATTTTAACTTGGTGAACATTACAGAATCCGCTTAATGCACCGAGCTGGTAAATGACGATATCATAAATTTCTTTGGGTGACAAGTCCATATTTCTACGTCCAAATCCTTGTAAATCTGGGAGGCCAGGATGAGCACCTATACCAACACCATTTGCTTTAGCTAATTCCACCGTTTGATTCATGACATGTTGGTCACCAGCATGAAAACCACATGCAATATTAGCTGAAGTAATTAGCGGAATAATTTGATTGTCTCCACCGAATGAATAATTTCCAAAAGCTTCGCCTAAATCACAGTTTAAATCAACTTTCATCATGATTCCTCCTTAATTATTTGATGTCTATCTAAGAATTTAATATCTACATCTTTTGCATCACCATTAGCATATTGCGGATACGATAAAACAGCATATAAGAAATCAGCTGTCGTAGTAAAGCCATCGATTACCATTTCATCCAATGTTACTTTTAATTTTTTTATTGCTGAATCTCTATTTGGTGCTTTTACAATCACTTTAGCTACAAGTGAATCGTAATTTGGCGATACCGTATAGCCATGATAAAGTAAACTGTCGATACGGACGTTAAAGCCTTGAGGCAAATGTAATGCTTTTACTTTACCTGGTGAAGGCTGAAATCCTTTCTGAGGATTTTCTGCGTTGATTCTTGCTTCAATGACATGACCATCAAATATCACTTCGTCTTGATTGAACGGTAATGTACCGTGTTTCATTAAATAGAGCTGTGCGTGTAGTAAATCACGATTTGATCTCATTTCAGTTACTGTATGTTCTACTTGGATACGCGCATTCATCTCTATGAAGTAATAAGCATCTTCTGTCACTAAATATTCGATAGTACCTGCACTTCTATAACCAGATGCTCTTGCTACTTTCACAGCATCATTACACATAGATGTTCTCATATGTTCAGATAATGCAGCACAAGGCGATTCTTCAATTAATTTTTGATTTTTTCTCTGAACTGAGCAATCACGTTCACCTAAGTGTATGTAATTTTCTTTACCGTCTCCTAACACCTGAACTTCCACATGTTTAGCTACTGGGATAAACGCTTCCACATATACGCGATCATCATTAAAATATTTTTGCCCCTCACTTTTGGCTTCTTTAAATGACTTTTCTAAAGATTCTTCTTTTTTGACAATCCTTATCCCTTTGCCGCCACCACCACTGGCAGCTTTTAATACAAGTGGATAACCAATATCTTGCGCAATTTCCTTAACTTCTTCGATTGACTCTACAGCAGAAGTAGATCCTGGTATGATAGGCACATTAGCTTGGTCTACTGTTTGTCGTGCTGTTATTTTATCACCCATCATCTCCATAGTTTGATCAGTTGGCCCTATAAAATAAATACCGTTTTCTTCAACATTTTTAGCGAATGAAGTACTTTCTGATAAAAAACCATATCCTGGGTGAATTGCATTTGCACCACTAATTTTTGCTGCACTAATAATTCTATCTTGGTTTAAATAGCTATCTAATGCATTGGCTTCACCAATACATATCGCTTGATCAGCTAAGCTGACATGTAGGCTAGACTCATCCCCTAAAGCATAGATAGCTACAGTTTCAATATCCATTTCTCTACAAGCGCGGATGATTCTTACAGCAATTTCTCCTCTATTTGCAATTAAACAACGATACAACTCAAATACCCCCTTTATACTTATTTCACAGTTATAATCGTTTGATCATACTCAACATTTGCGCCGTGATTGACATGTATTGTGTCGACTACACCACTCACATCACTTTTTACTTCATTCATGACTTTCATCGCTTCTATATAACCAATGGTATCTCCTTTTTTAATTTCATCACCTTCATGAATAAGGGGATTTGTTAATTCCTTCTCGTCTTGTAAATAAAATGTTCCAACCATTGGTGATTTGACAACTTGATCGGATTGTTCTTCATTTGATGCACTTTGTTCATTTAAACTTGATTCATTATTTGAAACTAATTGTTGTTGCGCAGTTGATGCAGATGTATTATCGGTAAAATCTATAGTGATTTCATTTTCATAATCTTTATAATTAAATTTTTTAACCCCGTTATCTTTTACCATCTTTATTAATTGTTCTACTTTTTCAAAATTCATTATAATTCCCCTTTCAATAAATGATTAATACGAGCAGATGTATTTCTCAATTGTGAAATATCAAAAATTGGTTGCTCTTTAATATTATTGATTGTATTTTTAAACGCTTCTTCTTGTTGCTCTAATTTTTTAACTGCTTCTTCGATTGTCGTCCATTCAAAACGAATCGTATCATTAGGTTGCATTTGAGCTAATTTATGTAAATCAGATGCGCAAACAGTTGCTATTTTTGTATAACCGCCTACTGTTTGTTTATCATTTAATAAAATGATCGGATTGCCATCATTTGGCACTTGTATACTGCCTAAGGCAACAGGCTCTGATATTATGTCAGCCGATGTGTTTGGTGAAATCGCTTCACCTTGTAACCGATATCCCATACGGTCTGACTTTTCTGATATTTTAAATTCATTAGCTACTAGTTTTTGTTGTGCCTCTTCGCTAAAGCTATCAAATTGAGGCCCTTTGATGATTTGAATAGGTTTTTCTTCAAATTCACCAACATCTTTTGGTACACTCAATCCAAGATTTTGTGCATATGGATAATCGTTTTCGCACTCAATTACATCACCAGATTTTAATGCGCGCCCTTTAAAACCACCAATTTGACTTCGTGTGTGTGTAGAATAACTATTTGCTACTTTATGAATTGTCAAAGGTTTACCAAATAATAAGTACCCTCTAGCCCCTTTAGTGACCTGTCCAACTTTCAAAACGTCACCTTTTTTTACTGCTATTACAGTAGATTCATCAATAATTGCTTCGTTAACAGTTGCTTTGAACTCAGCACCTATTAATACAAAAGCATTGTCTTCTAAGAATTCAATTGTTGGGCCAATTATTGTACATTCAATTGCTGGCCCTTCATTGCCAATGAGTGCTTGTCCAGTTCGATAAGCGTACCGATCTAAAACACCTGCAGTAGAAAATCCTTGGTCTTGATAGCCGATTCTTCCTAAATCTTGAATCGTACTAAATAACCCTGGATTAATTATTTTAATACTCATATTGAATTTTCACCCATTTCTTAATATCAAATTCACCTTGCTGTTCTTCTATAATCTGTTCGAACGTTGATTCATCGATAGGATAGAATTTTATATAGTCACCAGATTCATATAAACACATAGGTGTTTTTGAAATATCAAATACAGTAATTGGTGTACGTCCGATGATTTGCCAACCACCTGGAGATTGTTTTGGATATAAACCTGTTTGATTATTCGCAATACCTACAGAACCCGCAGGAATGCTCGTTCTTGGTTCTTCGCGTCTAGGTGTAGCCAGCTCTGGATTTAAACCACCTAAAAACGGAAAGCCTGGCATAAATCCAAGCATATAAATTAAATATCGATTTTCTGTATGTAAATTAATGACGTCCTCTATTGATAATTGATGATGTGTAGCTACTTCTTGAATATCTGGACCATAATCACCACCATAAAGAACTGGTAAACTAATTATTTTTACTTCATTATTATTTTCATCAAAATCCAGTTGATTTAATTGTTCTAGATTCAGCGCTTTAACTACTTCCGCTAAACTTTGTTTTGTAATATCTATATGTAGCATAATTGCCCGATAAGAAGGTATCACTTCAATAATTGCTTTATGTTGTTGATCTTTAATATAATTTTCAACTTTTTGAACTTCCTTAAATGTCGAAGGATTGATTTGTTGTTCAAAGTAAATCATAATTGTCTCTTCATTGATCAATTTATATTCCAACACATTTCCCCCTTTGTATTTTATACATTAAACTATGATTCAAACATTAATATGTGTGCAACATTATAATTGTATCATTAACTGTCAGACTATGTTTAATTAAAAATAGTTATAATTGTCGATAATAAACTACTATTGTTAAATACAAATTAATCCGAAATTATCTCAATATTTCAATTATTGTATCAATGATATAAATTTATCAAATAGTTGAAGATAAGTATATGTTTTTATTTATAAAGTGTAAAATCCCCCTAACATTAAGTGTTAAGGGGATTTTTATATTATTTAATATTTACAATTTTGACATTAATTTCTGCACCATTTGGCAGTGGAACACGAACTTCTTCGTTTAATTTTTTGCCGATTAAACTTTTTGCCATTGGTGATTCATTTGAAATTTTACCATTAAATGCATCAGATTCAGCTGATCCAACAATTTGGTATTCCTCTTCGTCTTCACCAGGTAATTCTACAAAAGTTACAGTTTTACCAATTTGTACTTGGTTGTTATCACCAGTATCTTCGATTATTAGGGCATTACGTAGCATATGCTCAATTCTTTGTATATCTTGTTCGATAAATCCTTGTTCATCTTTCGCAGCATCATACTCAGAGTTCTCAGATAAGTCTCCGAATGAACGTGCTACTTTTATTTTTTCTACGACTTCTGGTCTCTTAACCGTTTTTAACTCTTCAAGTTCATTTTCTAGTTTTTCGAAACCTTCTTGCGTCATAGGATATTGTTTTTGGTTTTCCATATTGTCATCTTCCTTTACTATAATACTATTGTTTACTTACTAAAGTCTGAATTTTCGTCGTCATTATATCGATCGCAACTTTATTACTTCCACCTTCTGGAATGATAATATCTGCATATCTTTTTGTGGGTTCTATAAATTGATTATGCATTGGTCGAACTACATTTAGATATTGACTTATTACAGAATCCATTGTTCGTCCTCTTTCTTCTGTATCACGAAGTAAGCGACGTAAAATTCGTAAATCTGCATCTGTATCAACATAAATCTTGACATCCATTAAATCTCTTAACGTTTTATTTTCAAGCGCAAATATGCCTTCTACGATAATAACATCTTTTGGTTTAAATGCAATCGTTTCTTCACTTCTAGTATGATTTGTATAATCATATGTTGGTACTTCGATTTGTTTGCCATTTCTCAAATCGTTTAAATTTTCTATTAATAAGTCATTATCAAAAGCAAAAGGATGATCATAATTGGTCTCTAAACGTTCTTCGAAACTTAAATGCGATTGGTCCTTATAATAATAGTCTTGTGCCAATAATGCAACACTATGGCCTTCTAAATTTTTCATAATTTCATTTGTCACTGAGGTTTTGCCCGAACCCGAACCACCAGCGATTCCAATAATAGTCGTACGTTTCATTATCCAATTTCCTTTCTCATCATGTTGTTGGTATAAATTGGATGATCAACTTTAATTTGCACGATTTGCAATGGATGTCGTGCAGCATCAAGTTGGTTACCTTCTTCATCATAGATAGTGTCAACAACTTGTCTAAATGTATCGATTTCAGGACCAAAAAACTCTATTTCGTCTCCAGGTTCAAATTTGTTCCGCTGTTGAATCGTAGCAAGCTTAGTTGTTTCATCATAAGCCAGAACCAATCCACAAAAATCATAAGCTGAGTTCTTTTTATTTTGTTGCCCAAACATTTGTTCCTCATATCCAGGTGTGCCTTCAATAAATGCAGAAGCAGTATCTCTATTAGCACATTTTTCCAGCTCAGTTAACCATTCTGGCTTAATTTTAAAGTTATCAGGATCTTCTGCATAAGCATCGATGACTTTGCGATATACAGACACTACAGTTGCAATATAGTGTATTGATTTCATGCGTCCTTCAACTTTAAGTGAATCCACACCAATATCCATCATTTTAGGGATTGATTCAATAAGTTTCAAATCTTTTGGACTCATTGCAAATGGAGTCACTGCATTTTCGTCATAATATAAATCTAATTCACCATCTTCATCAACTTCCAAAAGATCATAATCCCATCTACAACTTTGACAACAACCGCCTCTGTTAGAGTCTCGAGCAGTCATGTGATTACTTAATGTACATCTACCAGAATACGCAATACACATCGCACCATGTATAAATGATTCAATTTCAATATCTACTTTGTCTTTCATTTCCTTCATTTCCATAGCACCAGTTTCACGTGCTAATACTACACGATCTAGACCTTCATTTTTCCAAAATTCTACAGCTTTATAATTCGAAAGAGATTGTTGTGTTGATAAATGAATTTCTAAGTTCGGCGCTACACGCTTGCAGGTTTCAATAATAAGTGGATCTGCAACAATAATACCAGTGGCGCCTGCTGACTCAATATTTTTTAAATACTCGTCCAATCCTTCAATATTTTCATCATGAGCAATAATATTCGTCGTAACGTAAATTTTCGCCCCATATTGCTGAGCGAATGTCACACCTTCGTTTATTTCTTCCAACGTAAAATTATCTGCATTCGATCTTAAACCATATGCTTGTCCACCTAAAAATACAGCATCAGCACCATAATGTACTGCTATTTTGAGTTTTTCTAAATTACCTGCTGGTGCAAGTAGTTCAGGTTTTTTAATCTTATTATTAGTACGATTTTCAACTTTTTCTAATAATTCCATTACTTAAACCTCCTTTAATAGACTGTTTGTTTATACAAGAATCCTTCATCAAACGGACGGTGCTCAGGCTGAATGGCCTCAATCGGATCTACAAGCATAAATTTTTCATCATCATAGGTTTCAGGATCTTCTTTGAACAAATCAATCGCTTCTCTATATTGCTCTGTACATACATTGATATATTCTTCAGTTTGTAATACACCATCGATCTTGAATGCATCAATATTGGCTACTAAAAGCTGATCTAACTCTTCAATCAAACAAATATCATTAGGTGACATTATATGCGTTCCATTATAATCTTCAAAAACAGGATATTTGTTATCCCGTTCTTCATCATATAAAAGCAACTCATTCGCTTCTTTATTTCGTTGAATTTTCATTTGTCTTTCTTGGAAAGTAAAATAGTTACCTAATAACATACGTTTTGATTGAAACATGCAAGTCATACCATGTACTTGTACTTCAATCTCTACATCTGCATTTTGTTTTATATTTAATATTTCATCTAAACTTAATTCTCTAGCTAATTGCGCACGTTGTGCACCTTTTTTCCCCCAATAGTTACACTGGAAATAATTTGTGACTAGTGCTTCGGCATCCCAATTTAATGGAATCGGATTTGGTTGTTCATTCACATACATAACTACTGCTGGATCGCCAAATATGATGCGGTCAACGCTTACTTCGTGTAAAAAATCTATATATGATTTTAGTGCATTTAAATGATAATTGTGAAAAATACCATTTACTGCTACGTAGGCTTTTTTACCATGATTATGTATTAATTCCACTGCTTCTATCAATGCTTCTCTTTTAAATTCTCCTGCTAATCTTAAGCCGAATCTTTGCTCACCAATTACAAAAGCATCTGCACCTTTTTCAATTAGTGTCTCAATATGTTTAACAGATTTTGGTGTTACTAATAATTCTGTCATTTTGATTCTCCTTTAATCGAAATAGCTAGACCATCATCCATATTAAGGAAATTAGTTGTGAAATGAGGTTGAGCCATAAGCCATTCATTATATTCTTGTACTTTTTTTACCATTTGTCTAACATTTCTACTTCTCACTTCGGAAATATCAGAAACAAAACCATGATACAAAACGTTATCTGTAACTATTATCCCACCTTCATTCAATAAAGGGGCGTACAAAGAAAAAAACTTTTTTGATTGTGCCTTTGCAGCATCAATAAATATCATATCAAAAGATTCATGTTTGATATTTTCTAAAGCTTCTAACGCATCCTTTTCAATTAACTCAATTTGAGTTTCAAATCCAAATTTCGCAAAATTTTCTTTGGCTTTTAATTGCATATCATCATCACGCTCGATGGTAACCACTTTTATTTCATCAGAAACAGAAGCAAATTGCATACTGCTATAACCAATCGCTGTACCTATTTCTAAAATGCGCTTGGGTTTATGTATTCTGATCAGTTGTTTAATCATATCTAATGTTAGTCTATCAACGATTGGAACATGGTGTTCCAACGCATACGGTCTAAGTTGTTCAATAGCAATATCATTCTCTTTGTGCAATTCTAATAAATATGATTGATTATTTTCCATTTTAAAACTTCCTTCAATGTAGATATTTCAAAGCATTTTTGACAAATAAAATAAATCAGCCAATAATCGTGACTGATTGTATTATGGTTAATAATGACGTCTATAAGTTGTTATTTTCGAACTACTTTATATAATTCTTTGAAAATATCTCATAAATTTAAAATTTAACTTTATATATTTTACCACAAACCCATATATTTTATAAGTGTAAATTGTGATAATTAACTAGTTAATATAACTGTAGCTGATTGAGTACTTTTATTCTTAAATATAAAAATTGGGACTTAAAAGTCTCAGTTACGATAAGCTACATTTGTGTGTATTTTTGAAAAATTTCTTTTTGATTTGATATTAAAAATGTTCAAAATAAACGATACTTTTTTTAAAACAACAGAATCTAAAAATAGTTTGACATTATTAAATCGATATTTTTCTTCGACTTATTCGAATATGAAAACTAAACTGGCATCTGTAATAAAATAAAAGCCGGTAGAGACGGAGTAAATTAGCGCCAGTAGAATTCAAACAAAAAAAGACTGTCAACAAAGCTGGAAACTTTGTTGACAGTCTGAGTTGAGACTTTTAAGTCTCGGCTTGATAATTTGAAATAAGCACTTTGTATCTCATATTTTATCCCTTAACGATTGTACAAGATTTGACTAACAAGCTTTGTCACCAAAGAAAAACATAAACATTATTAAATCAATGTGTCGTCCACGTTCACGTTTTAATTAGTGGTGCAAATTATTTGAGTTGTTCAGATTAGAGGTTATTCATGGTTATGATCATGATCGTCCATTTCAGTGTTAACGACTTCTTCAATCATATCCCATTCTTCATCTGTTTCAACCGGTAAGAATTTTCCGCCTTCACCATCTTCATCAGGCTCATTAATCATTGGTACTAATTCGATTAAATCATCATCATCTGATTCTGCACCTTCTTCAGCAAGAATCACATATTCTTTTTTAAATTCAGGATGGAAAAATTCTAATACTTTACGGTAAAGTACTTCGTTTCCATCTTCATCATATAAAGTTAATAGTTCCTCTTGATTATTAATTTCTAATTCAGATTCATGGTTGTGTTCAGTCATTATAAAACGCTCCTTTTTATTGTATAGAATCTAAATAGCCTTGTAATATAAATACTGCAGCCATTTTATCTATTACTTTTTTTCGTTTTTGTCTAGAAACATCTGCTTCAAGTAAAGAACGTTCTGCAGCCATGGTACTTAAACGCTCATCCCACATGATTATCTCTACAGATGGCAATGCTTCTTGAAGTTGCTCCTTGTATTGTAACGAAGCTTCGCCTCGAAATCCAATAGAATTATTCATATTCTTTGGCAAACCAATGACAACAGTACCAACTTTTTCTTTCTCTATGATTGTTACTAGTCTGTCTATACCTAGTTCATTCTTATCTTCGTTTATATGGAGTGTATCTAATCCCTGGGCTGTCCAACCCATGAGATCGCTTATAGCAATGCCAACAGTTTTACTTCCTACATCTAAACCTAAAATTTTATGTTTTAGCATTAATTACTTTGAATTCTCTTGTAAATAATTTGAAACTAATTCTTCCATGATATCGTCACGATCAATACGACGAATTTGGTTTCTAGCTTCATTATTACGTGGAATATACGCAGGATCTCCTGATAATAAGTAACCAACGATTTGATTAACAGGATTATAGCCACGTTCTTTCAATGTGTTATAGACATTTTGAAGTACTGTTTTGACATCTTCTTTTGGAATTTCATCATAATTAAATTTCATTGTTTTATCAAAGTTTTCCATTTTGTAACACTCCTTCATATCGAGTAAAAAGTACTTATTGTTAATTCTACATGACAATAGTTAGAACTTATAGAGATTTAATGTAATCTTTAATGAAACGTAATGATTCTGTTATGTTTTCAGGTTGAGTGCCTCCACCTTGAGCCATGTCTGGACGGCCACCACCTTTACCACCTACAATAGGTGCCATGTTTTTAATAATATCACCAGCTTTTACACTGTCTGTTAAAGCTTTTGGCACTGTTGCTACTAATGACACTTTACCATCTATATTACTAATTAAAATTATAATAGCATCTTGCAATTTAGATTTAAAGTCATCCATTGTCTCACGAATCGCTTTTGCATTTGCGACTTCAACCTCAGTTGCAAGGACTTTAAATCCATTAATTTGTTCCACTTGATTTGTAATATCACCCATTTTTAGTGTAGTGATTTCTTTATTTTTTTGCTCAAGTTGTTTAGTTAATTCTTTTTCATCCGCTTGCATTTGGATGACTTTATCCAAAACTTGATCATCTGATTTCACTTTAATTTGTGCTTTCACTGCATTAAATTGTTCTTGAATTGTTTCTAAATATAGGAATGCTGATTTTCCGGTAAATGCTTCTATACGTCTCACACCAGCACCAGTACCTGATTCACTTACTATTTTAAACAAACCTATTTCAGAAGTATTATTAACATGGATACCTCCACATAATTCAATAGAGAAAGGAGACATATTCACTACTCGAACAACCTCACCATACTTTTCACCAAACAATGCCATCGCGCCTAACTTTTTAGCTTCAGCAATAGGCATTTCTTGAATATCCACATCTATACTATTCCAAATTTCTTCATTAACTCTTCGTTCAACTTGATCAATTTCTGCTTGATTTAAAGGTCCAAAGTGCGTGAAATCAAATCTTAACCTCTCTGCTTCAACAAGTGAGCCTGCTTGATTGACATGGTCTCCAAGCACTTCTTTTAATGCTGCATGTAATAAATGTGTAGCGCTGTGATTCTTTTTAATATCTCTACGTTCAATGTGGTTTACACTAGCAAACACTTCGTCATTCTTTTTAACAGTGCCAAATTGAATTTCACCTTTGTGTAAGTTTTGTCCATTGGGCGCTTTGGTAACTTCAGTAACATTGATTTCGAACTGTTCATTACTTATAGTACCTTCGTCTGCAACTTGTCCACCACTTACTGCATAAAATGGTGTTTCTTTTAAAATAAAGTAAATAGTTTCTCCTGATTCAGCTTCATTTACTAATTCACCATTATATATGATGTCCGTAATAATCGTTTTTTGGTCCATGACATCATAACCTACAAATTGACTATCTGTTGTTATTTTTTTTAATATGTCACTTTGTACTTGCATAGATTGTGAGTTTTGACGTGCTTGTCTAGCTCTGTCACGTTGTTTTTGCATTTCTTCTTCAAAAGTATTCATATCAACGGTAAGATTTTCTTGAGTTGCAATTTCTTCAGTAAGTTCAACTGGAAAGCCATATGTGTCATATAATTTAAATGCATCTTTACCACTAATTTCATTTGTCGTCGACTTTGCTTTTGTAATTAAATTATTTAATATCGCTAGGCCTTCTTCTAATGTTTCATGGAAACGTTCTTCTTCAGATTTAATCACACGTTTGATGAAATCTGATTTTTCTTTAACGTTTGGATAGTATGGTTCCATTATACCTGCAACAATATCAACTAATTTATACATAAACGGCTCATTAATGTCTAAGGATTGGCTAAATCTTACAGCACGACGTAAAAGTCTGCGTAGCACATAACCTCTTCCTTCATTTGCAGGTAACGCGCCATCAGCAATTGCAAATGAAATTGTGCGAATATGGTCAGCGATAACTTTAAATGCGACATCATAAGAATCTGTTTCAAGATATTTTTTACCCGAAACATTTTCAACTTCATTAATGATAGGCATGAACAAATCCGTTTCGTAGTTTGTACGAACATTTTGTGCGATAGATGCCATTCTTTCGAGACCCATTCCAGTATCAATATTTTTATTTGGTAATGGTGTGTACGTATGGTCTTTATTATGATTAAATTCACTAAATACTAAATTCCAAACTTCTAAAAATCTTTCATTTTCACCGCCTGGATACATTTCTTCTGCAGGATCATCTTGTCCAAATTGATCCCCTCGATCATAGAATATCTCTGTATTAGGGCCTGATGGTCCCTCACCGATATCCCAGAAATTACCTTCTATACGAATAATCCTACTCTCTTCTAAGCCTATGTCTTCATTCCATATTTTATAAGCTTCTGTATCCTCAGGATGTATGGTTACATACAATCGTTTTGGATCCATAGCCATCCATTTTTCATTCGTTAAAAATGTCCACGCAAATTCAATGGCTTCTTTTTTGAAATAATCACCAATTGAAAAGTTACCTAACATTTCAAAAAAAGTATGATGTCTAGCTGTAAAGCCAACATTCTCAATATCATTTGTTCTTATGGCTTTTTGAGAATTGACAATACGAGGCTTTTTCGGTGTTTCTCTGCCATCAAAATATTTTTTCAATGTCGCAACACCAGAGTTAATCCATAGTAAAGAATCATCATCTATAGGTACTAAAGGTGCAGAAGGTTCAACCATATGTCCTTGCTCAACAAAGTAATCAATAAAATTCTGTCTAATTTCACTTGCTTTTAAGTTTTTCATACTTAAAATTCCTCCATCTCAACTCAAGTTATATCAGTTATTTGATAAAAATGAAAATAAAAAACGTCCATCCTATCAAAAGGGACGAACGTTTCGCGGTACCACCCTAGTTATAAGCATTAATCATAATTAATAATTCCGCTTATCACTTAAAATAAGTATATTTATTATTTAACATAAAGTAGCTTTCAACTATGCTATCTGTACTTTTCACCAGCCAGTACATCTCTTGTCGACTACCATAATTTACTCATCTTTATGCACAATCAATTATATTGTATTTACTTTAACCTACGTTGTCAATGTTCAACAAAATCATATGGCGAAATATCTCCCATATTAATCATAGGATTAATTTTATATATATTTTTTTCTGTTAAAATAGTCGTGCCATCAAACGTATCTTCAACTGCAACCTCATCTTTACGATCATCATTATTAAAATACGTTTTTAAGAATGAACAGAGCTGAGTCATTCTCACTTGACCATGTGTATTTAAACCGATTTCAAAAGCTTGTGGATCACCCAGAAATACTAGTGATTGCTTAGCTCTTGTTAATCCTGTATATAATATAGGTTTTTGTAACATTCTAAAATATTGCTTAACCATAGGCATAATTACAATTGGAAATTCAGAACCTTGCGATTTGTGAATAGACGTACAATATGCATGTGTTAATTCTAACAAATCTTGTCTTACAAAAGTAATTTCATTTCCGTCAAAATCAACGACCAATACATCTTTATTTAAGGCATTTTCTTTTGCCCAAAATATGCCAACAATCACACCAATATCGCCATTAAATATATTATCACTCGGCCTATTTACTAGCTGTAGCACCTTATCCCCTTTTCTAAAGACAACATCACCGAATTCAATTTCACGCGTATCCTTTTCTTTAGGGTTTAAGATTGTTTGCAATACAGCATTTAATTTTTTTATACCTGCAGAACCTTTATACATAGGGGCTAATACTTGTATATCACTCATATCATAACCTTTTTTAACAGCACCTGAAACAACCTTTTCAACAACTGAAGGTATTTGTTCAGTTGAACAATTAATAAAGTTACGATCATGAAATCTTTGTGTGATATCAATCGGTTCTCCCAATTTCATTCTATGCGCCAATTCTATGATACTAGACCCATCTTGTTGTCGGTAAACTTCAGTCAGATTCACTCTAGGTATAACTTTAGAATCAATGAGATCTTTAAACACTTGTCCTGGGCCTACGGAAGGCAACTGATCTTCATCACCTACTAATATCACTTGGGCATCAATAGGTACCGCGCTAAGAAATTGATGAATCAGCCAGGTGTCGACCATTGACATTTCATCAATAATGATTAGTTTAGCTGAAATCTCATTATCTAAAATATCTTCTGGCTGTGTGTCTTGATTCCAACCTATCAATCGATGTATAGTCATAGCTTCCAACCCTGTAGATTCAGCCAATCGTTTTGAAGCTCTACCTGTAGGTGCTGCTAATACAACTGGATAATCATCGTTTTGATAATCATCATAATCTAAAGATAAACCATGTATTTCTGCATATAATTCGACAATACCTTTAATCACAGTAGTTTTTCCTGTTCCTGGCCCGCCAGTTAGCAGCATAACTTTACTATTGATTGCAGTCTGTAGCGCATCTCTTTGGGAATTAGCATAAGTGACTTGATTGCGTTGTTCGATTTCACCAATTTCTAATAATAATTCAGACTGCTCAATTTCTTTTAATTTATTCGTATAGGTGTAATTACGATATAAGTTTTGAACACTTTTAAGTTCCGAATAGTATAAACTAGGAATTGCTAATTCGTGTTCCTGTTTTACTAATTTGGTATCTTCAACTAAGATTTGAATCATATTTTCTAATTGTTGAAGTTCAATCACTTCATTTGGTGATTGTGATAACATATCTTGTGTCATTTCTAATACATTTTGTGTTGGTAAGTATGTATGCCCTTGCTTAATACATTCTTCTTCTAATACATATAATAAACCCGCTTTTAAACGCTCATCATCATTAAATTGAATACCCACATTTCGTGCTAAAGTATCCGCTTTGTTAAAACCGATTCCTTTCACGTCGTAAACTAATTGATAGGGTTTATTTTCTACAATATTAAGTGTATCACCTAAATAAACCTGATAGATTGCCATAGCGAGTTTAGGTCCAAATCCTAAATCATGTAATCGAATAATAATTTGTTCTGTTTCTTGATTACTCGCAATTTGTTCAGCAATTTGCTTTTGTTTTTTCCCAGGTAAACTAGGTACTTTTTCTAAAACAGATGGGTCATTTAAAATGTCTGAAATAGCATTTTCTCCAAGTGTATTCACAATATTTTGAGCTGTTTTTTTACCTATTCCTTTAAATAAATCACTAGATAAATAGCTAATAATAGCCTCTTTGGTTTGAGGCAACTCTTTTTCAAACGTTTCAGCTTTTAACTGTTTACCATATTTAGGATGTGAAACGACTTGACCTTTAAAAGTATAAACATCGCCTTCAGCAATTTCTGGAAAGAACCCTACAACTGTAGGCATAGAATCAAAATCTTCATTAGATTCTATCGTATCTACTTTTAAAACAGTATAAAAATTGTCTTTGTTTTGAAACAAGATAGCATCTACAGTACCTTTAATCATTGAATTATTGAATAATGTAGGGTTGTCCATTTAATTACTCCTCCTCTGCGATGGATTTAAACGTTTTGATGGCATGTTGACTCATCAAATGTTCTGGGTTGATAGCAACTGCACGTTCAAAATATTCGATAGCACATTCAGTATCCTCTGTTAACATATAAGTTGCTAGACCTAAGTTATATAAAGCGTCTGTATGTTTGTCATCTAATGAGACTACATACTGTAATTGTGAAACAGCCTGTTCGTACATTTCTAAGTGACATAATACCAATCCATATTGAAATTGTACCTCTACATCCTTACGATTATCTTTTTCAGCAGCAGTCATTAAAAAGGGAAGTGCTTCTGTAAATGCTTCTAACTGGTTAAACGACATACCTATCATATAATTGGTGTCGATTTCGTCAACTTTATATTGTAATGCTTGTTGGTATAATTTAACCGCTTCTTTATATCGCCCTTCATTATAATAAACATTAGCTAAATTGTAATAAACAGCCCCATTTTTTGGGTCAATGGTTAGTGCTTTTTGGAAAAACTTTTCCGCTTTATCTATTTCACCCGCTTCAGCGATTAATATACCTGCATTGATATAATTTTCGACTTCATTCGGGTTTGCTTCTATATTTTCGAATAATGCTGTTAAAGCTTGCTCAAAATTACCTTGTTTAATCAATGTATAAATTTGTTCTTGATTCATGCTATCCCTCTCTCTCAACATCTTATTATAACATTTAAGAATGAAAAAACAGTAAAAAGGAGTAAGTCACAAATCAAAAATTTAAAATTTGATATTGTATGCTTACTCCTCAAAATACGATTAAACTATGAAACTTTATATTTAATTAACAATATAGCAATGTCATTTTGCTATTTTAATCATTACGAAGCATTTAATTAATTTGTTTAAACAACATAACTTAATTGACCTGATGTTTTATATACATCATCTATAGTAGCGCCACCTAGACAAACATCGCCATCATATAAAACGACTGATTGACCTGGCGTAATTGCGCGAACAGGTTCGTCAAATGTTACTCGAATTGCATTATCATGCTCTTTTTGAACAAAAACTTTAGTATCTTTTTGACGATATCTAAATTTCGCTGTACATTCAAATCCATTTTCTAAATCAACAGGGTTAACAAATGAAATATCTGAAGCAATCAAATAGTCACTGTAAAGCGCTTCATGATGAAAACCTTGTTCTACATATAAGACATTATCATTTAAATTTTTGCCTACTACAAACCAAGGGTCTCCATCTCCACCTATACCTAGACCGTGACGTTGACCGATAGTATAGTACATTAATCCTGCATGTGTACCTATTTTCTTACCAGTTAAAGTTTTCATTTCACCTGACTGTGCGGGTAGATATTGAGATAAAAATGTTTTGAAGTTACGTTCACCGATAAAACAAATACCAGTTGAATCTTTTTTCTTAGCTGTAGCTAAATCTTCTGCTTCTGCAATTCTACGCACTTCTTTTTTATCAATATCGCCAATTGGGAACATCACTCTAGATAATTGTGATTGTGATAATTGATTTAAGAAATAAGTTTGATCTTTATTATTGTCAACGCCCCTCAACATTTCAACATGTCCATCTTCATGACGTCGTACACGAGCATAATGTCCAGTTGCTACATAATCTGCACCTAACTTAAGCGCATGCTCTAAAAATGCTTTGAATTTAATCTCTTTATTACACATCACATCAGGATTTGGTGTACGGCCTTTTTTATATTCATCTAAGAAATAAGTAAACACTTTATCCCAATATTCTTTTTCAAAATTAACTGCATAATATGGTATACCTATTTGATTACATACAGCTATAACATCATTATAATCTTCTGTAGCTGTACAAACACCATTTTCATCCGTATCATCCCAATTTTTCATAAAAATACCAATGACATCATAACCTTGCTCTTTTAATATATGTGCTGTTACGGAACTGTCTACGCCACCTGACATGCCTACTACAACACGTGTATCTTTATTTGACAACTAAACTTCCTCCTTGAATTTATGATAAATTTTGTGAATTTCGGTAACTAAATATTTAATTTCTTGTTCGGTCGTTTGTTCATTAAAACTAAATCGCACAGAATGATTCGCTCTTGTATCGTCATCATACATTGCTACTAAAACATGTGAAGGTGATGTAGAACCTGCAGTACATGCTGAACCAGAAGCTACATATATATTAGCTAAATCTAACAATGTTAACATAGTTTCCACATCAATAAATGGAAAATACAAATTAACAATATGACCAGTAGTATCAGTCATTGAACCATTTAATTCAAAAGGCACTGAACGTTCTTGTAAAGATACAAGAAATTGGTTTTTTAAATTCATCAAATGGACATTGTTTTCATCTCTATATTGGTTTGCTAGTTTTAAAGCTTCAGCCAATCCGACAATTTGAGGTACGTTTTCTGTACCTGCTCTTCTTTTCACTTCTTGTTCTCCACCTAATTGTGGAAACTTAATGTTTGTACCTGATTTTATTAGTAATACACCGACACCCTTTGGTCCACCAAATTTATGTGCCGTAATACTCATTGCATCGATATCAAATTCATGAAAATCTATGTCTAAGTGCCCTATAGCTTGTACAGCATCTACGTGAAATAAAGCATTTGAATGACTAACAATTTCATCAATATCGTACATTGGTTGCACTGTGCCAATTTCGTTATTAACAAACATGATTGAAACAAGGATTGTCTCATCAGTCATTGCACTTTTCAATTGTTCTAACGATATCAGACCTTCTTCATCTACATCAAGGTATGTTACATCAAAACCTTCTTTTGCTAATTGTTCAAAAACATGGAGTACAGAATGATGTTCTATTTTAGTTGTTATAATATGCTTACCCTTATCTTGGTTTGCATACGCAATACCTTTAATCGCTGTATTATTAGATTCTGTTGCGCCACTAGTAAAAATTACTTCACTAGGCTTCGCATTGAGTTGTTTAGCTACAAAACGACGAGACTCATCTAAATATTTACGTGCATCTCTACCTATACTATGTATAGAAGACGGATTACCGTAATGTGTTGTATAGATTTCCATCATTTTATCTATTACTTGTTGTTTAACAGGCGTTGTAGCAGCATAATCTGCATATACTTCCATGTTTGACACTCCTTACAAATTTATCAATGTTCCAATGATAGCACCATCTAATTAATTTTTCTAGTTGTCTGTTTCAAAATGACCATTTTCATCTATCATTTCATATTCATCTAACAATGTTAATGTTTCGTTTACATTTGATTTTGTCTTTTTATTTTGGGTTAAGTTATATAATTTTTTATTTCTAATTTCCCAGTGTGTCGCTTTAAACCTAGCTTGAAAATACTCATCATGGCTCACAACTAATACTTGACCGTTAAAACTTTTTATCATATTTAAAATTAAGTCCTGTGTTGAAATATCAAAATAATTAGTTGGCTCATCTAAAATTAATAAATTGGCACCAGAGCAATATAGCAGTACAAATTGAAATCTACTTTTCTCTCCCATAGATAATTGACCAATTGGTGCATTAATTTTTTCCTCTTTAAAACCAAATGAAGCTAATATAGTTTGCGCTTCGCTTCTTGATATTTTATTCGTACTTAATAGCATCATCAGTGGAGATTCTGCTTCATTCAAATTTTTGTTCGTCTGATCGAAATATCCAATTTTTAGTGAAGGTGTGATTTTTAAATGTGCTTGATTAGCAAATATCTTTTGTCTGATCATCGCAATTAAAAGAGATTTTCCGCTTCCATTTGGTCCCGTTATTAATACGTTTTCTTTTTGTTTCATTTCGAAATGCGCATGTTCAAATACATGATGTTCACTTATAACAACATTGAAGTCTTCAAAATGAATTAAAAAACGCTTACGTAATTGGGCTTCATGATTAAAATGATAATGTTTTTGTTCGTTATCTGGCTGGTTTATGGTCTTCTCATTTAATTTTTCGGTCATTTGTTTTTCTTTTACTTTAGCCTTTTGAGCTAACTTACTAAGCTTCTTCTGCTCAATAGGGCTACGAACACTTGCTTTTTGTCGTGCTGAATGATGCCATGTTTGGATTCGTTGTATCGTGCGATTAAGTTCTGCTATTTCTTTTTGTTGCTTTTCGTACATATTTTGTTGTGTTTGTAACGTTAAATCTTTAATTTCACGGTACTTGGAATAATTACCATTATATTTATTCGTTTTTTCAGATGTTACTTCAATGACATGAGTCGCTGTTTGATCGATAAAATCACGCTGGTGTGATACATAAACAATCGTACGTTTTGATTTTTGAATTTTTCTAATCAGTTGTTCCAACATTTCTAAATCTAAATGATTCGTGGGTTCATCCAGTAAGATCAGTGGTTTGTTTGACATGAATGCTTTTAATAACGCCAGTCGTGTTTGTTGACCACCACTTAAATCTTGAATTTGTTTTTCTAAATCTTTTTCTGTTAAATTCATTTGATTCGCTTGCGTAATAATACTCTGTTCAAATTCGTAACCATTTAATGCACTATAGTCTGCAATATATTCATAATTGTCTTCAAGTTTTTGCTTTATCTGCAATATTTCGGGGTTTATTTCCATTACATAATCTAACCCTGTTAAGTGTTCATAAGCTAACATATTTTGGTACATTAAATAAGTTTCATCTTTATATTTCGATTTTATCGCTTCTAACAAAGTCGTTTTGCCTACGCCATTGTTACCTATCATTGCAATATGTTCGCCTTTATCAATTTGAATTTCTACAGAGTTAATTAAATTTTTACCAAATTTTTCAAATGGTTTTTGAACAAAATAAAAAGACATACCAATTCCCTCTTTCTTAAGGGATACGACATGCCTTAACAATCCGAACATTATTTATGTTAGGTACTTGAGTGATGATTTTGCATTAAGACATGGTCTTATCCCATATATTACTTTTTTGATTAAATAATTGATATTGTTTGTTTTCATGAGATTTATCCATTGTCTTAATAAGGCCACCTAACTTTTTAATTTCATATAGTATAACAGTGAGCAATTTCTTACGCAAGTTTTATTTAGACTGTTATACTGCAATATATTAATATATTTAAGGAGGACATAGTGAAATGAGCGATATTAAATTATCTGCACTTAATCTAGTTCCAATTAGAGAAGGTCAATCCGACCAAGATGCAATTAGTGATATGGTTAAATTAGCACAAAATTTAGAAGAACTGGATTATGAAAGATATTGGATTGCAGAACATCATAACGCACCTAACCTTGTCAGTTCAGCCACTGCGTTATTAATACAACATACATTAGAACATACTTCTAAAATAAGGGTAGGCTCTGGTGGCATCATGTTACCTAATCATGCACCTCTCATTGTTGCAGAACAATTTGGGACAATGGAAACTGTATTTCCAAATCGCGTTGATTTAGGTTTAGGGCGTGCGCCAGGTACTGATATGATGACTGCAAGTGCGTTACGTAGAGATCAACACAATGGCGTTTATGAATTCCCTGAAGAAGTAGAACAACTTGCAACTTATTTTGGTCCAGGTAATCAACAAACGTATGTCCGTGCATATCCAGCCGTTGGTAAAAATGTACCTCTTTATATATTGGGTTCTTCAACTGATTCTGCACACTTGGCTGCACGCAAAGGATTACCTTATGTCTTTGCAGGTCATTTTGCACCACAACAAATGAAAGAAGCAATTGAAATTTATAAAGAACTATTTGAACCTTCAGAGGTATTAAGCAAGCCATATGTGATTGTTTGCTTAAATGCCATCGTTGCTGATACAGATACACAAGCAGAATATCTGGCAACAACACAGGCTCAGGTAATGGTAAGCATTACTAGAGGAAGAATGCAACCTGTACAACCACCAACTGACGATTTAAAGGGACTACTCACGCCTACTGAATATGAAATTGCCAAACAACGTATGCAAAGTTCACTCATCGGTTCTGAAGAAACGGTTAAACAAAAATTACAATCATTTATTGATGAATATGGTGAAATAGATGAATTAATGGCAATTAGTTACATCTATGATCAAGAAGCACAACTTGAATCGTATCGTAAACTTAAAAATATTATTTCAACTTTTTAATTAAATATAGAAAAGCCCAGTTTCTAGTTAGAAACCTGGGCTTTTCTATATTTAAGCGAATAAACTTAAACTTTAAAGACAATTTTATTTTTTGTCGTCTTTTTTATCTTTGTCATCTTTTTTATCGTCACTGCCACCAGTGAAATTATCGATTTGTTCAGATGCTTGCTTTGCTTTTTCGTTATCCGTATCTTTTAATTTATCAGAAACATTTTTTGCAGTTTCTTTTGCTTTATTCAAGAAATCAGACATAATAAAACCACCTTTTTAGTATTAGTTACCGATTATTATTTTTTAAATTTATCGATAACTTCATTTGCTTTATCTTTTGCATTTTCTACTACTTCTTTGGCTTTACCAGAAGTTTTATCTTCTTTGCCTTCTTTTTCTAAGTCTTTATTGTCGGCAACATTACCAACTGTTTCTTTAACGTTTCCTTTTGCTTGTTCGAATTTATTTTCATCTGCCATAAATAATACCTCCTTAGCAATGTATTTATTAAATACCACAATACTTAAGACGTAAACATTTAAAACAAATTTTTTTAAATATTTTCAGTTAATGACAAAGAAACGTTTTAATAAATAACAATTTTACATCTTATATATAGAACATATATCCATCTAAATTATTAGTTTCATTATAATCTGCTAAATATTTTAAAGTTGTATTATCTAATACTTCTCTAACTGCATCTCTCATTCTAATCCAAAGTTGTTTTTGCGCAGGAGGTTCAGAATCAATACTTTCTACAAATGTAATTGGTCCTTCTAACAAACGAATAATGTCACCAGCAGTAATTTCTTCAGCTGATACTCTCAATTGATAACCACCTTTTGCTCCACGAACACTTCGGATTAAACCAGCATTTCTTAATGGACCTACGAGTTGTTCTAGATAAAGATCACTTAAATTATTTTCTTCAGCTATAGATTTTAACGAAACACATCCTTGCCCTTGCTTTTTGGCTAAAGATATCATTAGTGTTAAGCCATATCTGCCTTTTGTTGATATTTTCATTATATAACCTCACTTAATTCGAATACTATATATTAACATTCTATCATTTTTTACGTTAAGATAATATTAGAAAGGTGTGAAAGATTGTGACGAACGAACCACTCGCTTCAAGAATGCGACCAAATAATATTGATGAAATTATTTCACAAGATCACTTAGTTGGTGATAAAGGTATTATACGTAGAATGGTCAATACCAAACGACTATCATCCATGATTTTTTATGGTCCACCTGGAATTGGTAAAACGAGTATTGCTAAAGCAATTTCAGGTAGTACTCAATTTAAATTCCGTCAGCTAAATGCTGTTACAAATACTAAAAAAGATATGCAACTCATTGTTGAAGAAGCAAAAATGTCTGGACAAGTCATTTTATTATTAGATGAGATACACCGTTTAGATAAAGCTAAACAAGATTTTTTACTACCGCATCTCGAAAGTGGAAAAATTGTGTTGATTGGTGCTACAACATCAAATCCATATCACGCAATTAATCCTGCAATTCGATCAAGAGCGCAAATTTTCGAATTATATCCATTAGATGATAATGATATAAAAATTTCTTTAGAAAGGGCTCTCCACGATGAATCACGTGGATTAGCTTCATACAATCCAGTCATTGATGAAGATGCGATGAATTATTTCACTACACAAAGCCAAGGTGACGTTAGAAGTGCACTGAATGCTTTAGAATTAGCTGTGCTCAGTGCTGAAGTTAAAGAAAATCAAAGACATATTACATTAGAAGATGCTAAAGATTGCTTGCAAAAAGGTGCTTTTGTCAGTGATAAGGATGGTGATATGCATTACGATGTGATGAGTGCATTTCAAAAGTCAATTCGAGGAAGTGATGTAAATGCAGCATTGCATTATTTAGCACGTTTAATAGAAGCTGGAGACCTACCCACCATTGTCAGAAGATTATTAGTGATTAGTTATGAAGACATAGGTTTAGCTTCACCTGGTGCAGGCCAACGAACTTTAGCAGCAATTGAATCTGCTGAAAGACTAGGATTTCCAGAAGCAAGAATTCCTTTGAGTCAAGCGGTAATTGAATTGTGTCTGTCTCCTAAATCTAATTCTGGAATCACTGCTATCGACGCAGCACTGTCAGATATTCGAAAAGGTCATGTAGGACAAATTCCCGACCATTTAAAAGATGGTCATTACTCAGGTGCCAAAGCTTTGGGTAGAGCAATAGGTTATAAGTATCCTCATAATTATGATAATGGATTTATCGCACAACAATATTTGCCTGATAAATTAAAAAACAAAATTTACTATACACCTAAAACAACATCAAAAACAGAACAACAGCTTAAATCTATTTTTGACAATATCAACAAGGCACAACAAAATAATCATTAGTTTAAGGTTATATCAAACAACCGCGTTAACACATTTGAAATGACTTCCTGTGTTAACGCGGTTCGTTGATATCTTTATTTATCTTTGATTCTTGTTACAGGTATATCTTTGAGTATGTCATTAACCACATAGCTTGCACATATCAACCCCACAACACTGGGTACAAATGCATTTGATGAGGGTGGCATTTGCCCTTTCCTAGTTGGTGCATTTGCATCGCCAACTGTTTCTTTGACATCTTCTCTTATAACGATTGGACTTTCATCTGAAAATACTACAGGTATCCCTTTGTATATACCTAATTTTTTCAATTTACGACGTATCAATTTAGCCATTGGATCCATATAAGTTTTAGAAATATCTGCAATTTGGAAACGTGTCGGATCTGTTTTATTTGCGGCACCCATACTCGAAATTACAGAAATACCTCTTTCAAGACATTCTTTCATAAGATGAACTTTATATATCAGTGTATCACTTGCATCTATAAAATAATCGATATCATAGTTATTAAACAAGGCTTCGTATGTTTCTTCTGTATAAAACATATGGAGTGATGTAACTTCACATTCAGGATTGATTAATTTGATGCGCTCTTCCATTAATGTGACTTTACTTTGACCTATTGTAGATGTTAAAGCATGTAACTGTCGATTGACGTTCGTTATATCAACATCGTCTTTGTCTATTAATATAATATGACCTATATTCGTACGCGCTAATGCTTCAGCTGCAAATGAGCCAACGCCTCCTACCCCTAAAACAACAACGGTTTTTTGTTTTAATAATTCTAAACCCTCTTTGCCGTATGCCAATTCATTTCTTGAAAATTGATGTTTCATTTTTAAACTCCTTATTTAGCGAATACTATAATCATAACATTTTTACGATCCGATTAATTGTAAAACAATAAATTATAACGATAAAAAAAATACGCAAGACCGAAGTCTTGCGTACCGATAGAGTCCGTGCGTGCCGTAGTTATAAATTGCTTGATCATTCGGCCTGCTATTAACAGGTGGGTGCCCTGTTTCTTGTTTTGCAAGTCCTCCTTAAGAGGCGTGTGCGCTGCAAGAAAACCTATTGGGCTCCCGGATCAAAGAGTGTTAGGCCCAAATATGAAGCAAACTTACGAACACTACAGATGACTACCTTATGCAAGTATAATAACACATTATTAGAATTTAGCAAGAATAAAGACTTAATAAAAATTAATGTCTAATTCTTAATGAGAGTTCTTCCAATTGATTTTCTGATACTTCACTAGGTGCATTTGTTAATAAACAAGTTGCAGATGCAGTTTTAGGGAATGCAATTGTGTCACGTAAGTTTGTACGTCCAGTTAACAACATAACTAAGCGGTCTAAGCCTAAAGCAATACCGCCATGTGGTGGCGCACCATATTTAAATGCATCTAATAAGAAACCAAACTGTTCTCTAGCTTGTTCTTCAGTAAATCCTAATACTTCAAACATTTTTGATTGTAAATCTTCATTGTGAATTCTAATTGAACCGCCACCAAGTTCATAACCATTTAAAACAATATCATATGCATTAGCTTGAGCATTTTCAGGTTCAGTATCTAATTTGCTAATATCTTCTTGTTTCGGTGCTGTAAATGGATGGTGTGCAGCAGTATAACGTTTTAACTCTTCATCGTATTCAAGTAATGGCCAATCTGTTACCCACAAGAAATTCAACTTACTTTCGTCGATTAAATCTAGTTCTTTAGCCAATTTTAATCTAAGTGCACCTAAGCTTTGAGCTACAACATTAGGCTTGTCAGCTACAAATAAGACTAAATCTCCAGATTGCGCACCAGTCAAGGCTTTTAATTTTTCAACATGGTCTGCTTCAAAGAATTTAGCTATAGGGCCATTTAAACCTTCATCAACTACTTTAACCCATGCCAAACCTTTGGCACCATATATATTAACAAATTCAGTTAAAGCATCAATATCTTTTCTAGTATAATTATCAGACGCACCTTTAGCTACAATTGCCTTCACTTGTCCATCGTTATTTACTGCATCTTTGAAGACTTTAAAGTCCATGATTTCACCAAGTTCTGAAACATTCATTAATTCCATACCAAATCGTGTATCTGGTTTATCAGAACCAAAACGCGCCATTGCTTCATCATAAGTTATTCTTGGGAATGGACGAGGCACTTCCACTTCTTTTACATCTTTTACAACTTTTTGTAACATTTCTTCACCCATGTCCATGACATCTTCTTGATCAACAAAGCTCATTTCAATATCAACTTGCGTAAATTCTGGTTGACGGTCTGCACGTAAATCTTCATCACGGAAACATTTAACAATTTGATAATATTTATCAAAACCACTAATCATTAACAATTGTTTAAATATTTGTGGTGATTGAGGTAATGCATAAAATTCACCTTCATGAACACGAGATGGTACCAAATAATCTCGCGCACCTTCTGGTGTTGACTTAGTTAACACTGGTGTTTCAATATCATAAAAACCTTCACCATCTAAATATTGTCTAATTGAACGTGTCGTTTGATGTCTCATCTTAAACGTTTGTGCTAATTCTTGACGTCTTAAATCTAAATATCTATATTTTAGTCTTATATTTTCATCCACATTTTGATTATCCTCATTTAAGGCAAAAGGTGGTGTTTCAGCTTTATTAATAATCTCAATATCTGATACTTGTACTTCAACTTGACCTGTAGCAATTTTGGGATTTACTGTTTCTGGGTCACGTTTTTTTACAATACCTTTTACTTCAACTACATACTCAGATCTAATTGTTTCAGCTATACGTAATGCTTCTTCAGAAAAATCTGGATTAAACACAATTTGTACATAACCTTCGCGGTCACGTAAATCTACAAAGATCAGTCCACCTAAATCTCTACGATTGTGTACCCAACCTTTTAATATAACTTCTTGTTCTAATAGTGATTCAGTCACTAAACCACAATATGTTGTACGCTTACTCATGATATCTTCTCCTTAATTTCTAAAATAGTTAACAAGTTCGTTCAAATCAATACGTTCTGATTCCCCGGTCTCCATATTTTTTACATTAATATTTTTTTCTGCTAACTCTTGATCGCCAATCACAACAGTATACTTGGCATTTAATCTATCAGCTTGTTTCATTTGCCCTTTCACTTTACGCTCCATATAATCTTTGTCCGCTTTCACACCATTTTGACGTAAATCATTTAATAATTTTACTGCATAACGGTCTGCTTCTTGACCCATCGTAACGATAAATAAATCAAAGTCGTGGTCTACGTCTAATTCAATGCCTTCTTCTTCTAAGGCCATTAATAATCTCTCAATACTAAGTGCAAAACCAATACCAGTTTGACTTGGACCATCTAACAATTCAAGTAAACCATTATAACGGCCACCCCCACATAATGTCGTAATTGCACCTTCATAATTCGGATTATCAATCATAAGTTCAAATGCTGTGTGTGTATAATAATCTAGACCTCTTACTAAGTTAGGATCTTCTTCATATTCAATGTCTAAATCATTTAAATGTTGTTTTACTTCCTCAAAATAAGTCTTTGAATTAGCATTTAAATATTCCGTAATTCGTGGTGCGGTTTTAACTGATTCTTTATCTTTATCAATCTTACAATCTAAAATTCTCATTGGATTCGTGTGCAGGCGTGCTTGGCAATCTTTACAAAAATCGCCAATTACTGGTTCAAAATGTTTAACCAAAGCTTCATTATATTCTTTACGAGAATCAATATCTCCAATACTATTAATGACTAATTTTAAATGTTTAAGACCAAATGACTGATAGATATGCATGACCATTGCCAAAATTTCAGCATCGATACTTGGATTTTCTGCACCTATGGCTTCTACACCAAATTGTGTAAATTGACGATAACGACCTTTTTGTTTTCGTTCATACCGGAACATTGGCCCATTGTAGTACAATTTTATTGGTTGATTAGGTAACCCTTGCATTTTATTTTCAATATATGAACGTACGACTGCAGCAGTACCTTCAGGTCTCAGAGTGATACTGCGATCACCTTTATCTTTGAATGTATACATTTCTTTTTGTACGACATCCGTTGAATCACCAACACCACGTGCAAATAATTCAGTACTTTCAAATATCGGTGTACGGATTTCTTCATAATTATATAATTCCATCAATTCATCTAATTTTGCTTCAATATATCGCCATTTTTTTGTTTCACTTGGTAAAATATCTTGTGTTCCTCTAGGAATATTTATCATAAAACCTCTCCTTTTATACAATAAAAAGTCCCTTGCATAACTATTCAGTTATACAAGGGACGAATATCCGTGTTGCCACCCTAATTGATTAGAAAAAGTCATCAATGAATTTTTTCTAACCCACTTCATACGGATAACGTTCGTCACACGGCTTTAATTTCATAAAGCACCTCTTCTTGTGTTTTTATAACTAAACTACTAAGCATAATTTTCCAGCCACGAATTATGTCTCTACACATTTAAAAATGTTGACGTTTCATTTAGCATAGTCAAGAATAATAACGGTTTTAATATAGAATTCATATTTAATAATAACGAGTTATTGATTAATATGCAACCTTTTTATTCTGAAAAATATGCACGTAAACCATCGACAACTGCTTGTTCAACAATATGGCGATGTAATTGATTTGTTATCATATTTTCATCGGTTGGGTTGCTAATATAACCTAACTCTAATAAAACAGCGGGTACATTCGTCTGTCTCAATACTTGGAAGTTTTCTTGTCTAGCGCCTTTATTTGTCAGTAAGGCTTTCTTTTGTATGTACATATTTAATGTTTCTGCAAGTGCCTCTTGGTTGTTTTTAAGCCAATAAACTGTCGTTCCATTAGCTTTAGAAGATTTGAGTGAATCGTTATGTATACTGATAAAAGCGTCACCTTTAATATTACGATCGTCCAAGCTCACATAACTATCTGAACTTCTCGTCATATTTACGGTAGCACCTTCTTTTTCAAGCATTTTTTTCATTTCTTTAGCTGTCTTCAGTGTGTAAACTTTTTCAGTACTTTTCTTTTTTGTATTACTTGAAGCACCCTGGTCACTTCCTCCATGACCAGGATCAAGTACAATTGTTTTATCTTTTAGTGGTTTCTCGTTTGCGTTCGCATCTGCCTGAATATTTAGATTTGTATGCCAACCAGCCACCCATCCTTTATCTTTATGATTACTTGACTCAACTTCTATCCATTTACCAGACTTACCAATTTTATTATAACTTTGACCTTGGTTTGCCGGCTTAATAGTTGGATATACAGCATTAGGACCTGTTCTCAAATCAGTATCTTCAGTGATATATATCGTATTCGAATCTTCATCATTATGATTTAGAAAAGCGATGAGCATAAAAATAAATATGACAAATGCTAACGCAACAATTAGCGTTGGAAAATTTTTAAAATTATGTTTATCTAGCCAAGTATTGATTGTTTTCATACGATTTTGCCATCCTGACTTTCATAAATAATCGTCACTGGTCCATCGTTAGCAATATTTACAAGCATATCTGTACCAAATTCACCTGTTAATACATTTATGTGATAATCGCGTAAAGCATCATTAAATTTTTCATAAAGTTCATTAGCTTTATCAGGCGGCATTGAATTGGTAAACCCAGGTCTATTGCCTTTTCTTACATCTGCATATAGTGTGAACTGTGAGATAGAAAGAATCTCGCCTTGTACTTGTTGCAAATTCAAATTAAGTTTGCCATTATCATCTTCAAACAATCGGGCATTCACGATTTTTCTTACTAATGTATCAATATCAGCTTCTGTAGATGATTTACCTACTCCAACAAACAAACAATAGCCTTTATTAATTTTATTATCTATTGAACCATTAGAAACAGATGCTTCTTTCACTCTTTGAACTATAATCTTCATGTATGTTTCACCTCTAATTCCAAACTCTTGTTACTGTGTAAACATCACCAAGCTGTTTTATTTTATCAACAACTTGATAGACTTCATTTACATTTTTTACCATAACACCAATATTAATGATTGCATTTTTATCAATATCTGAACGACCAGAAACTTTAACTAAGTTACTTTTAGTGGAATTAACGGCTTGTAAAACTTCATTTAATAAACCATTGCGGTCATAAGCTGTAACTTCTAAGTCAACCTGATATCGTTGTGTCGCATCTTTAGAGCGTACCCATTCGACACTAATTAATCTGTCTTTTTCATTTTTGATATTAGGGCAATCCGTTCGATGCACTTTAATACCATGACCTTTAGTGATATATCCAACAATATCATCACCAGGGATTGGATTACAACATTTTGATAATTTAATCAGTACATTTTCAATTCCTTCAACGTAAACGCCACTATCTGTAGTAATGTCGTCCTTAATGGGCACAGATTTTTGTACTTCTTGTACTGAATTCAAGGCTTTTTGTTTGTCTTGAATCCGTTGTTTTTCAGTTAACTTATTTACGATTTGTAAAGCAGTCACGCCACCAAATCCTACTGCAGCAAATAAATCTTCTTCGTTAGAAAAATTATATTTATCTTTTACAACTTCTATATTGTCATCCGTTAAGACTGCATCTACTCGGTAACCCTGATCTTTTATTTCTGCTTCGACCATAAACTTACCTTTTTCAATATTAGAAGATCGATCTTGTTTTTTAAAGAAACTGCGTATCTTACTTTTGGCACTAGAAGATTTAACAATTTTCAGCCAATCACGACTTGGACCGTAAGAGTGCTTACTTGTTCTAATCTCAACGATATCACCGGTTTTCAGCACATAATCTATTGGTTCAATTTTCCCATTCACCTTAGCACCAATCATCTTATTTCCTACCTCGCTATGTACAGCATATGCAAAATCGATTGGCACAGCACCATAAGGTAACTCTATTACATCACTTTCTGGTGTAAAGGCATATACTTTATCGCTTTGTAAATCAAATTTTAAAGTTTCCATAAACTCTTCTGCATCGGTCGTAGTACTATCCGTTTCAGCAAGTTCTTTGATCCAATTTAATTTTTTATTGAAATTTTGTGTTTTCTCAGTAACTTTTTTACCTTCTTTATATGCCCAATGTGCTGCAACCCCATGTTCTGCAACTTCATGCATTTCATAAGTTCTTATCTGAATTTCTAAAGGATCGCCATTGGGTCCAACGACCGTAGTATGTAGAGATTGATACATATTTTGCTTCGGCATAGCAATATAATCTTTAAATCTACCAGGCATAGGTTTCCATAGTGTATGCACAAGACCCAATACAGCATAGCAATCGTTGATTGAATTAACGATGATTCTAATAGCTAATAAATCAAATATTTGATCAAATTGTTTCTTTTGTTTAACCATTTTTCTATAAATACTATATATATGTTTAGGTCTACCATTAATATCGCCGATTATATTCATTTTTCCCATTTCTGTATCTATGCGATTGATAGCATTTTGTATATATTCTTCTCGTTCACTACGTTTTTTCTTCATGAGATTAACGATTCTGAAATATTGCACACTATCAATATATCTAAGTGCTGTATCTTCTAATTCCCATTTAATCGTATTAATCCCTAATCTATGTGCTAAAGGGGCATAGATTTCTAAGGTTTCTTTTGAAATCCTTATTTGTTTCTCTCGTGGCATTGCTTTCAATGTTCTCATATTATGTAACCGATCCGCTAATTTAACAAGAATAACGCGGACATCTTTAGCGATAGCAATAAATAGCTTGCGATGGTTCTCTGCTTGCTGTTCTTCTTTAGAACGATATTTTACTTTTTTTAACTTCGTCACGCCTTCTACGATTATGGCAATTTCTTCATTAAACATGCCTTTTACATCATCAAACGTATAAGGTGTGTCCTCAATCACGTCATGTAAAAAACCTGCAACAATGGTTGGACCATCTAAATGCATTTCGGTTAAAATCCCAGCTACTTGTATAGGATGCATAATATATGGCAAGCCATTTTTACGAAATTGACCTTCGTGTGCCTCATAAGCTAGATGGTAACTTTTCAATACATATTCATAATCTTCTTTTGACAAATATGATTTTGCTTTAGATAATACTTCGTCCACACTGTATGGATATTCATTGTTCACTTAAGACACCCCTATACTAAATATTAATCATGATTAGATACCCAGTATTATTTTATATCGATTGTAACGTATTTTTACGCTATTAGGTCAAATTATGTATAATAGTTATATAATACTACATGTTATTAAATAAATAAATGCGTACCTTTGACAATTGGCAAAATGTAGTTGAATTTTAATTTTTTTAATACACATAAAAGATGTTTCAGTTAATTAATCATAAATACTATTTTAATAAATATAAAGAGCCAAATGAAATCATCTTAAATGTTTTCATTTGGCTTTAAAATTTCGTCAATTATAAATATTATTATTCATCATATGAGATTAAACTCATTACATCATACGCTTTAATTTTTTCAATACCTTTTAAATATTTTAATTCTATAATGAAAGCGATACCTACAACTATACCACCTAATTGTTCAACCAACTTAATTGCCGCTTCAATCGTACCACCTGTAGCTAGTAAATCATCCGTAATCAACACACGTTGCCCTGGTTTAATTGCATCTTTGTGCATAGTTAATACATTTGTGCCATACTCTAAATTATACTCATACCGAATGACTTCTCTAGGAAGTTTGCCTTCTTTTCGCACTGGTGCAAAGCCAATACCCATTGAATATGCGACAGGACAGCCAATGATAAAACCTCTAGCCTCTGGTCCTACAACGACATCAACATCTCGTTGTTTTGCATATTTAACAATTTGATCCGTTGCATATCCATAAGCTTCACCGTTGTCCATTATTGTTGTGATATCTTTGAAGTTAACCCCTGGTTGTGGCCAGTCTGAAACTTCAGATACATATTGTTTTAAATCCATACAAACTTCCTCCTATTATTGTACCAATTCATCTTTTATCCATTGCTTTAAGCGATTAAAATCTTCATAAAGCAATAACTTTTCAACTTCAATTCTATCAATACGACTTTGATAATATTTACTCGAAGCAATGTCACGTTTCGTTGAAACATCTTTTAATTTGATTATACCATCTTCAACTTGAATAAACTCTAAATCCAAGAAAACTTTCAAGATAAATTTAAGCATGTTTGGTTGAATATTTAAAAATTTACATAGTTGTACGCCTTCATTAGCTAAATTTGTTTCTTTTTTAGTAGCAAGTGCCTTAAAACATTGTTTAAATGTTTCCATTTTTGGCATACCTTCAAAGTATATTGATCTATCATGATTTAACACGAGATATATTTGGGATATATCAACAGTTTTTAATGTTGTTTTTAAATCATTTATAGACGTTGGCAGATCTCTAAAGACGTATTTTTCATAGTTATTACTAATTTCATCACCATAATAATGATAATTTTCACCTAACTTTTCACTTCTTTGATGAATTAAATAAGCAACATCCTTAGCATCAGCATTTAAATCATTTACTTTGTTTTTACTTCTATAGTCTAAAATCTGTAAATTATGACTCGCTAAATCTTCAATCATAAATTGAGGCGATTGAAATCCATTCCATTCATTAATTTGTAATGTGCCAATGACATTAATAGGCTGTTGTACACCCAATTCTTTTACTAAAGCACCATTTTGCCAAAAAATTGCTTGTAATTGACTTTCACCGATAACGAGTTTCAAATGTTTTTTCTCCTGACCAATGCCTTTAACTTGTTGTACAAGAACGTCTTGTAATTCAAAGCACGGGCTAGTGAAATCTGTGCCAAATGGTCGTAATCTCTGAATATCTTTGATGTTTTGTATCGTAATGTCACTTTCTGAAATCAATACATCAACTTTTTTACGTGGTTCAAGTGAAGTTGTTTTGGCTAATTGTGCCATCCACTCATTTAAACTGTTTTGTAGTTGTTGAATATTTTCTATAGGCATTGTGATCCCAGCTGCCATATGGTGACCACCGAATTTTGTAATTAACTGAGAATAATCACTTAAAATTTCAAACATCGACACTTGATCGATGCTTCGAGCTGAACCTTTTGCGTGATTTTGAGCTTCATCTATATTTAAAATTAATGTTGGTAGACTGTATGTTTCCACAATTTTTGACGCTACAATACCAAGTACACCCTCATGCCAATCTGCTTTGGCTAACAATAAAAATTTTGAGCCTTGCTGTACTTGTTCTTCTGCCATTACAAGTGCTTCTTCGGTAATTTGAGACACGATGTCTTTACGCTCTTGGTTAAAAAATTCAACTTGTTCGGCTAAAAACATCGCTTCATCTTCTGTTTCAGTCATTAGTAGCTCTGCAGCAAGTGCAGCATCTTCTAATCGACCAACAGCATTTAATCGAGGCCCTATAATAAACCCGACGGTCTCCTCGTTGATTTCATCATTATAACCTGCTTGGTTAAGTATAGCTTTTATTGATGGAGGACAATATTTATTTAATGATGCTAAACCGTTTTGAACCAATGTTCTATTTTCATCCGTTAAAGATACTAAATCAGCGATTGTTCCAATTGCAACCAAACCTAAAAAATAAACAGGTGGTTCTTCCAATAAACATTGAGCTAGCTTATAAGCAACGCCCGCACCACATAAATATTTAAAAGGATATTCAAACTCAGGATGCATTGGATGGACAATAGCGTATGCATTAGGCATCGTTTCACCAATTTCATGGTGGTCTGTGACAATAACATCAACACCCAAGTCTTGAACCATTTGTATTTCATGATGTCCTTGAATACCATTATCTACGGTTATGATTAAAGATATCCCCTCATCATAGGCATTCTTAAAAGCCAATTCATTAGGACCATAACCTTCAGAAAAACGATTTGGTATATACCAACCTACATGGGCACCAAGTTCTTTCAATGTAGTGACCAATATAGTCGTTGAAGTAACACCATCCGCGTCATAGTCACCATATACTAAAATCTTTTGATTTTGATCTATCGCCACATTGATACGTTCAATAGCTTTTTCCATATCGCTCATCTTCCAAGGATCATGTGTCATTTGGACTCCTTCTAAAAGATTACGAATATCGGTTTCATCTGTAATACCTTTACTTTCCAAAACTTTTTTTACAATAGGAGTTAGCTTTAAATCTGCTGAAATATGATCTGATATTTCAACTTCAGGTAATTTAACGTCCCAATTATATTTTGATTTAATCATACTATTCTCCCTCATTTCCACAAGCAATTATACAAAAGAATCCAAAAAATAAAAAGTAGTAACCTTTAATTCAACCATAACTTAAAACTCCTATTCTTAATAGTTGAATAGTTTATGACATAAATAAATCATTTATCTATGAGTACATGCATAGTCAAAAATTACAATACATTCAATATAAAAAATGACTAATCCGCTTTTACCACGGATTAGTCATCTATTTTAGAAACGGGCTTTTTCTCCCATACTGATTTATGATTGATTTTTAAGTTAGTACCTATTAGATATTAATTAAACTAATATTTTTTCATCATTTGATTTTTTCTCTTTATATACAATAAGTTTATCGTCGTCTGATTTTTTAAGCTGACGTTTTTTCATAATTCCCCATAAAGGAACAGCTATAAATACTGATGAGAACACACCAGATATTAAACCAATTAACAACGCTAATGAGAAATTGAAAATACTTGGTGCACCGAATGCTAATAGTGCAACTACAACAATAATCACTGTCAGCACTGTATTGATAGAACGCGTCATTGTTTGACGAATCGATCTATTGACAATATCATCGATTTGTTCAGGTTTCGTAATCACTTTTATTTTATGCAAGTTCTCACGCACCCTGTCAAACGTTACAATCGTATCATTAATTGAGTAACCAATGATAGTTAGCACGGCTGCAATAAATGTAATATCAACTTCTAATCTAAATAGACTGAAAACTGCCACAATCATAAATGCATCGTGTAATAATGCTAGTACTGAAGACAGTCCCATACGCCATTCAAATCTGAAAGTGATATAAATAATGATACCAATGGCAGCATATAATAATGCCATCATCGCATTTTTAGCCAATTCTTGACCTATAACTGGTGAAACAGTATTTACTGTTGGATCATTGCCAAATGATTTATCAATTGTGTTCTTAATTTTTGAAACTTCATCTTTAGATAAATCATTTTTAAATTGTACTGTTGCATTTTTACCATTTTCACCTAAAGAAACTTGTGTAGGTTTAAAATCTTGATCTTCAAGTGTTTTTGTCACTTTCGCTTCAGATATTTTATCTTTTGATTCAAAGTCAACTCTTGTACCACTTGTAAAATCAATACCTAAGTTTAGTTTGAAAATAAACAGTATCACTGCACCCACAATTAAAATTAGTACGCTTAGTGACAACAATGGCTTGGCTAACTTCATGAAATCCCAACGCTCATAAGGGGTTTTTAAATCATGAACTTCCTTACCTTCATTTATATCTGCAATATGATGCTTGTTCACACCAAACAACCAAGATGATTTTTTGAAGAAATTTGAAGAAACAAGCAATGATAGCAACCATCTGGATAAAAATACTGCTGTTACAAAAATCATTAATATGCCAAGTAACAACATCGTTGCGAAACCTTTAACAGAACTTTCACCAAAGAAGAACAATACAGCAGCAGCAATCACAGTTGTAAGCTGCGCATCTACTATGGTTAAGAATGAACTTTTATTCGCTTTTTTGTAAGCTTGTTTAAGTGTTCGTCCAATTTTCAGTTCATCTTTAATCCGTTCATACATGATAATATTCGCATCGACTGCCATACCGACACCCAACACTAAAGCTGCAAGGCCTGGTAACGTTAAGACACCAGAAATGAAATTAAATGCTACTAATGTTAAGTAAATATAAACAGTAAGTGCAATAACAGCTACTAATCCTGGTAAACGATAGAAACCTAACATAAATAAATAAATAACTGCAATACCAATTGCCGCAGCAAATATGGTTTTATCTAATGCATCTTGTCCAAATTGTGCACCTACTGAATTTGAGTAAATTTCATTTAAATCTACAGGTAATGACCCGGAATTTAATAAATCAGCAATTTGTTTTGCTTCTTCAATCCCTTTTTCACCTTTAAATCCACCAGAAATTTCCACACTATCTGAATTGATAGGTTTGTCAACTGAAGCAGCAGACACGTATTTTGGATCTTTTTTATTCATTTCTTTATGGTAAGTATCACCTTTTTCGTGATCTAGCCATACAACCATGACATTTTCATCTTTTTTTGAAATTTCTTCTGTTACTTTTTTAAATTTATCACTATCTTTTAATTTAAAAGTAACCGCGGGCTGATTCGTATTTTGTTTGAATTCTTGTTTCGCTGAACCCTGTTGTATATCTTTACCCGTAAGTTTGATATTGTCATCAGCATCACGAATCGTTAAATTAGCTTGTGATGATAAAATTTCTCTAGCTTGAGATTGATTTTTTATACCTGCTAATTGTACACGGATTCTATTTTTATCTTCCACTTGAATTTTAGGTTCAGAAACCCCTAAAACGTTCACACGGTTTTCAAGTGTTTTTGCTGTGGCTTTGACAGCTTTATCATCAATTTTATCTCCTTTTTGTAAAGGATCAACTTGATATAAAACCTCAAAACCACCTTGTAAATCTAATCCGAGGCTGACATTTTTAACTACATTTTTATATGTAAGTCCTATCCCGCCTAACAATAGAACCACAAGTAATATAAATGCAACTATTCTACTACTCTTCTTCACTTGAACACCTCATTGTAAGCTTATGTTATAATTTTTTCAGAATTCAATCGCCATCTTTATCATTCACTCGACGATTAAACTTTTTCTCAATAACCTTACATATTTTAACACATTACATGTAGTGTAAAAACAAACTTAACTTATTTGTAACTTCTTTTTAAATGTAAGTGTTATCAATTGTAATGATTACTTAAGCTATATAAAATATTTGCTTTTGTCTATCTTTCATTATAACACCAACTATATCTTTAAAGTCCAATATCTTTAGGTTTTGTTAAACAAAAAACGAACTGATAGTATATATCAGTTCGTAATTATAACGTGATTTATGAAGGATCAACTTGTTTAATAGCTGGCTTTTCTAGAGTAATTTCTGTACCGTTGCCATTTAAAGTTAATACAACTGTAGTTTCGTCAACGCTACGTACAGTTCCTTTAATGCCACCTATAGTCGTAACGTGTTGTCCAGATGAAATCTGACTAATCATTTCACGATGCTCTTTAGCCTTTTTCTGTTGTGGTCTAATTAAGAAGAACCACATTAATACTAATAATAATATCGGTAATATCAATGAAGTAAATTGCATATAGTTATTGCTCCCTTTTAAAAGTTTTTTGGGTTTTCTACATTTAGTCCATACTGTTCAAAAAATTCTTCTTTAAAATCAAGTAAACGATCATCACGAATAGCTTGTCGGATGTTTTCCATTAATTTCAGCAAGAAATGTAAATTATGATAAGTAGTAAGACGGATACCAAAAGTTTCTTCTGCTTTTATTAAATGCCTTATGTATGCTCTACTATAATTTTTACAAGTATAGCAGTCACAATTATCATCAAGTGGACCTAAATCTTCAGCATATTTAGCATTTTTTATAGTAACACGGCCATGTGAAGTCATACATGTACCATTACGTGCAATACGCGTAGGTAATACACAATCAAACATATCCATACCTCGAATGCTACATTCTATTAATGCATCTGGCGAACCCACACCCATTAAATAGCGCGGTTTGTCTTTAGGCATAAATTGTTGTGTATGCGAGACCATATCATACATTACTGGCTTTGGTTCTCCAACAGATAAACCTCCAATTGCATATCCAGGAAAATCCAACGCCACTAACTCTTCAGCGCTTTGTTGACGTAAATCTTTATATTCTCCACCTTGGATAATACCAAATAAAGCTTGATCTTCGGGTCTTTGATGCGCTTGTAAACATCTATCAGCCCATCTACTTGTTCTTTCGATTGAATCTTTTACATATTTATATTCAGCTGGCATAGGTGGACATTCATCAAATGCCATCATAATATCTGAACCAAGGTCATTTTGAATCTGCATTGATTTTTCAGGACTCAAGAATAATTTCGAACCATTAGTATGATGACGGAATTCAACACCTTCTTCAGTAATTTTTCTTAAATTACTTAAACTAAATACTTGAAAACCACCTGAATCTGTCAGTATTGGACCATTCCAGTTCATGAACTGATGTAATCCCCCACTCTTTTTGATAATATCATTTCCTGGTTGCAACCACAAATGATATGTATTTCCTAATATTATTTTTGCTTCCATCTGATGCAATTCTTCAGGGCTCATCGTTTTCACTGTGGCTTTGGTTCCAACAGGCATAAACATTGGTGTTTCAAACGATCCATGAGGTGTATGCACGATTCCTAATCTTGCTCCAGATTGTTTACATGTTTTTATATGTTCATACGTTACAGCTGGCATACAAAAACTCCTTTCGTTTCATTCCTATAAAATTAACATTGCATCGCCGAAACTAAAAAATCTATATTCCAATTTGACTGCCTGTTGATAGGCGTTCAGTATGTAATCTCTTGAACTAAATGCAGAAACTAACATAACTAATGTGGATTTCGGCAAGTGAAAGTTGGTAATTAATCCATCTATCGCTTTAAATTTAAAGCCAGGATAGATAAAAATATCAGTCCATCCACTGTCTGCTACAAAATTGTTACGTGATTGCATGATTGTTTCCAATGTTCTAGTAGAAGTCGTACCTACTGAAATAATACGATGCCCATTTGATTTTGTATGGTTTAGTAAATCTGCCGTATCTTGATCCATCTGATAATATTCACTATGCATTTCGTGATCATCTATATTTTCAACACTCACAGGTCTAAATGTACCTAATCCAACATGCAAAGTAATGAATGCGATATTAACACCTTTAGCTTGCAATTGCTCAAGTAGTTTATCGGTGAAGTGAAGTCCAGCTGTAGGAGCCGCCGCCGATCCGGATGCTTTTGCATAAACGGTTTGATAACGATCTGGGTCATCCAAACGCTCTTTAATGTAAGGAGGTAAGGGCATTTCGCCTAATTCATCCAAGCGCTCTTGTAATATACCTTCATAGTTTAAACGCATGATTCTTCCGCCTTGATCTAATGTTTCGATACATTCAGCTACTATTTTGCCTTCACCAAAAGACAATTTGTCTCCTACTTTAATTCTTTTTGCTGGTTTCAATAAGACTTCCCAGTCATTATCTTCGAGTTGCGTTAGCATCAGCATTTCCACTTTTGCACCTGTTTCTTCTTTCAAACCAAATAAGCGTGCAGGCATGACTTTTGTGTCATTAAGTACTAATGTATCTCCTGCTTCTAAATAATCAATGATATTTTTAAAGTGTTTATGCACAATATTTCCAGTTTTTCTACCAAGCACAAGCAATCTACTCTCATCTCTAGTTTTTAGAGGCGTTTGAGCGATTAATGATTCTGGCAAATGATAATCAAATGCTTCAATATCCAAAACTATTCCTTCTTTCCATTCTTACTAAAATGTTCATAAGCATAAGCTGTCGCTCTACGCCCTCTTGGTGTACGTTCAATAAAACCTTTTTGTATTAAAAATGGTTCATAAACATCTTCTATTGTGACACGTTCTTCTCCAATAGAAACAGCAATTGTATCTAAACCTACTGGGCCACCTTTATATTGTTCTAGGATGCAGTTCATCATCTTATGATCAATATAATCTAATCCTTCATCATCAACTTGTAACAATGCTAGTGATTGTTTTGTCGTATCAATACTAATCAATTCATCTTCTTTAACTTGTTGAAAATCTCTTACACGTTTTAACAGTCTGTTCGCAACTCTCGGTGTACCTCTACTTCTTTTCGCAAGTTCAATTGCACTTTCATCATCAATAGTCGTACCTAATACTTCTGCGGTGCGTATTATAATTTCTTTTAATTCATCTTCTCTATAATATTCTAATCTCAGATGAACACCAAATCGATCACGTAAAGGCGCAGTTAAGCTTCCTGCTCTGGTTGTAGCACCTATCAATGTAAAAGGCGGCAAGTCTATACGTATACTTCGCGCTTCTTCTCCCTTACCTATAACAATATCAAGAAAGAAATCTTCCATTGCTGGATATAAAACTTCTTCCACAACACTACTTAACCTGTGTATTTCATCGATAAACAACACGTCTCCAGGTTGTAAACTAGACAGAATGGCTGCTAAGTCACCCGGTCTTTCAATAGATGGGCCAGATATGGTTCTAATATTAACTTCCATTTCATTCGCGATGATATTGGATAAAGTTGTCTTGCCTAATCCAGGGGGGCCAAATAATAGCACATGATCTAACGGTTCTTTCCTAATTTTAGCTGCTTTGATAAAAACTTCTAAATTTGATTTAATCGTTGACTGTCCTATATATTGGCGTAATCTTTCTGGTCTTAAAGATAACTCAAATGATGATTCATCTTCATGCATAGATTGATCTACCATTCTATCATCCATTTGTAATTCCCCCTTCTTAAAATTTCAACAAACTTAAGCTATGAGCAATTGTAAACCACGCTTCACTGCATCGTCTATTGAGTCAAAAGATTCTTTATTTAAAGTTTTTTCAACTTTATTTAACTCTCTCTTAGAATAACCTAGCGCTTCTAAAGCTAGTAACGCTTCTTTAACAATAGCAGAATTTTGCTGATTATCATGTTCTACATTAAATAAGTGACTGCTATCTTCCTCAGTTATTTGTACTTTACCTTTAAGATCTAAAACAATTTGACGCGCTGTTTTTTTACCTATACCTGGGAATTTTGTTAAATAAGCATCATTTTCATTCTCAATTGCAACTTTCACTTCATTTGGTGAGCTACTAGCTAAAATTGCTAATGCTGATTTAGGACCGATGCCTGTCACTTTAATTAAACTTAAGAACATGTCTTTTTCCTCTTGATTAATAAAGCCATAAAGCAGCTGTGCATCTTCTCTTACAATCAATGAAGTATGGATTAAAATCTCTTGATCTTTATATTTTTGAAATCGATATGAGTTTGGCGTTTGAATCTCATAACCTACACCTGAAGCTTCTAACACTACATGAGTAGGATTTAAAACAGTTAAAGTTCCTTTAATATATGCGTACACAGTCACACTTCCTTATATAGTCATACTAATGAGTTCAACATTAGAAATATGTTCAATCTTTTTCAATGAATTTATAACTTCATCTATTTCTAAATCTGTGTCTTTACCATCTAATGATAGTGTAATGGTAGCTCTACCGTCCATCGGTATACTTTGATGAATCGTCAGCACTGACAAATCTAATTTAGAAAGTGTATTTAAAACTTTGGCTAACATACCTATGATGTCATTTACATACAATATCAATGTAAACTCTCTTGTTTCCTCTAATTTTTCGTCAACTGGAAATATCGTGTCTCGATATTTATAAAACGCACTGCGGGATAAATCGAATTGCTTCACTGCTTCGAATATGGACAATGATGGGTCATTTTTCAAAACTTCTTTGATTTGTAAAGTTTTAACCACTGATTCAGGTAAAACATCTTCACGAATTAAATAAAACTTTTTATTTTCATTTTTGTCCATATCAAGCACTCCTATTCAACAAATTCAAATTCTCCACCAAGTATTCTTACAATATCTCCATTTTCACAACCACGTTCACGTAGTGCATCGTCAATACCCATTGAACGCATTTGACGCGCAAAACGTCTAACGGCTGGATCACTATTAAAGTCAGTCATTTTGAACATTCTTTCTATGGCTTTACCACTCACTACGTAAGCAGCATCATCGTCTCTTGTAATCGTAAATGCATCCTGGCTAGGCGTGTGTTTATAGACAACTCTATTAACACCCAAATCTTCTTCTTCCTTATTAAAATCTACATCTTTAACTTCTTCTAGTGTATCAGCAATAGCATATAATAATTCATCAATATTGTCGTGCATTACTGTAGACAACGGAATAATACGTACACTGGTATCATTTAATTGTTCTTTAAAAATAGTTAGATTATCTTCTGCATCGGGGATATCCATTTTATTAGCAACAACTATTTGTGGTCGATCTTCTAATCTATGTTCATAAGCTTTTAATTCTTCATTAATAATTTGATAATCTTCGTAAGGATCTCGACCTTCTGAACCACTCATATCAATCATATGCACAATTACTTTGGTTCTCTCAACGTGTCTTAAAAACTGATGACCTAATCCGATACCTTCAGAAGCGCCTTGTATAAGACCAGGTAAATCCGCCATCACAAAACTTCGATGATCTTTGGTAGAGACAACACCTAAGTTAGGTTTAATAGTCGTAAAATGATAAGCTCCAATCTTTGGTTTTGCTTTAGAAACTGTTGATAGTAATGTAGATTTCCCAACACTTGGGAAACCGACTAAACCAACATCTGCAAGTAGTTTTAATTCCAAAGTAACCTCAATTTCTTCACCTGGTTCACCATTTTCACTAAAATCTGGTGCAGGGTTTCGTGGAGAAGCAAAGCGTGAATTCCCACGACCACCACGACCGCCTCTAGCAACTGTAGCACGCTGTCCATTCTCTACTAAATCTGCTAATACTTCTTCAGTTTCAACACTTTTAATGATTGTACCTGGTGGCACTTTTAATACTAAATGCTCAGCGTTTTTCCCGTGCATATTACTACTTTGGCCACCTTCACCTCTTTTAGCTTTGAAATGTGTTTGATATCTGAAATCTAATAACGTTCTTAGACCTTCATCTACTTCGAACACAATTGAAGCTCCGTTACCACCATCACCACCAGCTGGTCCACCAAATGGTACGTATTTTTCTCTTCTGTATGCAGTTATGCCATTACCACCATCACCAGCTTTAAGTGATATTTTAACTTGATCAACAAACATGATTTCACCTCTTTTTTACTAAATTTAATTTACATATCTTGTATATTATAGCATTTTCTAGATAACTAGAAAATAAAGACAAAAATAAACACCAGAAGTCATCACTTCTGGTGTTAACATTAACAAAAATTACTCAGCAGCTGCGTATACAGATACTTGTTTTTTGTCTCGACCTTTACGTTCGAATTTTACAACGCCGTCGATTTTAGCGAATAATGTATCGTCGCCACCACGACCAACATTTTCACCAGGATAAATTTTAGTACCACGTTGACGGAACAAAATAGAACCGCCAGTAACGAATTGACCATCCGCACGCTTAGCACCTAAACGTTTTGATTCAGAGTCACGTCCGTTTTTTGTAGAACTTACCCCTTTTTTAGATGCGAAGAACTGTAAGTTTAATTTTAACATTTGGTTGCACCTCACTTATAATTTAATCTAATATTTTCTTTGTATTCTTCTTCAATTGTCTGCAAAGAGACTAACATTGCCTGAAGAATTAATTGCGCTTTTTCGTTATGTGTATCGACACTTCTAACATGGAAGTATCCACCGTCATCACTATAGTCAATGTCGGGTTTCTCGGTTGTTAATCCCATTATAGCATTAACACTACCGAAAATAACTGCAGATGCTCCTGCACATACAATGTCATAACCATACTCACCATGTTCGGCATGACCATCCATGACAACGTCTGTTACTTGGCCCGAATCATTTAATGTAACATCTACTTTAATCATAATTATGCGTTGATTTTGTCGATTGTTAATTTAGTGTATGGTTGACGATGACCTTTTTTACGTTTAGAGTCTTTACGACGTCTATAAGTGAATACAGTAATTTTTTTACCGCGACCTTGTTTGTTTACAGTAGCAGTAACTGTTGCACCTTCAACTGTTGGCGCACCAACTTTAACTGAATCTCCACCTACAAATAATACTTTATCAAAAGTGAAAGAATCACCTTCATTTACGTCTAATCTTTCAACGAAAATTTCTTGTCCTTCTTCAACTTTTACTTGTTTTCCACCTGTTTCAATAATAGCAAACATACTTTGCACCTCCTATAATTTAAGTCACGCCAAAATCAGGTGACATCACTGTACTTGAACCTGAATTTGAGCGGTTGTATGTAGCTAGAAACTACTCAACTACTGCATTTTAGCATTACAATCTTTTACTGTCAATCTTCAATTGGATTTTTTTGAGAAATTTTGTTATTAGCGGATACAAAATAATTAATAAAATAAAGTTAAGTATAAACGTCGGTAACATTCTAAAAATCACAAATTCAAATAAATTAAATTGAACTAATCCTAAAGCACTATATATAATTGCTACATAAATTTCTAACACGAGTGTACTCAACAATACGATTGTAAATAGCATCGAATGATCTCGATAAAATACTTTGAAGAAAAAATCCATGATGACAACTAATAAAATATAACCAAATAAATATAGTCCGTAAAAACTTCCATAATATAAATCGGTAATTAATCCTAAGACAATTGAGAAAACCATTGCTACACCAAAACCTCTATAGACACTCATGATTAAGATGTACATTATCGTTAAATGAGGCACGAAGATGATTTCATTTCCAGAAATTTGCATAGGTATCACTAGTGCAATTGCAGTATCAATATAAAAAAGAATGATACCAATAAGAAAGTAGTAAAACGTACGCATTAATTATCACCACTTTCAGTATCAGGCACCGTATTAGGGTCTCTTTTAGCAACATAAACATGGCTTAAATCAGCTAAATCAGTACCAGTTTTCACTCTAACTTCTTTAGATAAGCCATACTCATCATTTTCAACTTTTGCTACTTCACCTATGTATAACCCTGTTGGAAGCTGATCAGCTAATCCACTTGTAACTACTTTATCTCCTTTTTTAATACTGTCTTTATTGTTTATATCAGATATTACTAGCTCTTCAGTTTTAGCATCATAATGGTCTATGAGACCAAACACATTTTTGTCATCATGTTGAATATTGACAGATAAGCGATTCGCCCTTGTATTTGTTGATATTAAATCTACTTGTGAAGAGAATTGATTCACTTTAGAGATACGTCCAACTAATCCATCAGAAGTCATTACTGCCATATTATTTTTGATGCCATCTTTTGCACCCTGATTAATCACTAATGTATTCATCCACTGATCAGGATTTCTTGAAAGAACTGTGCTTGAAATTGGATCAAATTTAGATATATCTTCAATATCTAATTCTTTTTTATACTTTTTATTTTCTGATTTTAACCTTTGATTTTCTGCTTCTAACTGTTTTATTTCACTTGATTGCTTTTTGGAGTCGCCATTAGAAAAAATACTATTGATAGATCCAGTAACAAAGTGGACTGGATAACTCACAGCTTTTTGGCCAAAAGCAACCGTATCTCCCACATATTGTTCAACATGTGATTGTGATTGTGAGCGTAATGACACACCAATCAAGGCTATAAACACAATGATTGCACATAATATAACAATCAATTTGTTGTTTCTAAAAAACTTTGACAACCTAAACACCTCTATTAACCAACTATTTTATCTTCTTCTTATCATTTTATATTACTACTAAAACGAAATAAAGCACGAACATAAAGAATATAGAACAAAATTTATTTACGGATTTAAATATGAAGATAAGTTTATTATATTTTATATTCAAACATTGTGATAACTTGTATTATAGCAGTAATTATATAGAATAGTGTATTATTTAGTATTGATTTTAACACATCAATTAATTTTTATAATAGGCAACTAAAAATAACGTCAAGGTAACCCATTATTCATTTCAATAAATATCCAACCGCATAAAAAAAGAACGAGTCAAAATCAATCATATCCAAATCGACTTTAAAACTCGTCCTGCTTATTTATCCTATTTATTTTTTAAAATCTAAGAAATGCTTAGAAGCAGTGTAAACTGCTCTTACATACACATTCGATTAACTTTTAGTACTTGATAAAATAAATCTAATTTTTTTCTTCATCTGATGATGTTTTAGAGTCGTTAGACTTACTAGATTCTTTTTCATCTTCTTTATAAAGCGTTTCTTCTTTACGCCAACGTGCAAATAAATTTTGTGCTTTTGCTTGTTCGTCTGCTTTTTTTTCATTAGATTTTTCACTCATTATAAACACCAACCTTTTCTTATTACTTATATAAGGCTAACTTATTTATTAAAAGAATTCAAATCCATTACTCATAATTTGATGCTGGCTTTAATTCTATATGTTCACCTAATTGATTAAGGTCTTGATTCATCTCTATTTCAGTTTTATAAACTCTCATAGATTCAGAACCAAATTTATATATAATAAATTCATCGCCACGTTGCCCAGCCAAATAAGAGTCGTTATATCCCATTCTTTCAATACCAGTTACTGACATAAACTCTCGTTTATCAATCCAATTAAACATATTCTTCGTTTGACTAAGTGGAACGTTATTTAAAATATCATTATCTTCCACTGAATATCTTTGTCCACCTGTTAGATGCCCTTTATTTGCGCTATTATTTAAGGATGATTCATCATTGTGCATTGGATTCCAATCTTGGTCTTTTAAAAAAGGCGCGTATTTGAGTGCGAAAAATACAATTACTATAATGGCAATAATAGCTATAATATTCTTTATAATGCTAAATATGAAACGCATGAACCATCCTCCTATTTTACTCATCAAAATTATAGTATGTTTAATAAAGTTTATCATCAGACTATAGGTGTATTTATATTTTAACTATAGACCGATGTATGTTTCATGCATTAATATTAAACTATATTAAAAGGAGTGAATAGACAATGAGTATTTTATCTATAATCCTGCTTGCACTCTTAGTTATCTTATTATTTAGAATAGGTTTATCTATTTTAAGATTTTTAATCTATGTTGGCATAATTGTATTATGTATTTACCTAGGATACCAAGGCATTCTTTGGTTAATGGAAAATTATAATCAATTTTTCGGTTTTATAAATTAAAATTTTAGCGCTTATAGACATTGATGTCCAATAAGCGCCTTTTTTTTAATTCATATGACTGTTTTCGCAATTACACGCTTACATTAATAACAAGCACACAATAATAACGCCCAAATTAATCTAACGACGACCGTACTAAAAATGAATAATCCTAATCTTTCAAAAATTAAGACGCGTTGATGAAACTATACCGCCAACCGTCAAAATCAAAATAGTACTATATAAATGCATTATAATCATTTTAATCATTTGCATTTAATAAATCACAGGTAATAATAGCGCAACTAAAAGTATATTGCCTACTGCTTAACCAGCTAATTTGATGTCTCGGATATAAAATAACTATTTAGTATATAATGACAGAGCCATTCAATATCATCAGCAATATTAACTCCATTTAAACTAACACAGTTTAATCAAAATATCCTTCTTCTACCATACTTAAATATTCATGGTCTCCTATAATGACATGGTCTAATAAATCAATACCTAAAAGTTGTCCACATTCTCTAAGTCTTTCGGTGGTTTTAATATCTTCATTTGAAGGTGTTGTATCACCAGATGGATGGTTATGTAAAACGATAATCGCATTACTGGCACATTTAATCGCTTCACTAAATATTTCTCTTGGATGTACGATTGAAGCATTTAACGTACCTATAAATATTGTTTTCTTTTTTATAACGATATTTTTGGAATTTAAGAAAAGTACAATAAATTTTTCTTGTTTTAAGTGTTCCATCTGACCCATCATAAAGTCCGCCACATCTTTAGGGCTAGTGATTTGAATTTTATCATCGACGCTTCCAGAATGTATGCGCTCTCCTAATTCAAATGCTGCTTTCAATATAAGTGCTTTATACAGTCCCACACCTTTTACTTTGTTTAAATCGTTAATGGATAATGCTTTTAACTCTTTTAAATTATCTACTGATTTTAGTAATTCATTAGCTATGTCTAAACTTGAACTACCTTTTCTACCTGTATTAATTAGAATAGCTAATAATTCAGCATGTGATAAATACCTAGCACCCTGACTCAACATACGTTCTCTTGGTTTTTGATGATCTGCAAGTTCATTTATTTTCAATAAATAACAACTCCTATGAAATAATCTAGATGTATTACAATATTGGTAAACTTAATCATTTGTAATGTCATTGGAATAAGATTCTTTAGAAGATTTCAAAAGTGAGATGTATTTATTCTACTACGAATAATATCTCATGTAGACTTTTTTCTCATTAATCTAATAATTGTTAATTTCTAGCTAAAAATTTTTAATTCAATATGAAACAGTTGCATCATTAAAATTTATGATTATCAAAATAATTACTATCATGCTGATATTTTCTAAAACTATCTATTAAAATGAAAATGCCTAATCCAAGTATGATTAAAGGAAGTATGATGATGAAATATATTGTGAGTTTCCCAAATATATTAGTTAAAAATGCTAAAGCAAATATTATTAAAAATACAAAATTTAATAAACTTAATAGTGTCGTTCTATTCATAACTGAATCCATCCTTAAATTAATGTCTGTTCAAAGATATCTCATAATAGTGCGTTAAAATTCGACAAATAAAATCATACATTTTATATATAATTAAAAAGCATAGTAAATTTCAACATGTAAATCTTACATATTAAAATAACTATGCTTTTAATCAAACTACTCTTCTTTTTTAACTTCTTCTACTGTTTTTTCAACTTCTTCACGTGTCATTTTTTCACGTCCATTTTTCATTGCTTTTAATGTTTTATGTGCGAACGCTAATGGTAAACGACAGAACAACAATATCGTTCTTTTATTTATAGCCTTCATGTATTCATCGGCTTTTGCTAAATTTTCTTCAGCATATGCAAATAAATCTGCGCGAGTCCAACCATCTGGAACAAAGCTTACGTCACGTTCTTCAAGATCTTCTTCCTCGTTACGAAGGATGTTGACAGCCTGGAGTCCTCTACCGTAGCCTATCGCTAAATCTCTATCTGTTTTAACGTTTGCACAAACATCCCAGAGTTTAGATAGCATTACACCTACAAGCCCAGCCACATAATATGTATAATCATCTAAATCATCGCGAGATTTAATTCTCCAATTAGCTTTTGCCCATTTTGCCATACCATACGCCATTTCACTAGAAGATTCTCTAACGATTGACCGTGTGTGTTCAGGGCAAGCATCCAACCAATCTTCCAATCTTACTGTAACCTCTGGTAATTTATCTTTGACTGGATTTATGATTTCTAAATATTTTTCTGAATCAAAAGGTGTTTTAAGTAAATCGCTAATTTTCATTAACAAATGATACTTTAAATCATTACTAATTTCTTCATGATCTTCAATTTCATCAATTGCACGCATAACTAAATATGCACAAGCTACAGAATGTTTTAGTTCTTTTTCTAAAAAAGTAATTGGAATATAAAACGTACGGCTTGTCTCTTTTAAAACGCGCATTGCATCTTTTGGGAATTTCTTTTCTGCCATTTTATGAGTTCCCTCCCTTTTCTTGATATTATCATATTTTTAAATATTAAAATAGCATATGCTATACTGTTAGCAGATTTATACTTATGTTATTTAAATATATTAAAAAGCGAGAATAAAATCGACTAAAATTAATCAATTCTATTGCCCGCTTTTAGGAGTTAGCAAACACAGATTTTTAAAATACTAAGCTTCTAAAGATTTTAGTACTTAAATGTAACTTTAAATTCTATTATACAAACTCTTCGTATTCATAAGGATTTTGTCCTTCAACACGACCATTTTCACCTTTGTCTAATGCATCAATTTTAGCAATATCTTGATCTGATAGTTCAAAGTCTAGATATTTAAAGTTATCACGTTGATGGTTATATTGTGATGCTTTAACTACAGGAAAAACATGTTTTTGGTTTACCCAATTAATAATGACTTGTGCTGTAGAACGATGATATTTTTCAGCAATTTCTTTAATTGTATCATTCATTAGCACATCATTAATCTCACGACCCAATGGACTCCACGCTTCTGATAAAATACCACGCTTATCATTTTCTTCAATTAATTCACTATTATTAAAGTATGGGTGAATTTCTATTTGGTTAGTTACCGGAGTAACTCCTGTTGCCTCAATGATGTCATCTAAATGATCAGGCATAAAATTAGATACACCTATTGATTTTATTAATCCATATTTTTGAGCATCAACTAATGCTTGCCAAGCTTCTACATATTTACCTTGTTTAGGATTAGGCCAATGAACTAGATATTTATCAAAATAATCTAAACCTGTTCTATAAAGAGATTCTTGTATCAAGTTAATTGCCTTATCATATTCATGAGCCGAACCTGGTAATTTGGCACTAACATAAATTTCTTCTCTAGGAATACTAGAACGACGAATAGCTTCACCTACCATCCCTTCATTATTGTAGTTAGTAGAAGTATCAATGACGCTATAACCTAGATTTAATGCATTTTCTAATTCTTTAACACCTTTACCACCTTGAATATTAACTGTACCTAATGCTATATGAGGTAATGTGGTACCATCATTTAATAGAAACTTTTTATTTAAACTCAATTTATAACTTCCTTTCAATATTAGGTGAGTTTTGTTACAAATCAACCTTAAATTGATTTTAAATCATTATTTTTATATTTTACCCTCTTTTAAGCATTTTTAATCGCTATAGTTGCCTGAATTAATCATAAATATCTAAATCCTACTTCGAAAATTCTTAAATGTAATAAAACTGTCTCTATACAAAAAGCAAGATATATAAATGGGATAAGTGGTATTTTAATTTTTCGTTTTTTTGTTTGAAGCACTAATATCGTTGAAATTACACTGCCTAGTAAGAAAGTAAGAAAAAGTATGTTAATAAAGATGGAATAAGGTATTAAGTAAGATAAAAGTGAACAAATTAATATATCGCCATATCCAATAGCATGTTTGAACAAGAAATAAAATATGTGTAGAAAGAATGTAACAATGACAAAATAATTAAGATGACCCTCAAAAATTATTGCACTAACAAAAGCAAATATTAAAAATATATGTAATGGGATAGAAAGTGTTTGTATATCAAAGAGAGCAAAAACAAGCAGAAATAAATATAAACATATGAAAGTACTTAACGCTTGTACACTTGGATGAAATAGTGTATAAAGTGCTGGTACTACTGACAATATTTCACCTAAGATATAACATCTACTAAGCGTTTGTTTACAGAACGACGCCTTTCCAAAAAGTCTAATATAACTGAATATTGGTATGATATCTCTGTACCTCAATTGCTTATTACAGAAATCACATTTAGATCTACTTACCAAATACTTTAATTTAAAAGTTTCTACAAAACATAACTGGTAAAGAAAACTAAATAATACAGGACATACAACAAACAATAACAGCAATGAATCGCCTCCTCTTGCTTATTATACCTGCAAGAGCCTAGCTTTTTAACAAAAACATCATTTTTTAAAGAATAGTAAATATTTGTAGAAAAAGCTAGTTAACTATTTAACAAAAACAATAAATACCTTTGGTTAAGTTGTAAAATAGTAACTAGCTTTATGATATTCAAATAAAAATATTTAGAAATTCACTTTCGCTTTAACTTCACTAATGAAATACAAACTACCTGTAATGACTAATCCTTGTCCTTCATAGTTTTCAATAAATTGAACAAAATCATCTACAGTTTCTTTTTGCTCGAATCGTATTTCATCATAAATTTCTTCTTTTGTACATGCTTTTGGAAAATCAAAATCGGTAATATACATTGTAGAAGCAATTGTTTTTAATTGATCAACCATTGCGTGGATAGGTTTGCCATTAATAGCTGCATACAAAACGTCCACATTGTCTATTTTATAATAATCTTTTAATGTCTTTATGAGTGCTTCTATACTTTCTAAATTATGCGCACCATCTATAATCATCAATGGATCATCTTTAACCTTTTCAATTCTTCCTGTCCAATGCACCGCTTCAATCCCATTGATCATCTTGTTAAAATCTAATTCCACTAATCCTGATTCATTTAATTCGATTAATGCTGTAATTGCCAATGCTGCATTCTCTTTTTGATGTTCACCAAACATATCCAAAATAAGCGTTTCTAGTTCATAATTCTTATAGCGATATGTAAATTCCTCACCTTGTGAAATCACACTGATATCTCTATCTAACTCGATACCTTCTGCATTTTGTTGTTCTACAAAATCACGAATGACTTTAAGTGCATCTTCATTCTTCACAGCATATATAACAGGTGTTTCAGGTTTAACAATTGCACCTTTATCTTTGGCAATATCTACATATGTGTCGCCTAAAATATCAACATGATCTAAACCAATACTCGTTAAAATGCTAAGTATTGGTTTAAATACATTGGTAGAATCATTTTTTATACCCAAGCCTGCTTCTACTATTACAAAGTCAACCGGATGAATTTCTCCAAAATATAGAAACATCATCGTTGTAATAATTTCAAATTCTGTTGCTGTTCCAAGTTCTGTTTCTGCTTCTAATGCTTCACTTACTGGTTTTACCTTTTGAACTAATTCTACAATGGCATCATCGCTAATTGGTACACCATTTAAACTTATACGTTCATTAAACGTTTCTATAAAAGGAGATGTAAAGGTCCCAATTTCATATCCATTGTCAACAAGCGCTGACCTTAAATAGGCAACTGTTGATCCTTTACCATTTGTACCACCGACATGAATACCATTGATATTAAATTGTGGATTGTTTAATTTATCTAGCATCCACTCCATGCGTTTAACACCTGGTTTAATGCCAAATTTAGTTCGTTCATGTATCCAATATAAGCTGTCTAGGTAATTCATGTTAAGGACTCCTATGCTTTTAATTGATTAATGCGTTCTTGTACACCATCATATTTTTCTTGATATGTTTGCTTTTTCTCACGTTCTTCATTAATAATTTTTTCAGGTGCTTTATTAACAAAGTTTTCATTTGCTAGTTTCTTATTAACACGGTCTAACTCTTTTTCCCATTTTTTGAGTTCATTTTCTAAGCGCGTAATTTCTTTATCCATGTCAATCAAGCCTTCTAATGGTAATACGACTTCACCAGCAGAAGTAATAGATGTCATTGCTTTTTCAGGGATATCTATTGTAGTTTTAATAATCAACTCACTTGGATGACAAAATCTATCAATATAATTTGAATTATTTAATAAAGTCTCTTTTATATTTTCATTTTTTGCTTGAATAAAAATTGGAATTGCTTTAGATAATGGCGTATCTACTTCTAAGCGTGATTGTCTTACGGATTTAATTATTTCAACAAGTTGTTGCATCGTTTCTTTACTTTCATCAAATACTAACTCATTATTGGATTTTGGCCAAGCTGCATTGACAATCGTTTCACCTTCGTGTGGTAAATTTTGCCAGATTTGTTCTGTTACAAATGGCATAAATGGGTGCAACATTCTCATCGTATTATCTAATACATATGTTAATACAGAACGTGTAACTTGTTTTTGATCTTCATCTTCTCCGTTCATAGGTATTTTACTCATTTCTATATACCAATCGCAGAATTCATCCCAAATAAAGTTATATAAAGCTCTGCCAACTTCTCCAAATTCATAACGTTCACTTAAATCAGTGACTGTATCTATTGTTTCATTTAAGCGTGTTAAAATCCATTTATCTGCTAATGATAAATTACGAGTTAAGTCAACATCTTCAACTTTGAAATTGTCACCAATATTCATCAGACTAAATCTAGCAGCATTCCAAATTTTATTAATAAAATTCCAAATTGATTCAACTTTTTCCGTAGAATAACGTAAATCATGACCAGGAGATGACCCAGTTGCTAAGAAATATCTTAAACTATCTGCGCCGTACTCATCGATTACGTCCATAGGATCAACACCATTGCCTAAAGATTTACTCATTTTACGGCCATCTTCAGCACGTACTAATCCATGTAATAACACATCATTAAATGGTCGTTGTCCTGTAAACTCAAGTCCTTGGAATATCATTCTGGCAACCCAAAAGAAAATAATATCATAACCGGTTACAAGTACATTAGTTGGATAATAACGTTGAAAATCTTCGTTTTCAGTATCAGGCCAACCTAATGTTGAAAATGGCCAAAGCGCACTTGAGAACCAAGTGTCTAATACATCCTCATCTTGCGTCCATTCTTCTGAATTTTGTGGAGGTGTTTCACCGACGTAAATTTCTCCTGTTTCATTATGATACCATGCAGGTATTTGATGCCCCCACCATAATTGTCGTGAAATCGTCCAATCTCTAATTTCTTCCATCCAACGATTAAATGTTTTTTCAAATCTTTGAGGTACAAAATCAATTCTATTATCCGTTTTTTGGTTATTTAACGCTTGTTCTGCTAATGGTTTCATTTTAACAAACCATTGTGTGGATAGATAAGGTTCAACGACCGCACCAGAACGTTCAGAATGTCCAACAGAGTGTTCATGTTCTTCAATTTTAATCACTAAATCCTGTTCTTGTAAATCTTTTACTAATGCTTCACGACATTCAAATCTATCCATACCTTGATATTTACCAGCATGTGCATTCATATGACCAGACTCATCCATAACAGTAATGCGCTCTAGATCATGACGGTTACCAATTTCAAAGTCATTTGGATCATGTGATGGCGTAACTTTCATCGCACCACTACCAAAATCGATATCCACATATTCATCTGCTAGAATTGGTAATTCTCTTCCAATTATAGGCAAGATTACAGTTTTACCTATCACATCTTTATAACGGTCATCATTCGGATTCACCACGATTGCAGTGTCACCTAACATTGTCTCAGGGCGCGTAGTTGCTATTTCTATATACCCATTGCCATCTGCGTAAGGATATTTGAAATGATAGAACTTGCCTTGAACATCTTCATGAATGACTTCTATATCAGATAAAGCAGTACGTGCAACTGGGTCCCAGTTGATAATGTATTCACCTCGATAGATGAGTCCTTTATTATACATATCGACGAATACTTTTTTTACCGCTTTACTAAGTCCTTCATCTAACGTAAAGCGTTCTCTACTATAATCTAAACCTAAACCTAATTTTGCCCATTGTTGTCTGATAAAATCAGCATACTCTTCTTTCCAGTCCCAGGCTTTTTCGAGGAATTTTTCTCTACCTAAGTCATGGCGAGATAAACCTTCTTCTTTGAGTTTCGCTTCTACTTTAGCTTGTGTCGCGATGCCAGCATGATCCATACCTGGTAAATATAGTGTGTCATACCCTTGCATACGTTTCATTCTTGTTATAATGTCTTGTAATGTTGTATCCCAGGCATGACCTAAATGTAATTTACCTGTTACGTTTGGGGGTGGGATAACAATTGTATATGTTTCTTTTGAATGATCTTCTGCTGCTTTAAAATAGCCATTACTGACCCATTGATCATAACGCCCAGCTTCAACTTCGTTTGGATTATATTTGGGGTTCATTTCCATGTTTAAAATCCTCCTTAAATAAATAAAAACCCATCCTATAAAATAGGACGGGTTTACCGTGGTACCACCTAAATTCAAGAAATTAACATAATAATTTCAAGCACTTAAAATTATGATTAACGCTCAAACACGCTTTAACCTACTTTATTATCTTTGTTTTGACAAATTTCAGCTAAAGTTCAATGAGGGCTACCTTCAATAAGTTAAACTGTACATTTTCAGCGACCATGTACTCTCTGTTAAATTTCAGCTTATTTACTCTTCCCATTAGACAATATTTCTTTACTTGATTATAGTATAATGGATATGAAAATAAGTCAATAAAATGGAGTGAAATTTATGAATGAATGTGCGTTCGGCACTACAGATCCTGTATATATTAATTATCATAATGAAAGTTGGGGACATCCTCCTATATATGATAGTTTGAAATTGTTTAAATTAATGGCGTTAGAATCCCAACATGCTGGTCTATCTTGGTTAACCATTTTAAAGAAAAAAGAAGCGTATGAACAAGCATTTTATAATTTCAATCCAGCTAAAATTGTAAAAATGACTTCAGAAGATATTGATAAGTTAATGGCATTTCCTAATATTGTTCATAACAGAAAAAAATTAGAGGCTATTGTCAATCAAGCTAAAGGTTATTTCAAAATTGAGCAAGATTACGGCAGTTTCAGTAAATTTTTATGGTCTTATGTCGATCATAAACCACTCGATTTAGGTTATATTCAATCAAGTGAACGGATTACAGTCGATCAACGTGCAACTGAACTTTCTAAAAAATTAAAACAATATGGATTTAGTTTTTTAGGTCCGGTAACTGTCTTCTCATTTTTAGAGGCAGCAGGACTATATAACGCTCACTTACAATCATGTCCTTATAATCCTAATATATACAACGGTGAGGGTTTTCATTAACATCAAACTAGTTTTGGTATAAAAAGTGACATGCTCCCTCATAGTTTTTATTTTTAAATGTCTACATGGAGGAGCACATTAGAGACTTTGTCGTTAGTCTGGCATGAGCTTTTGTTCATGTTTTTAGATTAAACAACTAGGAATCTTTCAAAAGTGAATCGATGTCATAAATATATAAATGATATGCATAAAATCATGAAAATTTAAATTTATAAAAACCACTCCGAAGAGTGGTCAAAAGGATGAAGTACTGGAGGTACTTCTCTTCTATAATATCAAACAGAAATGTGTTGTTCAATATATTAAATATTAAATTATTGTAAAAAAATAAAAGATTTACAAAGTTATATTTCTCTAATCATTTTTATTGCTTTCACGTTGACTTTCTCTAAATTTAAGAAAATAATTTAACATCGGTGCAATTAAAAATAATATAAAGAAAATTCTAAAGATATGATAACTAGATATCATCGCAACATCTGCGCCAGTTTCAATAGCAACTAATACGATTTGACTCATACCCCCAGGCGCAGCACCAAGGAATAGTTCATTTACTTGATGATGAGATACCGTTGCTATAAACAAGACCATGACAAATGCTAATAATATCAATAAAATATTCTGAAATGCTATTGCTATTGCAATTCTTCCTTTCATTTGGTCAAGTAATTTTGCTATTTGTATCCCTATTCGAATCATATATATGATTTGTGCTGCAGCAATGATGTAATTATCTAATGTGAAAGTCACGCCTGTAACTAAGTTCCAACATATCAGTACGAGGATAGGCGCAAGTAATTGCTTGGTTGGAAAATTTATTTTTGACATAACAAAATAAATAGCGACTATTGCGATAATGAGTAAAGCCATATTGGGAATTGTTAAAGCCCGTGTCAAAACTTCTGTAGATTGTCCAGACGTTGAATGATTTCCAGGGCTTTGAAAAAAATACGAAATAAATGGCACTAATATAACTACGAAAATGATTCTTGATGTTTGAGTTAAACTAACAACCATGATATTCGCTTTTTTATTTTCTTCTGCCATTATTAACATTTGACTTAAAGCGCCAGGAATTACACTTAAAATTGCCGTTTCAGTATTTACATTGGCAATTTTTTTGAAAAAATAAGCAATGATTAGTGCTAAAATAAGTAACATAATTGTTATTAAAACAATTGTGAGCCAATCATCTTTAATGTCAAATATGACATTTTTAGTAAACGTAGAGCCAATTTGAACACCTAAAAGCACTAACCCGATTTGGCTCAACCAAAACGGCCACTTTATATCTAAATGTAAATAGCGTATACAAACGATACTAGCAATAATTGGACCAAACATAAATGGTAGCAAAACATGGGCAGCATTTAGTGCCAAACTAAAAATAAGCGCTAATATTAATACGATTATATTATTTTTAAAATGCTTATTCATATGCTCACAACTTTCCTTAGTATCGTTATATATACATGTCTAACTAAAACAATGGAGCGAGTTAGAAATCAAAATGCTTAATTTGATTTCGAATCCTCGCCCCATTAAGGTAAAAAGAACTCTAAAAAGTAAGTACAATTAAATATTTGTTAATGAAGCTTTTAAAATACTGTTTAATTTGGCTAAGTAGTAAATACCAACATTAAATTTTTAAATGACTAACATTAAACAATACGACTTAAAGCAGTATCAAATGCTGCTAATGTTTTTTCTATGTCCGCTTCTGTATGGGCAGTAGAAAGGAAAGTCCCCTCGAATTGAGAAGGTGGTAAAAATACGCCTTCTTTAGCCATTTCTCTATACATTTGACTAAACATTTCTAAATCACTTTGGTTTGCTTCTTCAAAATTAGTTACCGGTCCTTCATTCAGGAAATACCCTATCATAGAACCTGCACGATTTACAGTTATGGGTACATTATGTTTTTTAAAAATATCTTTTAATCCACTTTCTAATATATCTCCCAGTCTATTGAAATAATCATATGACTCTGGTGTTAATTGTTTCAAAGTTTCATAACCGCTTGTCATAGCTAGTGGATTTCCTGATAATGTTCCTGCTTGATATATATTACCTGATGGTGCTATATGGTCCATGATTTCTTTTTTACCGCCAAATGCTGCTGCAGGTAATCCACCACCTATAACCTTACCGAGACAAGTTAAATCTGGCATCACATCAAAGTAACCTTGTGCACAATGATAACCTACTCTAAAGCCAGTCATAACTTCATCAAATATTAATAATGAGCCATATTCATTTGTGATATCTCTTAAACCTTGTAAGAATCCATCAACTGGTGGTACAACACCCATATTGCCTGCTACTGGTTCAACGATAACGCCAGCAATGTCATCACCAAACTCTTCGAAAGCTACTTTTAATGATGCCAAGTCATTATATGGCACTGATATTGTATTTTTAGCAATACCTTCGGGTACGCCAGGAGAATCTGGTAATCCTAAAGTTGCAACGCCAGATCCAGCTTTGATTAAAAGCGAATCGCTATGACCATGATAACATCCAGTGAATTTCACTATTTTATTTCTACCAGTATAACCTCTTGCTAAACGTAATGCATCTAATGTTGCTTCTGTTCCTGAAGATACCATACGTAGTTTTTCAATGGAAGGTACACGATCAATAACTAATTCTGCTAACTTGTTTTCAATTAATGTAGAAGCACCAAAACTTGTTCCATTATCAACAGCTTCATGTAATTTTTCATTAACTTGTTTATTTTTATGACCTAAGATTAATGGTCCCCAACTTAGAACATAATCAATATATTCATTGCCATCAATATCGTATATTTTTGAACCTTCTCCATGATCCATAAATATCGCAGGTGTATCTACAGATTTAAATGCTCTAACTGGACTATTTACGCCCCCTGGCATTAGGTTTTCAGCTGTCTTCATTGCTTCTATAGAATTATTATATCCCATTTAAAATTGCCTCCTTATTGTTCATCAATATATCTACAAATATCTTTAGAGAAATATGTGATAATCATGTCTGCGCCTGCACGTTTCATTGAAATCATCTGTTCCATCACAACTTGTTTTTCATCAATCCAACCATTAAGTGCAGCAGCTTTTGTCATGCTATATTCACCACTTACATTGTATGCAATTACTGGTACATTAGTCGTATTTCGCACATCTCTAATAATGTCTAAAAAGCTTAATGCCGGTTTAACTATCATCATATCTGCACCTTCATGTAAATCACTGTCTAGCTCTCTCAATGCTTCTCTTCTATTTGCTGGATCCATTTGATACGTTTTTCTATCGCCAAATTGAGGTGCAGACTCAGCAGCATCACGGAATGGACCGAAAAAGCTAGAAGCATATTTTATACCGTAACTCATGATTGGTATATTATAATAACCAGCATCATCTAAACCTGCTCTAATTTCTGCAACAAAACCATCCATCATATTACTTGGTGCAATGATATCAGCACCCGCTTCTACTTGTGAAATAGCAGTTTTCACTAGTAATGGTAAAGATTTATCATTGTCTACATCATTTGTTTTTTCATCAATAACACCACAATGACCATGGTCAGTATACTCACATAAACAAGTGTCTGCAACAACGAGTAAATCACTGTACATTGCTTTGGCTTTTCTTGTTGCTTCTTGAACAATACCATTATGATCAAAAGCGCCTGTACCGATGGCATCTTTTTCATTAGGTACACCAAAGAACATGATGCCTCTGATACCTAAATCATATGCTTCTTTAATTTCTTCATCAAGCAGATTTAAACTAAGTTGATACACACCTGGCATTGACTTAATTTCTTCTTTAACATTGTCTCGTTCTACCACAAAAATAGGATAAATTAAATCTTCTTTGTGTATATGTGTTTCACGAACCATTTCTCTCATAGATTTACTACTACGTAATCTTCTATGTCTATCAAATTGCATCATTTTCCCAACTTTCTTCAACTTTATTTATTAATGAATCTAACGTTTGAATATTTGATGTTGTTGCATCATAACCATATTGTTTGACCGTGTCTAAGGTTTGTTGACCTATGACATAATAATGATTAAATCGCGGTGTTTCACTTTGCTCAAAAAAATATTTTACTGCAGATGAACTCGCAAAAGTAATGACATCTAGCTCATTATTTCGCATCATACGTTTAACATCTGCTATATTTTTAGTATGTGGTACTGGACGGTATAAATCAATTTTACAAACTTGATACCCTTGTTGATATAAACTTCTCTGCAATAAAGGACGTGCATAAGCACTTGAAGGAATCAATATTTTACTGTTTTTTGCAGTTTGAAAACATTTAAGAAAACCTTCTTGTGAATAATCTGAAGGATAAAATAATACATCTAATCCCAATGATTTACAATATTCTGCAGTTTTAGCGCCTATTGCAGCAAAATTTTTTACGTTCACTTGCGATAGAAATGGTTGAAAATACTTCACTGCGTTCTTAGACGAAAAAATAAGCCAGTCATAGTCGACATCTAATAAATTTATATCAAATGATAAAGATTCTACATCTATAAACGGCTTGTGTAAAATATGCTTATCATCTTGTTTAAATTTAGAAGTTTGTGTCATAACTATAACTGGTCTCATTATTTTCACCTCGAACGATTATTGTTCTTCGTTTAGTGCTTTTATTATTTCGTACGCACCTTGTGTATTTAAGACTTCTGTTACTTTTTCACCTAATTCAACAGGATCCTTCCCGCGCTCGGTATGTTCGTAACGTTCTTTACCATCAGGTGACATAATTAGTCCTGTAAATTCTATTGTACCATCACTATTTTTACTAGCATAGCCCCCTATAGGCACTTGGCAACTTCCATTCATGCGTTCTAAAAATGTACGTTCGGCAGTTACACATTCTGCAACATCCTCATTGTGGACTTTAGCAAGAAGCTCTAGCAGCTCCTTGTCATCAGAACGACATTCTATACCCAATGCACCTTGACCGATTGCAGGGATCAAAGTATGCTCATCTAAATATGATGTTACGATATCATCTGACCAACCCATACGTTTTAGCCCTGCTGCAGCTAATAATATGGCATCATAATCTTCATTATTTAATTTACTCAATCGTGTGTCAATGTTACCGCGAATCCATTTTATTTGTAAATGTGGATATTTTGCAAGTATTTGTGCACCACGTCTTAGCGAACTGGTACCAACAATACTTTGATTTGGCAATGATTCTAGCGGAACATGATTTTTAGCAATATATGCATCGTATGGATTTTCTCTGTCAGGTATGCATCCTAAAGTCAATCCATCTGGAATTACGCTTGGAACATCTTTTAAAGAATGAATTGCCATATCAATTTCTCCATTAAATAGGGCATTTTGAATTTCTTTAACAAATAGACCTTTTCCGCCCACTTTAGATAATTGTTTATCTAAAATTCGATCGCCTTTCGTTACGATTTCTTTTATTTCCACTTCTAAACTTGGATCTACCATTTTTAATTTATCAATAAATTGTCTACTTTGTGTTAAAGCTAACTTACTTCTTCGTGAACCTACTACTAATTTACGCATCATGCGCAACCTCCTAGAAACAAGTCTATTCATTCAACTAAATCACACTTCAATAAATACCTGTCCATTGATGAAAATCAGATATATGTGAAGCGAAAAATAAATTAATCATACTAAGACAAAACAATATGATATTAAAATAAATTAATTTGTGCTTTGTTAGCATTTTTTTAACTCTAAAAATTAAATAAATTCCATATAGTAATGTTATGATTGAAGACATAATAACTTTAGGGTCTACAATGATATTTACCCCTAATGTATTAAACCCCCATTGTGCACCTAATACAATACTTAATATGATGAATATGAAACCAATTAAACTACTGTAAAATACCACTTGTTCAAGCGTAGCTACACTACCTATTCTAAAATATTTCTGGTCAAACCGTTTTTGCTTCAAATTATTGTATTGTATTAAATATAAGATACAATTTACAAACGCAAAGGTAAATAATGCGTAACTAATTACCGCCAAACTTATATGCACAATAAGCAATTCATTGATAATATTGAGTTTTTCACCAGTGCTTTGATAATGCATAGGTTGGAACGTATTGATTGCAATAAATAAAAAACCAATCATATTAAATAAAAATATAGATAAGTTTATTTGTTTTATCACATTGATTACTATGGAAATAGAAATAATAAGCCATGCTACAGCAAAAAACACATCAAATATATTACCTAATGGAATTTGTTTCGTTACATTTACATATAAAGATAAAGAGATTGTTTGTAACATCCAAACAATCCCCAATGAAACAAAACCAATCATTTTAACTCTATGATGCTTTTTCAAAAAATCATAAAAATAACAAGCAATGCTAAATAAATAAATTAATAATATAAGTTCATTTAATCTAATGAACGAAAATTCTTGCATATCATCACCATTTGCATTTACTTATTCAAAACTAAAAATTTGACTTGTTGTTGTTACATTGCGTTTTTTCTCTTTTGGTTTATAGGCTTGTTCAGCTTCAATGTCAAAAATGTTTTGAAATAGCTCTAATTTTTCGTTACTTTTTTTGTCACTACTCAACTCTTTTGCTTGCTTAATAGGATCTTTTAACATTTGATTTATGATACTTTTAGTGTGTTTTGATATCACTTTACGTTCTCTTTCTGTTAATCCAGGGAGTTTTCGATCAATACTACTCATTGTATCTTCTTGAATATCCATCGCTTTTTCTCTAAGCGCGCGAATAACAGGAACAACACCTAACATATTAACCCATTCATTATGTGCATCAATTTCTGCTGGAATTCTTTGTAAAATTTCATCAGCAGCATTTTGACGTTGTTTTAGGTTCGCGTCTACTAAACCTTTCAAATCGTCAACATCATAATTAAAAACATCTTGAATCGTATCTATGCCTGGTTCAATATCTCTTGGAACCGCAATATCTATCAACACGAGAGAATCATTTTTCCGTTGTGATTGAATCGTAGCCATCATGCTATTTGTAATGATATATTCATCTGAACTCGTTGAACTAATCACAATATCCGCATGTGCCAAAAGTTGTGGTAGTGCCTCTATAGATTCATATTTAACATTGTGTGCAGTTGCTAATTTCTGTGCTTTACTCACAGTCCTATTAACAATGGTTACATCAGTTACGTCTGAACCTATCAAATTCAAGAGTGATAGCTCGCTCATATCCCCTGCACCAATAATCAAAGCACTTTTATTATTAATTTTGCCAAATACTTTTTTACTAAGTTCAACTGCTGCATATGAAACACTAACTGCATTATCTGCAATATCCGTTTCATTATGCGCTTTTTTCGCAAAAGTAATCGCTTGTTTAAACAGATGATTAAATATAGTACCAGTTGTATCTTCTTCTTGAGCAATAAAGAATGCATCTCTAATTTGTCCAAGAATTTGAGTTTCTCCTAACACTACAGAATCTAAGCCTGAAGTAACTTGCAATAAATGTCTTACTGCTGCGTCCCCCACAGTTACTTCAGTCATTTCTTTAATCTCTTCAACATCAAACCCAAAATTTCTCGCTAAAAAACGTTGAATATAATAGCGACCTGTATGAATTTGATCAACAACAGCATATACTTCTGTGCGATTACAAGTTGATAATATTACATTTTCTAAAATAGATTTAGTTTCGAATAAATCAACATTGGCTGAACGTATGGCATCATCTTTAAAAGCAACTTGTTCTCTTAGTGCTACATCTGCTGTACGATGATTAATGCTTATCGCAATTAAATGCATTTATAACGCCCTCCATACATATTACAATAACTAAATTATAACACAATTATCATTTGAGTTAAGCATATTGCACACGTAAATTAGAAATATTCTAATCTACATTCAAATAGTTGTCATAATTTATAGGCTTTAACCGTTTTCTCAACATTCTATATATATTTTGCAATTATATCCCATACTTGTTGTTGCTTATTCGCTTGGATAGAAGAATAACTGATAATTTCATCTTCAGGTTCCATTTCAAGTTTTCGCTGGACATTGGCTAAATGTTTCTGTACTTTACCTTTAGCGATTTTATCTTCTTTTGTAGCAACTACTAATGTCGGAATATCAAAATACTTCAAATAGTTATACATTAAAATATCATCTTCTGTAGGATTATGTCTCAAATCAACAAGCTGAATGACAAGTTTTAAAGACGTTCTCTGAGAAATATATTTTTCAATCATTTTTCCAAACGCTTCACGTTGTTTTTTACTCACTTTAGCATAACCATAACCTGGCACATCTACAAATACCAGTTGATTATCAATATTATAAAAATTGAGCGTTTGTGTTTTACCTGGTTGTTGTGAAGTTCGTGCCATATTTTTACGTCCAATCATACTATTAATAAAAGATGATTTACCAACATTGGAACGACCACTGAGTCCTACCTCGCTCAAACCAGTTTCAGGATATTGTTCAGGCTTTACCGCACTGATTAATAATTCTATTTCATTAGGATTTATTTTCATTACCGACCCTCTTTTCTATTAAAGTCACTTCATTATTATATTACACAATTTCACTTATTTATATGTATTTTTATATGATTTATATTCCATTTTAAAAGAAAAAGGCTAAGACACATTTAAAATGTCTCAGCCTTTTAGTATTAATTTTCAACATTGACTAATATAAAACTTTGATAATCTAATATATACAACGTTAATCAAAACTCATAGGGCAACCAGTACTAATCAATTGATTCGCTTTGATTCAGCCCTTTATTTTCAAACTATTTTATTAAGCAGAAGTTTGTTCCTTATTAACGAGATTTCCTTCTTTATCGTATAGTTCAGGATCTTTTTCATCATTAATCGTTTCTTCAGTGATTACCACTTTTACAACACCATCAGAAGATGGAACATCATACATAATATCGATTAATGCTTCTTCAATAATTGAACGTAAGCCACGCGCACCTGTTTTACGCTCAATCGCTTTGTTACTAATTGCAGACAATGCTTCGTCTGTAAATTCTAGTTCTACATCATCTAGTTCTAACATTTTTGTATATTGTTTTACTAAAGCATTTTTTGGTTGTGTTAAAATATTTTTCAATGCATCAACATCTAGTGTTTCTAGATTTGCAACAATAGGCACACGACCAATAAACTCTGGAATTAGACCGTATGATTGTAAATCTTCAGGTCTGATTTGTTCTAAGATAGCATCCTCATCATATTTAGATGCTTCACTACTTGAAAATCCAATGACTTTTTCACCTAGTCTGCGTTTAATGACTTCATCAATACCGTCAAATGCACCACCAAGTACAAACAATATATTTGTAGTATCTATTTGAATTAATTCTTGGTTAGGATGTTTACGTCCGCCTTGTGGTGGCACGCTTGCAGTTGTACCTTCAAGAATTTTCAATAGCGCTTGTTGTACACCTTCACCTGAAACATCTCTTGTGATAGAAGTATTTTCTGATTTTCTAGCGATTTTGTCGATTTCATCGACATAAATGATACCTTTTTCAGCTTTATCTATATCAAAATCAGCTGCTTGAATTAAGCGAAGTAATATATTTTCAACGTCATCGCCAACATATCCGGCTTCAGTGAGACTCGTTGCGTCTGCGATTGCAAAAGGCACATTTAATGTTTTAGCTAAAGTTTGGGCTAAAAGGGTTTTACCGCTACCTGTTGGACCAATTAAAGCAACGTTACTTTTTTGTAATTCCACGTCATCTTCATTTGGACCTAAATTTTGAACACGTTTATAATGATTATATACTGCGACAGCTAGAGATTTTTTAGCTTTTTCTTGGCCAATAACATAATCATTTAATTGATCCATAATTTCTTTAGGAGTTGGTAATTCTGTTAGTCCTTCTGATTCTGATTGAGCTAACTCTTCTTCAACTATTTCTGAACATAGCTCAATACATTCGTTACAAATATATACGCCACTTCCTGCGACCAATTTTTTAACTTGGTCTTGATCTTTACCACAGAAAGAGCATTTTAAATTTTCTTCATCTTCATTGAATTTGAACATTCTATTTACACCCCTATTCCCTAAAGACTATACTAGATAGCATTTTAATATGCAACTTGAACAAATCTCAAGTTTTTTGCACAAAACATTGTAGCAGACACATTAATTGAATGCATCTGCTACTAGTTTACAATATTAAACAACTATACTTTGTTTCTACAAACAATATGCTTGTGACATTTTTAGTTATGCTTCAGAGTCATCTTTAGATGGTTCTACTAATTTCGCTTCTTCTACTAACATATCAATAACCTTTTGAATACGTACATCATTTTTAACAATGTCAGTGTTACCAAGTGTTTGTTTAATATCTTCTACAGATATATTAAACTGTTCACTCATTTTTTCTAATTCTTTGTCGATGTCAGCATCAGATACTTCTACTTCTTCTGCATCAGCAATCGCAGTTAATGTTAAATTTGTTTTAACGCGTTCCTCAGCATCATCTTTCATTTGCTCTCTTAATTGTGACTCATCTTGTCCAGAAATTTGGAAATAAGTTTCTAAATTAAGACCTTGTTGTTGCATACGTTGTCCAAATTCTTGAACCATGCGGTCTAACTCAGTTTTAATCATCGCTTCTGGAACATCAATTGTTGTGTTATTCGTAGCTTTATTAATAGCTTCTTCTTTTTGAGTATTCTCAGCGTCTGTAGCTTTTTGTTCAGCTAAACGTTTACGTAAGTTTTCTTTATACTCATCAACTGAGTTAGCCTCTGCATCTAATTCGTTTGCAATTTCATCATTTAATTCTGGAACGTCTTTATATTTGATTTCATTAACTTTTGTTTTGAAAGTAGCTTCTTTTCCAGCTAATTCTTCAGCATGGTATTCTTCTGGGAATGTTACATTAACATCTTTTTCTTCGCCAGTTTTAACACCAACCAATTGTTCTTCAAAACCTGGAATAAATGAACCTGAACCAATTTCAAGGTCGTAGCCTTCAGCTTGTCCACCTTCAAATTGTTCACCATCAACATAACCATCAAAATCAATGTTTACCGTATCACCATTTTCAACTGCACCATCTTCTTTAACAACCATTTCTGCTAGATGTCCAAGTTGATGATCGATTGATTCTTGTACTTCTTCTTCAGTTAATTCAGTATTTTGTTTTTCAATTTCTAAACCTTTGTAATCACCAAGTTCAACTTCAGGTTCAACTACAACATTTGCTTCAAATGTCATGTCTTTACCTTTTTCAATTGATGTTACATTGATTTCTGGTTGATCAACTGGTTTAATGCCAGTTTCGTCAATAGCTTCACCATACGCTTCTGGTAATAAGATATCAACTGCATCTTGATACAATGCTTCTACACCAAAGCGTTGTTCAAAAATTTGGCGAGGTACTTTCCCTTTACGGAAGCCCGGCACATTAATTTGTTTAACCACTTTTTTGAAAGCTTGATCAATTGCTTTGTCTACTTTTTCTGCTGGAACAGTAACAGATAAAACACCTTCGTTACCTTCCTTTTTTTCCCAAGTTGCTGTCATGTATAAAAACCTCCATGATTATCCTATTTTATTTTTTCAACTTCATTATTATAGCACACGTCAAAGCTCGACACAAATTATGAATTTTATATGAATAATTAATAAAAAGTTGAAATTTATTATAATTTTATATTACCTCTTAACTCCATTACCCATTTTTCATATGAGTTAATGATAAAACTACTTATTTTTCTTTATCTAACGACTCAATGAATGCAAGCACATGATTCGTTTCATCGATACTTTCTAAACCTAACATTGATTTGAAATAATTTGTATAACCTTCTATCCAAGTTTCCTTTGTTGCAATGAGTTCAACATTTAATGGATAAAGTAAAATGGCATGATTATTCAGCATATGAAGCGCTTCTTCTACAAGTTGTTGTGCTGCACCATCTTCAAGTTGCTTCAGAACGTTAGGTATAACTTCAGTTTTAAATAAAGTTTGTTCTAGCCCTTCAAGATTCTGTGGAATCACATTGATTTCATATCCATATTTATGAATAGAAATCGTTTGGTCATTTTTTGCAAAACGCAAGTATTCCAACATAATAGTTACGACATTCGGTGCGAGTTTCAGCTCATTCAACAAATGAATCACTGTATCTTGATAACGATATTGACTATGATCTATGAGCGTCAGCATAATGTTAACTTGTTCTTTAAGTGTTAATGTATCAAAACTTTGTAGCATTTGAGCTGCATGTTCATTATGTTTATCAATTTGGCTTAAAGCAAATTCCTTGATTGGAAATAATTCCATTCTAGTCTTATGATCATTGACTTCATCTATGATTTGATTAATAATTTCAACAACTTCAAAATATTGTCCTAAGCCATTTAAACTTTTAACATAATAAATCATTAAATCATCATAATTAGATATACCTTGTTTTAATAGAATGATTGCTTCTTCACGTAGCTCTAAATAATGTTCCATTTTAAAAAGCATCGCACATTTTAATAAAGCCATTTGTTCATCAAGTTCGAACTGAGCTTCTAATGACTCAAACAACTGATAAGCTTGTGCTAAATTATTTTCATTAAAAGCTTGTTTAATTTCTCTAATCAACTTTTCTTTTGATCTCGGAAATGGAATGATATCAGACATTAATCAACACCTCTATTGTATTGCCTGTAAAATGAGCGCACTCCATGTTTCAAAGTCATCATAATTGTCTATCTTGTTATGGTTAACCCATTTAATTTTTAAAGTGTCGGTCTCTTTTGCTTCTACATCATTACTGTTAACATTAATCTTAAATACAACACCTAAATGTACTTCACCAACTTCATTTGTATCATCATTGATAAAGCCTATGTATGCTAAATTTTGTGATTTACTTTCAGAAAGGCCTACTTCTTCATTTAATTCTCTCTGAGCGTTCACTCTAAGCACTTCATTAATAGATTCAGCACCTTTAACGTCATTCATATGGCCACCAACACCGATCGAAGACTGACCATGCAAACGCGTTTCTCCGCCACCTGAGAGTCGTTCATAAACTAATATTTCATCGTGCTCATTTTCTAAAATGCAATACGAAATAAGTTGTTTATAACTTGGATCTTCTTCCATATCACCACGTCGTTTAATTTCATAATTCGATAGTGTTTCAAAAATGTCTTGTCCCTTGTTCGAATTTTTATCTAAAAATCCATTAAACTGATTATTTTCATTATCAAATAAAATTTTTCTTGGTACTACCGTAATCATTTCGTCAAATTTAGACATTAGTTTCTCCTTCATATGTGACTTCCTTGTCATTTTATCAAAACATTCACGTATCTCAAAACAATACTAATAGCAAAACGCTTACTCGCAGGTAAATTATTAATCAGCTAATATTTTAAGCTTTGAATCTAAATCATTAACCTTATGAAGGTATTAACACAAGCATATCTATCATAAAGTATTTACGCAGTGCCAATACCACATAAAAGCCTGAGACAATATGGTGTCCCAGGCTTTATTTGAAAATTATTTTAAAGCTTCTTTAGCTTTTGCTACTAATTCACCAAAAGCTTTGTCATCTGAAATCGCGATTTCAGAAAGCATTTTACGGTTTACGTCGATATCAGCTTTTTTCAAACCATTCATTAATCTTGAATAACTCATGTCATGTTGACGTGCTGCAGCATTAATACGTGTAATCCATAATTTACGGAAGTCACGTTTTCTTTGACGACGGTCACGGAAAGCATATTGACCTGATTTCATAACTTGTTGTTTTGCAACTTTATATAATGTGCGTTTTGCACCAAAGTAACCTTTAGCTAATTTAATCGTCTTTTTACGACGCGCTCTTGTTACTGTTCCACCTTTTACTCGTGGCATAATAAATTCCTCCTTAAAATGTGTACATTCTTAAATTTTTCGCTGTTTCTCAGGCTATCTCGTCAATTATTTTTTATAAGATAATAATTGTTTTACACGTTTCATGTCTGATTTGTGCACTAATGAAGCTTTACGTAATTTACGTTTTTGTTTAGTTGTTTTATTTGCAAACATATGTGAAGTGAAAGCTCTTGAACGTTTTAATTGACCTGAAGCAGTTCTTTTAACACGTTTAGCAGCTCCACGGTGGGTTTTCATTTTAGGCATGATTCATTTCCTCCTGTATTATCTAATATTATTTTTCGTTTATTGGGTTAAGCATAATGAACATTTGACGACCGTCCATTTTAGGTCTTTGCCCAATAGTTGCGATATCTTTACATTCTTCAGCGAATTTTTCTAAAACTCGTTGACCAATTTCTTTATGCGTAATCGCACGTCCTCTGAAACGAATAGAAACTTTACATTTATCGCCTTTTTCTAAGAACTTACGTCCATTTTTCAATTTAGTTTGGAAATCATGTTCCTCAATTGTTGGACTTAAGCGAATTTCTTTAAGGTTGATTGTTTTTTGTTTCTTCTTCATTTCTTTTTCTTTTTTCTGTTGTTCGAATTTGTATTTACCGTAATCCATAATCCTTGCAACAGGTGGTTTAGCGTTTGGAGCCATTAAGACTACATCTAAACCTACTCTTTCAGCCATTTCTAGGGCTTCGGATTTTGATTTAACACCAATTTGTTCTCCGTCTTGCCCTATCAAACGTAATTCTTTTGCGCGAATCTTTTCGTTAACTTGAGTCTGATCTTTTGCTATGGTTGACACCTCCAAGATTTTTACGAAATTATCCCAAGCAAAAAGAGCGAGTATATAATATACCCGCTCTTCTCTACACATGATATTTTCATGTATATATAGACCTGCCAACTGCATTTAGCGTCGCTACAGGTGAGAAGCGGGAGCTTCTACTTGGTTCGTTTCGTATTCAACATTACCTATCTTAGCAACTATCTTCAAATAAGTCAACAGTTTATTTTAATTATGTTTAATTTCGTCCATATCTATGTCTTGTCGTAAGTTCACTTTCTCTAATGGTACCATTTTCGTTTTATAACGTAATTTATGATAAATAAAGAATGCTAGAAATACTGGAATACCCATATATGTGATAATAAATCGGTTCAGGTTAAAGTCACCTGTTTTGATAAAATCTACGTCTTGTCCAATAATGACTAACACACATAGGACACCAGCAAAGATTGGGCCAAATGGGAATAGTTTAGCTTTGTATTTTAATTTAGATTTATCATAATTTTGCTTGTCAAATGCTTTTCTGAATCTATAATGACTGACTGCGATACCTACCCAAGCGATAAAACCAGTCATACCACTTGCAGCAACAATATATTCGTAAGCATCACCACTCAAATGTTGCAATACAAAGATGCCCACGACAATCACAGCTGTCGTAATTAACGATACATACGGTACGCCGTTTCTATTTGTTTTACCAAAAACTGGATATGCTAATTTGTCTTTACTCATGGAGTATAGCATTCTAGTCGATGCATACATTCCAGAATTACCAGCAGATAATACCGATGTTAAGATAACGGCATTCATAAATGATGCTGCAAATGCTAATCCAGCATTTTTAAATACAAGTGTAAATGGTGAGGTAGCAATATCATCGCCACCACCCATTAAAGAAGGACTATCATACGGTATTAACATACCAATTACAAAAATTGCTAATATATAGAAAATCAATATTCTCCAAAATACTTGTTTAATTGCTTTAGGTACTGCTCGTTCTGGATTTTCAGATTCACCAGCTGTAATACCGATTAATTCAGTACCTTGGAATGAGAAGCCTGCAACTAAGAATACACCAAGAATTGTCAGTAGACTACCACCTAAGCCGTCACCAAGAATTGGGCCACCGCCTTTAGAAAATGTGTCAAAACCTACGAATTCTCCACCCATAATTCCAAGTATAGTAAGTAGACCGATGGCAATAAAAATGATAACTGTAACAACTTTAATTAATGCAAACCAGTATTCACTTTCACCATAAACTCTAACAGACAAAGCGTTTAGTCCAAATATAATAATTAGGAACAAACAGCTCCAACTCCAAGCTGGTATACCTGAAAGAGGTGTCCAATATTGAATCACTTGTGCAGCAATCGTAACATCTGCAGCAACTGTAATAACCCAGTTGAACCAATAATTCCATCCCAATGCAAATCCAAGTGATGGATCAACAAAACGCGTAGCATAAGTACTAAATGAACCAGAAACAGGTAAATAAGTAGCCATTTCTCCTAAAGATGTCATAAGGAAAAATACCATTGCTCCAATAATTGCATATGCAAGTAATGCACCCAAGGCACCTGCATCATGAATTGCACCACCAGAAGTCATAAATAAACCAGTACCAATACAACCACCAATAGCTATCATGGATATATGACGATCTTTTAGCCCTCTTTTAACTCCATTATTTTGATTTACTTCTTTTGCCATAGATGCTCCCTTTCCTTTAAACTTAGAGGCCAACTTACTATGCGATTATAATTATACTTTTATAGTTATTAATAACCTTTACATCGGAATATACATGTTATTTAACCAATTTGCTATAAATTTCCCGTTTTAGTATGAATAATAATCTTAAACCTAAATAAAATGGTTACATACCTATTAGATATGCAACCATTTTAGTCATAGCATTTATATAGGTAGCACATCACATATGTGACAGTCCAGTCTCTTTCGAAAACTGACCCAACCAATAGTGAAAAATGGTCACTTTTGATTTCGGCATTTTTACCTTTCACAAATCCTACATACGCTCCAAATAGCTTACAGATTGTTACTGATTAAAAACGCAACCTCTAACTCAATTTTTTTATTTTTTTATTTCACTAAGATTCAATATACATGATTTCAACATTACTTTCAAGGTTATCTTTGTTTTTTAAGTCTGATTTCATCTACCAAATCCCAAATAAATGATTCTTTTTCAACCGTTTCTTGATCTTGCGAACCATATTTTCTAACATTCACTTCATTATTTTCCATCTCTTTATCCCCAACGACAAGTTGATAAGGGATTTTTTGCATTTGTGCTTCTCTGATTTTATAACCCATTTTTTCATTTCGATCATCTATTTCGACTCTTACACCTTGTGATTTAAGTTCGTCTTGTAAATGTCTAGCATAATCATAATGCAAGTCAACGTTTACAGGAATAATTTCAACTTGTTTTGGTGCTAACCACGTAGGGAAAGCTCCTTTAGTTTCTTCTGTTAAAAATGCAACAAAGCGCTCCATTGTCGACACAACACCACGATGGATGACTACAGGTCTATGTTGCTCACCGTCTTTTCCTATATATGACAATTCAAATTTTTCAGGTAGTAAGAAGTCTAATTGAGCCGTAGATAACGTTTCTTCTTTACCCATAGCTGTTTGTACTTGAACATCTAACTTAGGGCCATAAAAGGCAGCTTCACCAATAGCTTCTTCGTATGCTAAACCTAGTTCATCAACCGCTTCTTTCAACATACTTTCTGCTTTATTCCACATTTCATCATCATCAAAGTACTTTTCTTTATCTTCAGGATCTCTGTAACTCAAGCGGAATTTATAATTTTCAAATCCAAAGTCTTCATAAACATCGACAATTAAATTAACAACGCGTTTGAATTCTTCTTTTATTTGATCTGGTCTTACAAAAATATGTGCATCATTTAAAGTCATTCCTCTAACACGTTGTAATCCAGAAACAGCACCACTTGCTTCATAACGATGCATTGTACCTAATTCCGCAATTCGAATTGGTAATTCACGATATGAATGTGGTTTATTCGCATAAATCATCATATGGTGAGGGCAATTCATAGGTCTTAACACCATTTCTTCATTTTCATCTAATTTCATAGTTGGGAACATGTCCTCTTGATAATGATCCCAGTGTCCTGATGTTTTATATAAATCTACATTTGCCATCACTGGTGTATACACGTGATCATAACCCATGCTTACTTCTTTATCTACAATATATCGTTCAATTTCGCGACGAATTGTTGCACCGTTCGGTAACCACAATGGTAAACCTGCACCTACTAATTGATTGTTTGAGAATAGTTCTAATTCTTTACCAATTTTACGGTGATCGCGTTCTTTGCGTTCTTCTAGCATTTTAAGATGTGCCTTTAAGTCTTTTTTATCAAAGAAAGCAGTACCATATATACGTTGAAGCATTTTATTATCACTATCTCCACGCCAATATGCGCCTGCAGTTGATAAAAGTTTAAACTCTTTAATTTTTGAAGTTGATGGTACATGAACACCACGACATAAATCAGTGAATTCACCCTGCGAATACAAAGTAACATTTTCATCTTCTGGAATAGCATCTATTAGTTCTAGTTTATACGGATCATCAGCAAAAAATGTTTTCGCTTCATCTCTCGATACTACTTTTCGTTCTATAGGATAGTTTTCATTGACGATTTGTTTCATTGTTTTTTCTATTTTTTCAAAATCATCAGATGACACGCTTTCAGACATATCAAAATCATAATAAAATCCACCATCAACGACTGGACCCACACCAAATTTCACATCTCCATATAAACGCTTTAAAGCTTGTGCCATTAAATGTGCAGTAGAGTGACGCAAAACTTCTAATGCTTCATCACTACCAGGTGTAACTATTTCAATTTCACCATCTGTTTCGATTGGTCTTGTTAAATCAATCATTTGTCCATTTAACTTTCCTGCTACAGCTTTTTTTCTTAAACCAGGACTGATTGAGTGTGCAATCTCTTCTGTAGTAGTTCCTTTTTCAAATGCTTTCGCATTACCATCTGGAAAAGTAATATTTATTTGATCCATTTAAATTCCTCCTATTTATACTTGCCTTAAATCATCACGAAATAGTCATATTACAAACGTAAAACAAAAAGACCCCATCCCTAAAAGGGACGAGGTCTTCGCGGTACCACCCTAATTAAAGTAATTTTTATAATGATAAAAATACTTTACTCTACATAAGTTAACGGTCTTGAGCCGGATGTTGATTAGAACATCTATCATGAAGTAGTAACAGATAATGATACTTACCAAATTCTCATCACACATTGGTTCTCTGTGAAGTATGAAATTATCTATCATGTCTTCATTTTATTTCGCTTGATTTAGATTTAATTATATTATACAACATTTTTTTAATAATTCAATCGTTACGATAATTTTTGCCTTCCAAAAAATATGGTGTTGCTAACGATTTAATTCTTTCCATTATTCTAGCTGCTTTTGTTTTTTCAGTACCATTGCGCGTAACAGAAAGATGATATTCTAATTCTTCAAAGCTTAGGTTAGAGCTAAAAAACGTTGGTAATTCGTGAACCATTCTATAATGAAGTAATGGGCCAATTACTTCATCTCTTGCCCAAGGTGTAATCTCTTCAGCACCAATATCATCTAACATTAACACATGTGATTCACGTACTTTCGCTAACCTTGATTCGAAACTGCCATCTTTAAATCCACCTTTTAAAGTGCGAATAAATTCTGGTAGATATACAATCGTAGAAGGTACTTTTTCAACTTTTAATTCATTGGCAATCGCACCTAATATAAATGATTTTCCAGTTCCAAAAGGACCATGTATATATAAACCTTTGACTTGGGGCGCTTTTTCTACTATTTTTTCACAAATATCGGTTGCTGCCATTGCAACATCTATACGATCTCTTTTGTCCATATAAATATCGCTTAATTTCGCATTTAATGTATCTCGTTGCATATGATGTGAAGCAATTAAATGGGCATCAAATTTTTCTTCGTCATGTTTGATTTTACATGGACAAGGTAGGTAACGAATTTTTATGTGCTGATTTTCTACATATAATTCAGGCACATGACCCTTAACAAAGTTCGGACAATCTTTAAAAGCATGGCCATCATAATGTTTTTCTTGATCTTTATATTCTTGTAAAATATTCAAATCTTCATCAATCATTGCATTAGTTACTTCTGATTGATGTGTCTCTAAAAACATTTTGACATCTGGATCATTGATAACATCTTTTTTTATCTTTTCAATTCGCTGACTTAAACCCTTAGAGTCACCCATAATATGATTGAAAGACTTCATATATTATTCCTCCTCTCGCTTACTATTCAATCGTTTTAACAACGCTTCACGGTCTCTTTTTAACGCTTCATCTTCATCTGGATTATTAAGTTCTTCTAAACTTTGATTTTTCGTTTCTTTACTATCTCGTTCTTCTAGCCATTTAGGTGTCATTTCCCTAGAAACGAGTTGTTTATGTTTATAACTACCATTTTTAGTTTGATTTGACTGTTTGGATGTAGGTTGGTTCACCTTTTTAGCATAATGATACGCTTCTTCTGCAGTTTTGATACCCTTTTTTTTCCAATTTGATGCAATCTCAAAGATATAAGTTTTAGGAAGTTTCATGTCTTCTTTTAACATTACAAATTGTAAAAGTATATTAATTACACCAAATGGTAGTTGTTCTCTTTCAACTAATTCTTCGACCATATACTTTTGCTGCGTCGTCGGTTCAGATTCTGACCACGAAGCAAGCATATCGATGGGGCTAGTTTCGTCTAATTGTTTTAACCAATGATTTGAATCATCTTCTGTTATATTATTTTTTTTCGTGCTGACATCATCTATATAATTTGATTTTTTAGCCTTTAATTTTGGAAGCTGTTGCTCATGTTCTATGAGGTAATACGTTCTAGCATGTTTACGCATTTCTTCAAAAGAGAGCTCTTGTGCACTAGTGATTGATTTTAAAATAATGCGTTTCATTGCTTCTGGTGTTAAACCATATAAAGTCGCAATCTGTGTGATCAATGCTTTAGCTTCACTATCAATTATTTTAGTGCTAATAAAATGATTTTGTAATAAATCATAAAGCACTTCAAAATCAAAATTTACATTAGATAAATCTGCACCACCATAAGTTTCTTCACTTTCAATCATCTGTGTATCTTCAGTCAGTGCTTTGTTAGGCACTTTAAACACATCAATGAATGTGCGCGTCACATCTTTGTACTGACTTAAGTCAATGGTAATTTGATCCTCGAAATGTGATTTCAGTTGCAAGTAGCGTTGCTTACTTACTTGACTATATAAATATACAGATAACATAGGATCATTAAAAAATTGCTCTGCTGATGGTGGTTGTACAAGCTTGTATACAAAAGAAGAGTGTTGTTTAGAATGATGCGCAAAAGATTTTAATAATCCAATGCCTTCTAACAAATCCATTTCCTTTCTGAATTCAAGTAAGTTTATTTTTAATTCATTCATAATAATATAATGTGTCAAGACAACATCTTGTTCAAATTCTACGAACTGATTCAAATAATGATACAAACCAATAGCATTTGAGCCAATCATTGGCGTAAATAATCTATTAAGTATTTCTAAATGTTTATGATTTAAATAAAAATGACGCAACACGTGGAAATCATCTTGTGGTCTTAAACCATAATCATAGGACTGTAATCCCATTTAAGAATCACTCCGTTTGTTTTCTGCTAAAATTCCTTGCATTGATTGTAATAGTTGATCAACATCTTTAAATTCTTTATAAACAGATGCAAATCGCACATAAGAAACTTGATCCACATGCATCAATAAATTCATGACGTGTTCCCCTATTTCTCTTGAAGAAATTTCGGCACGTCCTTCATCTCTTAATTTCCATTCTACATTATTAGTAATATCTTCTAATTGTTGATAACGCACAGGTCTTTTTTCACATGAGCGCACCAAACCATTGAGTATTTTTTCAGGTAAAAATTGTTCACGTGTGCCATCTTTTTTGACAACGATTAACGGTCTTTTTTCAATATGTTCAAACGTAGTAAACCTTGTGCCACATTGTTCACATTCTCTTCTACGTCTGATCGCATTAACTTCATCAGCATGTCGTGAATCTACAACGCGAGAGTGCGTTGAACTACATTTCGGGCATTTCATCGAATTACCACCCTCTCAATTTGATTACCATTCATTATACTATAAATCGTTATGCCACAAAAGAATCGTATTACACAATAACGCTATTTATTTATAATAAATACATTTAATCCTTCATATTTAAAATAAAACCTCTCTTTAAAGTGAAAATGCACATTCACTTTAAAGAGAGGTAAAGATATAAGTTAACAATAAATTAATTTTCTTGAATACGCAATTACAAAACAGTAACCACATTAAATATTTACAGTAATTAGGCTATTAATTAACAACAGTTGATACATTATTTTTTAATAATTGACCAATTTCTTCGGCAACATCAACAACTCTATTTGAATAACCCCATTCATTATCATACCAAGCTATAACTTTCACTTTATTTTCACCCATAATCATTGTACTTTGTGTATCAATAATGGCTGAATGTGGATTTGTGTTAAAGTCCATAGATACAAGCGGTGCATCTTCAGTCGCAATCACATCTTCTAATGTGTTATTTCTGAAAGCTTCATTAACTTGTTCTACTGTGACGTTAGTATCTAAATCAACCACTAAATCAACTAATGATACATTTTTAGTCGGCACTCTTAAAGCCATGCCATGTAGTTTGCCTTCTAGTTCAGGTAAAACTTCTTTAAGTGCTTTAGCCGCTCCAGTCGAAGTAGGAATAATACTTTCATTACATGAACGCGCACGTCTTAAGTCTTTATGTGGATTATCAATATTATTTTGATCATTAGTAATAGCATGCACTGTTGTCATTAAACCATTTTGAATACCGAATTGGTCATTAAGTACTTTTGCCACAGGCCCAATGCAATTCGTTGTACAAGAAGCATTACTAAAGATATCATATTTTTCAATGTCTAATTGATCATTATTCACACCTTTAACAATCATTTGTACATCTCCACCTTTAGATGGTCCTGTTAACAACACTTTTTTAGCACCAGCCGAAATATGAGCGACTGCTTTATCACCGTGATTAAATTTACCAGTAGCTTCAATTACAATATCTACATCAAGTTCGCCCCATGGTAAATTTTCTGGATTTCTGTCAGCAACAAGTTTTATTTCACGGTCATCAACTTTTATACCATTCTCAATAGGTTCTACCTTTAAATCGAAATTACCATGTGTTGTATCATAATTGATTAGGTGAGCAATTGTTTCTGGTGGATAGCTAGCATTAATCGCGACTACATTCATATTTTCATTTTTTAGCGCTATTCTTAATACCATTCTTCCTATTCTACCCATTCCATTAATTGCAATATTTGTCGTCATTCGAAGCACCCCTCGTTTTAGTGTTATACTTTATGGAATTAGTATAACATAAATCGATAAATGCGAAAGCGTTTTCTTAAAGAAAAATTTAAAAAACTTAAAATAATTAAAATTGTAGTTTTCTAAACGATTAATTTTAGAAAAATCTTTATCCTTATTATTATTGATATACGAAAAAATCCCTCCAAAGTTTTCATTTATTAAATGTCCACTTTGAAGGAATCAAATAAGTATGATTTTAAAAACATTGTTATTTAAATTTCTTGCGAATGACCTGTTTCACTTTCGATATAACCTTCATCAGTTAATAATTGTTCTAAGTTTTGTTTTAAATCTAATTTAGAATCTCGATTATCGATAACATGGTCTGCCATTCTACGTTTTTTATCTATGGATATTTGACTATAAACACGTGCCTTTGCATCCTCCATAGAAATATCATTACGTTGCATTAATCTATCAATTTGGATACTTTCAGAAGTATAGACAAGCCATACTTCATCGACTGTATCTTGTAGTTCATTTTCATAAAGTAATGGGATATCCATAATTACATTATATCCATCTTTTAGAAATGCTTCTTTTTCTTGTTCCATAATGGTTCTAACAATTGGATGTACGATTTCATTTAATTCTAATCTTTTTTCTGGATAGTTGAAAATAATATCTCCTACATATTCTCGGTTCATATTACCATCTTCATCGATTGCTTCTTCTCCAAATGTTGAACGCACCTGCTCTAGTCCTTCAGAACCTTTTTCAACAGCTTTACGTGATGCAATATCTGCATCAACAATTTTAAAACCATGTGCTGTTAACAATTCTGAAACAGTTGATTTTCCTGATGCGATACCACCAGTTAATCCAATAACTTTAGGCATAATTTCACTCTTCCTTCATTTTTGACATACAGGACAGAAATGACTATTACGTGTTGCAATGATTTGTGTCTCAATATCATTTCCGCACACTTTACATGTCTTTTGTTTATATACATTTAAATGTTGTTGCATCGTACCTGTACTTCCATCTGCATGGAGATAATCTGAAATACTGGTACCTCCATATTTAATACCCGCTTCTAACACTTCTCGAACATAATAAAATAACATTTCTTTTTCTTGATAATTTAAATCTTTAGATATACGTGCTGGATGGATACCTGCTCTATATAATGCTTCACAGGCATAGATATTACCACAACCTGAAACTACTCTATGGTCTAATATCATTTGTTTGATTGGTTTATTTTGATATAATTTTTTATCAAACCATGACATAAAATGTGGTAATGCTTCTTTCTCAAAAGGTTCCGGTGCGATTTCTAAAAATGATGGATATCCTTCAAATGAAGCAACATTTCTAATCTCACCAAATCTCCGAATATCTGAGTAAACTAAGAGTTTGTCATTATCTAATTTAAAAATAACATGCCAATGTTTACGATAATTGGGAGCACTGATATCTTCTAAATGATCTACGACAAAAAAACCACCTGCCATACCTAAATGGCTAATAATTATTCTTTGTGTTGAACTATTTTCAATATAAAAAACAATATATTTGCTACGTCTTTCAATATTATGAATCGTGTAGCCTTTAGTATAATGTTTAAATGTATCTAAAGATAACCCTTTAATAATCGTTTCTTTATTATTATTTTTTCCTTCTATCACTTTATCAGAGAACATAATATCCTCAATTTTTTGCCCTTTTACAAAAGGCCTTATCCCTCTTGTAACATGTTCAACTTCAGGTAGTTCAGGCACCATATTCCCCTCTTTCTATTTCGCGTCATACCATGTTTGTCCATAACTAGATTCTACTTTCAATGGAACATCTAATTTCAATGCATTATCCATTATCTTTTCAATAAATTTTTCAAAGTCTTCTACTTCTTCTTCTGGCAATTCAAAAATTAACTCATCGTGTACTTGTAGTAATAGTTGAGCATGAAAATCTGTATGTTTAACCTCGTTAGCAAAATGAACCATCGCAAGTTTGATGATATCTGCTGCGCTTCCTTGTATAGGTGTATTCATTGCTGTTCTTTCAGCAAAACTTCTTAAATTAAAATTTCTACTTGTAATATCTGGAATATAGCGTCTTCTATGAAGCAGTGTCTCTACATAACCTTGCGCTTTACAATCTTTAACTATGTCTTCCATATATTGTTTGACACCAGGGAAACTGTCCAGATAATCATCTATAAATTTTTTGGCTTGTTTTCTAGTTATTCCCAAGCTTTGGCTTAATCCATAGTCACTTATACCATAAACAATACCAAAATTCACAGCTTTTGCTTGTCTCCGCATTAAACTATCAACATTTTCAGGTTCTACGTCAAAAACTTTCACTGCTGTGGCTGTGTGAATATCTTCATCATTGATGAACGCCTGTTTCAAACTTTCATCTTGTGTAATATGTGCCAGTACTCTTAATTCAATTTGTGAATAATCGGCTGAAAAGATAACATTATTTTTATCACTTGACTTAAATGCTTTTCTAATTTTTCGACCTTCTTCTAAACGTACTGGTATATTTTGAAGGTTTGGATCGATTGATGATAGACGTCCAGTTTGAGCCAATGTTTGATTAAATCGAGTATGGATACGATTATCTTCAGCAATCACTTTTTGTAAGCCTTCAACATACGTTGATTGTAATTTAGCTAATTGCCTATATTCTAAAATATATTCTATGATTGGATGTTCTCCTTGTAACTGTTCTAATACATCAACCGCTGTAGAGTATCCTGTCTTTGTCTTTTTAATGACAGGTAATTTTAATGTTTCAAATAATACAACACCTAATTGTTTTGGTGAGTTAATATTAAACTTTTCACCTGCAGCATCATAGATATTGTCAATTAAGACATCTAATTTACTTTGAATTTCTACTTCCATTTGTTGTAGTTCACTAAGTTCAGTATAAATACCTGTCTCTTCCATTTCACTTAAAATACGAGCCAACGGTAATTCTAAATCATGTAATAAATCAGTTTGATTATAGTCATCCAATTGTTGTTGAATTTTTGGTTTAACTTGGTTAATGGCGTTGATAATAGTTCCCACATAAGGATTTAATACGTCATCTGATGGAATTTGTTTTTTCTTGCCTTTTCCATATATTGCTACACTTGATTGAACATAATGCTGACCATAGTTTGCTACCACAGAATTCACATCATCTATTGTGCGTGAAGGATCAATAATGTAACTAGCTAGCATCACATCAAACACAATATGCTTAATATTAATACCAAGTCGATGTGCTACGATATAAGACTTTTTGGCATCGTAGACGATTTTTTCAGTCTTCTCATTTTCAAGCCAAGCAACCAGTGACTGATTTTGTGAAAGTTGTTCGGCATTGACTACGACATAATGTTGACCATCGAAGAAGCCAAATTTCAAAATATTGTCTTTTAAGTAATTGGCACCATCTAACTCGAAATGGATGATTGCTGTTTTTAATGAGTTGAAATCAATTTTTGTAAAATCATCTTCTAGTTCAATATCCATCTCTTGAACGTCAGAGTCATTAATTGAAGCATCCATCTGGTCTAAGAGTTGATTAAATTCTAATTTTTTAAATAGTTCAATTTTGTCATCAGTATCTGATTGATCAGGCAATTTAGTATCTTCTAATGATACTTCAATTGGACTATCACAATTGATAGTCGCCAACGTTTTACTCATTAAAGCATCATCTTTACTATTTTCAAGCTTTTCTTTCAATTTTTTACCCGAAACTTCATCTATATGTTCGTATACATTTTCTACTGTGGAAAATTGGTTTAATAGTTTAATGGCTGTTTTTTCTCCAACGCCTGCCACACCAGGAATATTATCAGAACTATCCCCCATTAGACCTTTCATATCAATAATTTGTTTCGGCGATAAACCATTATATTTTTCAGCTATAAATTCTGGAGTATAATGGTCGACATCTGTAACACCCTTTTTAGTGTAATAGATTGTAACATCGTCAGTAGCTAATTGTGTTAAGTCACGATCACCAGTAATGATTATTGTTTGGAAGTTTTCATGATTAGCTTGTTTGCTTAAAGTACCTATAATGTCATCTGCTTCATAGTTTTCTAATTCGTAACGTTTGATACGGTATGCATCCAATAATTGTCTAACGTATGGAAATTGCTCACTAAGTTCTGGAGGAGTGGATTGTCGTCCACCTTTATATTCACTATATTGCGCATGTCTAAATGTTGTTTTCCCAGCATCAAAAGCAACTAAAAAATGTGTGGGTTGTTCTTCTTTTATAATTTTTTCCAACAACATTGCAAAACCATAAACGGCGTTCGTATGAATACCAGCTTTATTTTGTAATAATGGTAACGCATAAAAAGCTCTAAAGCTCAAACTGTTTCCATCAATTAAAATTAATTTATTCAATATTTTAACCTCCAACACATATTTACTTTCCATTTTATCATAAATTATAGGTCAATCCGTATTCATTCGATGAGGTTGAGATAAAATAATTATTTCAATTAATCTCCATGTTATTGTCAGTCACTGTTAATCCACATATTATAGTTTAATGATTAAGCATCACTATGCACATGTTTATCGTCTCTATCACAGGCAGCTTTCCAACCTATTCAATCACAAGCACTTTTCTCTTTGTATAGGACAAAACAATGATTTCTAATAAATTTAAGTTTTTCTTACTCTATTTTTACTAACACAAAATAAAACGACCGATTAACCTTGGCCTATGATGGTTATGGTTAAATCGGTCGTAGTTATTATTTTAATCAAAAAATGTGACTCTAAAAGTTGAACCCTTTTCTGGTTCACTAAACACATTAATTCTACCTTGATGGGCTTCCATAATATGCTTTGTAATAGATAAGCCTAAACCTGTGCCTCCTGAATCTCTACTGCGGGCTTTATCTACACGATAAAAGCGTTCAAAGATATGTTTTTGATCTTGCTTACTAATACCAATACCAAAATCTTGAACTTCAAGCACACGCTTATTACCTTCTTTGAAAACACGCAAAATGACTTGACTAGAAACTTTAGAATAACTTATTGCGTTCGAAAGTAAATTAAGTGCTACTTGCGAAACTTTATCTTTATTTGCCTCAATAATAATATCTGGTTCAATCTCATTAACTATTGTTATATTTTTACTTTCTGCGATATTTTGCATATGCTTCATTGTTGACTCAGCAATTTCAGATAAACTTGTTGGTTCTGTTTCTAATTGTGTTTGTTGCTCAACATGAGACAAATCTAATAAGTCATATACTAATGTTTCAATACGATTCGATTCTTTAGAAATGATGTTTAAAAAGTCATTTAATGTTTGTTCATCATTTTTAGCACCATCTAAAAGTGTTTCGGCGAAGCCTTTTATAGAAGTGATAGGTGTTTTCAATTCATGTGATACATTAGCTACGAATTCACGTCTTAAATTTTCTAATTTTTTCAAATTTGTAATATCATGTAGCACGACTACCATACCGTAAAGATTCTTTTTACTTTTAGATAAAATTGGAATACATGCTGTGTCAAAGTATTTTTGGTGGACTTGGTCAATTGTCAACTCTATTTGATCATAAGTTGATTTTTCAACTTTAAATGCTTCGGCGATTAACTTTTGAATCTCTGGATCTATAAAGTCGATATAGCTTTTATGTTCTACAACATTCTCAGGATTAAACACATCATAATATGATTTGTTTGCAATTACAATCTCACCATATTTATCTATCATTAAAATTGAACTAGGAATATTTTCTATCGTTGTTTTCAATCGATTAGATTGTAACTTTTGTTTATGATTTAATCGTTGTAATCTTCTGGCTAGCTCATTTGTGGTGACGAATAATTCTCTCGTTTCTTTAACATTACTTTCTGGAACCCTAACATGATAATAACCTTCGGCTAAAAGGTTTGTTGCATATGTAACTTCATTTATCGGTCTAATGTAAGTTCTATTAATGCTTCTCACGACAAAGAAAATAATAACCAATACAAATAATCCAATTAAACCTACATATTTCCATATACCTATTTGTAGTTCTAGTATTTGATTATTAACACCACTGATAATCACATCTTTATCTCTAATCGAAGTTTTAAAAGTATATCTACGGTCATCCCCTATTTTATCGTAAATTATTTTGGAAGGATTCGCTTCATTATTAATATCATTATTAAATGGGGTCCCTGATTTTGTGGAAAATACTTCATCGTTACCTTCAGTAAGTATCAAAGTAAAATTTTCGTTTTTTGCAATATCTTTGATTTCATCTGTTTTATCATGATTGTATAAACTGACTAAATGTTGTGCTTGGTGTTCTAAGTCACCTTGTTGGCTTGATATGACTGTATTGTAAATGACATGTGTAATTATTGCACCTAATGCAACAAAACTAATGATAACGATGGTACATAATAAAAATAAGAGTCTTTGGTGAAACTTCAACATTAGACTTTAGGTCTTTCCAATTTATAGCCTAAACCTCTAACTGTTTTGATCAATTTAGGCTGCTTAGGGTTCTCTTCCAATTTATCTCTTAAATGACTTATATGTACATCCACAATTCTTGAGTCACCTGCAAATTCGTAATTCCAAACAGAGTTTAGCATATGCTCACGTGTAATTACTCTGCCTTGTCTTTCAATAAGATATAGTAACAGTTCAAATTCCTTAGGTGTGAGTTCTAATAATTCATCACCACGGTAAACCTCAAAATATTCTGGTCTAATTCTGATAGAACCAATTAAAATATCATCTTCATCATTTTCAACTGGTACTGCTTCATTGATCATGGCAGATCGTCTTAAAATGGCTTTAACTCTAGCTACCACTTCTCTCGGTGAAAATGGCTTAGTCATATAATCGTCTGCACCAAGTTCTAGACCTAACACACGATCAAATTCATCATCTTTAGCAGTTAACATTAAAATTGGCACTAAATTTTTATCAGATCGGATCGTTTTACAAACTTCGATTCCATCTTTTTTAGGAAGCATAACATCTAATACAACCAATTCTGGATTTACAGCATTCACTTTTTCTAATGCTTCTTCACCATCATAGGCAACATCCACGATATATCCAGCTTGCTCTAAATTATATTTTAACAAGGTTACAATTGATTGCTCATCATCTACTACAAGTACTTTTTGTGACATAGTATACCTCCAAATTTATGATTACAAATTAATTATAACGTAAATTTTAATAAAAATAACATACTTAAAAGTATTTTTACATAAACTTAATAAATAGAAAATAATTAGTTATTTGTAAAGAAAGCACAAAGAATTTGTATCGTCTACATAAACTATTCTTCAATGAATCAATAACTGGTATTGAATATACTTATTATTCCTGATTTTAATAATACCTTAACATTAATTTTATATTCTAACTATTAAATCTTTCGTTTAAATTATATTTTGCTAAGATTTGCTTGCTCGTAAAATATATTTTAATCAAAATAAAAGAGCGAGATAGAAATCATAATAATCATGATTTCATATTCTCGCTCTTAAGCTAAAGTATTTATTTTCCTTAGAAAAATACTTCTTTATTGTTATTTATTGTCATTTTATTTAATATTTTTGATTAATTCATCAGCGAATTCAGATGTAGATACTTCTTTTGCACCATCCATTAAACGTGCGAAGTCATAAGTAACGACTTTTGAAGCAATTGTTTTTTCGATAGACTCAGTAATCTTGTCAGCTGCTTCTTGCCAACCTAGGTGCTCAAGCATTAATGAAGCACTTAAAATTTCAGATGATGGGTTTACTTTATTTAAACCAGCATATTTTGGTGCAGTACCGTGTGTAGCTTCAAATATCGCATGGCCAGTTTCATAGTTAATATTTGCGCCTGGTGCAATACCAATACCGCCAACTTGTGCTGCTAACGCATCTGACACATAGTCACCGTTAAGATTCATCGTAGCTACTACATCGTGATCTGCAGGACGTGTCAATATTTGTTGTAAGAAAATATCTGCAATGGAATCTTTGATGATAATTTTACCGTCTTTTTCAGCTTGTTCTTGAACTTCATTAGCTTTTTCTTTACCATCTTTTTCAACAATTTCATCATATTGTTGCCATGTAAAGACTTTATCACCAAATTCATTATGTGCTAAATCATAGCCCCATTGTTTGAAAGCACCCTCTGTAAATTTCATAATATTACCTTTATGAACTAGAGTTACAGATTTACGATTATTATCTAGAGCATATTGAATCGCTGCACGAACTAAACGCTCTGTACCTTCTTTTGAAACTGGTTTCACACCAATGCCTGATGTTTCTGGGAATCTTATATTTTTAGCACCCATTTCATCTTGTAAGAAATCGATTAATTTTTTAACTTCTGGTGTTCCTTCTTTAAATTCAATACCAGCATAGATATCTTCTGTGTTTTCACGGAAAATAACCATATCAGTATCTTCCGGACGTTTAACTGGTGAAGGTACACCTTGGAACCAACGTACTGGTCTTAAGCAAGTAAATAGATCAAGTTCTTGACGTAGTGCAACGTTTAATGAACGAATACCTCCGCCGATTGGTGTAGTAAGTGGTCCTTTAATTGCAATTAAATATTCATTGATTGTATCTAAAGTTTCTTGTGGTAACCATTCGCCTGTTTCATCATAAGCTTTTTGACCTGCAAGTACTTCTTTCCATTCAATTTTCTTTTCACCGTTATAAGCCTGTTCTACGGCTGCGTCAATGACTCTACTAGCAGCTGACCAAATATCTGGTCCAATACCGTCACCGATAATATAAGGAATGATAGGATTATTTGGTACAGTTAACCCTTCTGCTGTTTTTACTACTTTTTCTCCTGCCATGTAAAAATACCTCCATCATTTGAATTGTTTTATTTATGTTAATTCGTGATTATCTTTCTTCAATTGGTTCATAAGTTCTATTAGTTTCACCAATATATTGTGCTCTTGGACGCATAATTCTATTATCTCTATATTGTTCAAGAATATGTGCAATCCAACCTGAAGTTCTACTAACTGCAAAAATAGGTGTGAATAAATCATGTTCAATATTCATACTGTGATATACAGTTGCACTATAGAAATCCACATTAGCAATAAGGCCTTTTTCTTCTTTCATTTTATCAGCTATTTTTACAGATATATCAAATAACTGGCTTTGGCCTGTTTCGGATGTAATCTTTCTACTCATCTCTTTTAAGAATTTCGCTCTTGGATCACCATTTTTATATACACGGTGACCGAATCCCATTATTTTCTCTTTATTTTTAATTTTATTATCAATGTATTCATCTACATCATCAATAGACTTAACTTCTGATAACATACTCATTACACGCTCATTTGCCCCACCGTGTAATGGACCTTTTAAAGAACCGACAGCTGCTACAATACCTGAATACATGTCTGATAATGAAGACACTGCACATCTTGCAGTAAAGGTAGAAGCATTCAACTCATGATCTGCATGTAATACCAATGCTTTATTAAATGCTTCAACTTCGATATCTGTTGGTAATTCACCACGTAACATATATAAGAAATTACCAGCATAATTTAAATCACTGCTAGGTTTAACAGGTTCTTTACCTTCTCTAACTCTAGCATATGCTGTAACAAGTGAAGCGATTTTAGCTTGAATACGTACTGCACGTTCCATCGTTTGATCTTCACTTTCATCCTCAGCATGTTCATCAAAGTGCGCAACGTAAGACACTGATGTTCTTAATGCTGTCATAGGATGTACATTACTAGTAGCGTACTCTTTAAAATGATTATAAACTCTAGGATTTAATGTCATATAGTTAAAGAGTTTTTCTTTAAATGATTGTAATTCTTCTTTATTAGGTAATCGGTAATGCCATAATAAAAAGACTACTTCTTCAAATTCAGCATTTTCGGCTAAATCATCAATTTCATAGCCAGCATATGTAAGTTGACTATCAATGATAGAGCTCACTTTAGTTTCTGCTGCAATTACCCCTTCTAAACCTTTTTGTAACTCTGCCATATATATTCCCCTTTTCTATTTCATAATGAAACGGCTTTCATAAACTATTATAGCCAATATTTACGTTTTTGTGAATATTTCAGTTTAAATTCCTAGTTAATCATTAAGAAATGATGATTTGTTTATATGCCCATAAACACGCCATAATTAATGAACGTTGTTATATCATCATTCTAATATGTAATTACCCTTTCTTCAATTTATCAAAGTTTTTAATTGGTTATCATGATTAATAACAAATTATTAATATAATATTACACTGACTTTTTTAAGATACAACTATAAAAAAGTGTTGTTTTATTTTAAATTGCGTATCATAATAATAAATAACTTAATAAAGGAGTTAAAACTTATGGCAAAACAACAGTTACAAAGAGAACTCAGCAATAGGCATATACAGTTAATTGCAATTGGAGGTGCAATCGGCACAGGGCTTTTCTTAGGAGCAGGTCAAACCATAGCATTAACTGGCCCTTCGATTTTACTTACATATATCATTATAGGATTTATGTTATTTATGTTTATGCGAGGCTTAGGTGAAATTCTTGTAACAAATACGAATTTTAAATCTTTTGCTGATGTAACAAATCAATACATAGGTTCATTTGCTGGATTTGTTACCGGATGGACATATTGGTTGTGTTGGATTATTACAGGTATGGCAGAGGTTACAGCTGTTGCTAAATACGTTAGTTTCTGGTTCCCACATATCCCCAATTGGATAAGTGCTCTATTTTGTGTATTAATTTTAATGTCACTCAATTTATTAAGCGCTAAACTTTTTGGAGAACTAGAGTTTTGGTTTTCCATCATCAAAGTAGTTACAATCTTAGCACTTATTGTCGTTGGCATTGTAATGATTGTCATGGCATACGATACACAATTTGGACACACCTCGTTAACTAATTTATATCAACATGGTATTTTCCCAAAAGGGATTAGTGGATTTTTAATGTCATTTCAAATGGCACTCTTTTCCTTTGTAGGGATTGAATTGATTGGCGTGACGGCTGGCGAAACAAAAGATCCAACTAAAACGATTCCAAAAGCAATCAACAGCGTTCCGATTAGAATTTTAGTATTTTATGTTGGTGCATTGACTGTAATTATGTCAATCATCCCTTGGAACAATATTAATCCAGAAGAAAGTCCCTTTGTGAGATTATTTGCTTTAATTGGTATTCCATTTGCAGCAGGCATCATCAACTTTGTAGTATTAACAGCTGCTGCTTCTTCTTGTAATAGTGGTATATTTTCAAACAGCCGTATGTTATTTGGGCTTTCAAATCAAAAGCAAGCACCCCCTATTTTTGAAAAAACAAACAAAAATGGTGTGCCTCACATAGCAATCTTAGTCTCATGTGCTCTATTGTTAATTTCAGCCTTATTGAACTATATTATTCCAAACGCAACTTTAGTATTCACATATATTACAACTGTTTCAACAGTACTATTTTTAGTCGTTTGGGCTTTAATTATTGTTGCCTACATTAATTATCATCGCCAAAACCCAGAAATGCACAAAAATGCTACATATAAATTATTTGGTGGTAAATATATTGGGTATATCATTTTGATTTTCTTCTTTTTAGTATTTTGCTTACTTTTCGTAAATGTAGAAACAAGAAGAGCAGTCTATTTAACACCTATTTGGTTTATCATCTTGAGTCTTATGTATCTAAGATATAAAAAATTCGCTACTTCAGATATGAAGTAATCCTATCAACAACTATTGTTGAATGCTTCAACACATCAATAATCTAATACAATAGCCTAAGACATAAAATAGTCTTGGGCTATTTCTGTATAAAAAAGAGAATTGATGCTACATCGTTATGTGTAGTGTTTAACAATAGTATTTGAGTATCTCAATACACGGTGTATATATCATATCGAAATCATTTAAACAGATAACTATTGACGTGCTTAACATGTGTTATATATCAATCAAATAAGCGCAATCTGTTAATGTTTTTATGGTATGATGTATTACTTTAAGTGACGATTATAAATCGAGTAACGATGTTAAAGTTTTATATCTAGAAAAAATGCACTTCCATTTATAAATGGAAGTGCATTTTTAATTTGTATTATCACTTATGTTGCTTATATTATGAGTAAGGATTTAGCATATGATAACTATGATTAAAGTACGTTCGCATATCCTTCAAATACTTTTCCTTGATTTGCATCTACCGTAATCAAGATATCATTTTGTATCTCTTTAGTCGCATTTTCAACACCTACAATTGTTGGAATGCCTTTTTCTAGACCTATAATTGCGCTCGGAGAAGTGATGCCGCTCTCTTCAGCAATTAAGCCACTGGCTTTTTCAATGTAAGGGACAAGCGTTTCATCTACAGAAGTTGTGACAATGACCGTTTCACTTAAATCTTTGCCTTCAAGTTCACTCGCATCATTCACTACTAAAGTATTTCCAACAACTGAATTTCTACCGATACCTTGACCTTTAGCTAATTCGTCACCTACTAGATGTAATTTCATCATATTTGTTGTCCCTTTTTCTCCTGTAGGTACACCTGCTGTAATAATGATTAAATCACCATTTTGAACTTTTTCAGTTTCGACCGCTGTAGCAACTGCTGTGTTCAACATAGCATCTGTTGTTTTACGTCCTTCTTTAACGACAGGGTGAATACCCCAAACCAATGCACATTGACGCGCAGTTTCAGCATGTGGTGTAACCGCAATAATATCTGATTTAGGACGATATTTAGAAATCGTTCTAGAAGTAGAACCACTTTCAGTTGCTGCTACAATCGCTTTTACATTTAAATTTAATGCTGTATGCGCTACTGAAACACCAATTGCATTAACTAATGAAGTTTGCACTAATTTAGTTCGATCGGATAATAATCGTTTATAATCTTGTGCAGCTTCAGCTGAAATTGCAATATTACGCATTGTTTTGACTGCTTCTTCTGGGTATAATCCAGCAGCTGTTTCGCCTGATAGCATAACTGCATCTGTACCATCATAAATGGCATTCGCAACGTCACTTGCTTCAGCACGTGTCGCACGAGGATTACGTTGCATTGAGTCTAACATTTGCGTCGCTGTGATAACAGGCTTACCTAATTTATTACATTGTCTGATTAAGTCTTTTTGCACCATTGGTACGGATTCAGGTGGTATTTCAACACCCATATCACCACGAGCAACCATTAAACCGTCTGAAACTTCAAGTATTTCTTTAATATTGTCAATACCTTCTTGGTTTTCGATTTTAGGTATAATGCTAATGTTTGTGTTTTTACCATCTTCAAGTAATTTGCGAATGTCTAGTACATCACTCGGACGACGCACAAAACTTGCAGCGATAAAGTCAATATTTTCACTTATACCGAATTTAATATCTTCAGCATCTTTATCAGTGATACCTGGTAAACTTACTTTAACACCTGGTAAGTTTACGCCTTTTTTATTTTTTAATTCTCCAGTGTTTAAAACATCACATACAACTTCACCGTTTGCTTTATCTATTTGTTTTACTTGTAATTCAATAAGGCCATCATCTAATAAAATATATGAGCCTTCTTGAACATCATTTATTAGATTATCGTACGTTACTGAGAATTTTTCAGGTGTACCTTCAACTTCAGTCATACTTACGATGACTTCCGTACCTTTTTCAAGTTCAATAGCACCATCTTTCATGTTGTGAGTACGGATTTCAGGACCTTTAGTATCCAATAATATTGCAACTGTTTTACCTAATCTTTGAGATACTTCACGAATTCTATCAATTCTAGCTTTATGTTCTGCATGATCACCATGTGAGAAATTTAATCTCGCAACATTCATTCCAGCTTTAATTAATTTCTCAAGCATTTCTTCAGACTCAGATGCAGGTCCAATTGTACAAACAATTTTAGTTTTTCTCATTATTAATGCCTCCCAGTATTTTATATCGATAATTCATTTGCTAAAGCAAATGTTTCAAAATCAAACTTGTGTTCATTTGACCTAAATATTTCTTCAAATGAAGTGTCTGTTAATTCATTGTTGCGAATACCAACGCCGATTGCTGTTTTTCCTTCTAGTAATAAGTCTACAGCATGTCCACCTAATCGTGAAGCAAGCATTCTATCTGCGCCACTTGGACTGCCGCCACGTTGGATATGACCAAGCACAGATACACGTGCATCAACATTAATATACTTTGTCAGTTCTTTTGCACAATCTTCTCCAGACATACAACCTTCTGCAACCATAACAATGGAATGTTTTTTCCCACGTCTTATTCCGTTGTCAATTTTTTCAGCTACATCTTTAATATCTGTTTCCACTTCTGGGACAATGATTGTTTCAGCTCCTACTGAAAGTCCAGCCCATAGTGCTAAATCTCCACAATCACGACCCATAACTTCTATGATGAATGTTCTTGCATGACTTGAAGCCGTATCGCGAATTTTATCAACACAATCTATAATGGTATTTAATGCAGTATCAAATCCAATTGTAAAGTCTGAACCGTTGATATCATTATCTATCGTACCTGGTACACCTATCGTTTGAATTTCTTTACATTCTTCGCTAATGCGTTGCGCACCTCTATAGCTACCATCTCCGCCTATTACTACTAGGCCTTCAATACCTCTTTTGCGCAAGTTCTCTATTGCTTTTTGTCGAACTTCTGCTTCTTTAAATTCAGGACACCTTGCTGAATACAGAAAAGTTCCGCCACGTTGGATTGTATCTCCAACAGAACCGAGCTCCAACTTCTCGATATCATCGTTTAATAATCCTTGATAGCCTTGGTAAACACCGTAAACTTCAATATTATTATAAATCGCTTTTCTAACAACAGCTCTAATAGCCGCGTTCATGCCTGGTGAATCTCCACCGCTAGTCAACACTGCAATTTTTTTCATGACGACATACCTTTCTAACATGTATTTCTTATTCTAAAAATACCATAAAATTATAGAAGGTGCCATTAAAATAGGGCATTGTAACTCATGTAAACGTTTTTAAGTATTGTAAAAAAACATTTTACAATACGAAAGCGTTTCCTTATATTTTATATTTTCAAAACAATGATACTTTATCATACCTTTAACTTTACTTTATTAAACAGATATCTCAAATTCCCACTTTTGACTTACTTTACTCAATAAAAAAGAGCACTAATATGAAATCAGGGGTTTGTATACCTGATTGCAATTTAATGCTCTTTTAAAACCTTAGACTTTAAAATCCACATGGTTAGTATGAATACTAAAAAAATGGCTTTGCAGAAGTATATTATTTCGTGTCTTTTTAATTATTCATTAAAAGAACCGATATTTCTAAATTTGTCATAGCGATCATCTATGATTTGTTGTTCATTAAACGCACTTAATTCATTCAAATGTTTTAAAAATGCACTTTTTATATTTTGAGCTTGCTTTTCAATATCATGATGAGCGCCACCAAGTGGTTCTTTTAAAACTTCATCGGCAATTTTCAATTCATATAAATCTTCTGCAGTAATCTTCATTGTTTCCGCAGCTATTTGTGCTAAATTACTATCTTTCCATAATAATGCAGATGCACCCTCTGGTGAAATTACAGAATATGTGCTGTTTTCCAGCATTAATAAACGATTCGAAATGCCAAGACCTAAAGCGCCACCGCTTCCACCTTCACCAATTACAACCGCAATGACTGGCACTTTAAGTGCTGCCATTTCGATAAGGTTTTTAGCAATAGATTCACTTTGACCACGTTCTTCTGCTGCTTTCCCTGGATAAGCTCCTTTTGTATCGATAAATGTAAAAATAGGTCTATTAAATTTTTCAGCTTGCTTCATTAAGCGTAAGGCTTTTCTATATCCTTCAGGATGCGCCATACCAAAGTTACGATAAATATTATCTTTAGTATCTTTCCCACGTTGTTGACCAACAACTGTAACTGCTTGGCCATTTAAATAGCCAATACCGCCAATCATAGCTGGATCATCTCGGAAATTACGATCACCATGTAACTCAATAAAGGAATCAAAAATATGAGGTATATAATCTAGAGATGTAGGTCTTTCTTGTAAGCGCGCTAATTGTACTCGATCCCATGGCTTTAAATGAGTATATACCTTTTGTGTTTCACGCTCTAATGAAGCCTCAAGCATATCAATTTCTTCCTGTAAGTCCACGTCATTTTTTTCTTGTGATTCTTTTAACGATTCAATTTTGTTTTTTATTTCAAAAAGTGGCTTTTCAAAGTCAAGCATTCGTTTTCACCTCTTGGTGCATTTTTAAAATATTAGATAGTGTTACTTTCATTTCTTTTCTATGTACAACTTTATCTAATTGTCCATGCTCTAATAAAAATTCAGCAGTTTGGAAGTCGTCAGGTAGCTTTTCATTAATCGTTTGTTCAATCACTCGTCTACCAGCAAAACCAATAAGTGCTTTAGGTTCACTTAAATTAATATCACCAACTGAAGCAAAGCTTGCCGATACACCACCTGTTGTTGGGTTTGTAATATACGAAATATATAGCAATCCATGATCCATATGTCTTTTTAAAGTGACACTGGTTTTACCCATTTGCATTAAAGATATGATACCTTCTTGCATTCTAGCGCCACCACTAGCAGAAAATAGGATGAACGGTAAACGATGCTCAGTACAATATTCTATAATTCTACATATCTTTTCACCAACCACTGAGCCCATGCTACCCATTCTAAATCTAGCATCCATCACAGCTACACCAAATTCAATACCTTCTAAATGTGCTGTACCAGTAACAACAGCTTCATTTAACTCTGTTTTTTGTTGATCTTTTTGAATTTTTTCTTCATAACTTGGAAAATCCAATGGATTCGCAGAGGTCATTCCTTTATCAAATTCTGTGAATGTACCTTCATCAGAAATGGCTTCAATTCTTTTATACGCTGTTAAAGCGATGTGATGATCACAATTGAAACATACATTTAAATTTTCAGCTAATTCTTTAGTATACATGATCTTCTTACATTTCGGGCATTTTGTCATAATTCCTGCTGGAACATCACTTTGTTTTGAATCGGAAACAGTCACATACTTTTTCTTTTTACTACTTCTATTGAAAAAATCTTTAAACATTTTAAACCTCCACTTAACCATTACTGTCTTCCCAATATTATAAACACAATATTTTGAGATCAGTATTCATGAATATTATTTATCTAAATCTGTTAATTTCATTGTTTTATTATAAATTTCTTCTGGGTCCATATCTGTTCTTGCTACCCCTGTTTCCATTGCTGCTTTTGCAACTTCTCTAGCAACAGAAGGTGCCACACGTTTATCAAATGGACCAGGAATACAGTAATCTGGATTTAATTCTTCTGGTTTAATTAAATTTGCAATTGCTTCTACTGCAGCTTGTTTCATCTCTTCATTTATATGCGTAGCTTCTACATCTAATGCACCTCTAAAAATACCAGGAAAAGCAAGGACATTATTGATTTGATTTGGATAATCCGAACGACCAGTTCCAATTACTTTAGCACCTGCTTCTTTTGCTACATCAGGATTGATTTCAGGATTCGGATTTGCCATAGCAAATATAATTGGATCTTTAGCCATTGATTCAACCATTTCTTTTGTTAACAAATCGGCTACAGAAACGCCAATAAATACGTCAGCATCTTTTATGACATCATTTAACGAGCCTTCTACTTTATCTCTGTTTGTCCATTTAGCTACAAATGCTTTTGTATCATTCATACCATAAGAACGACCTTCGTAAATAGCACCTTTGGAATCACACATAATCATATCTCTAACACCATATGAATAAAGCAATTGAACAATTGCCATACCTGCTGCACCTGCTCCGTTAAGTACCACTTTTATATCAGATAATTCTTTATCTATAATGCGCAGTGCATTAATCATACCTGCAACTGTTACAATTGCAGTACCATGTTGGTCATCATGAAAAACAGGTATTTTTGTTTCTTTTTTTAAACGCGCTTCAATTTCAAAACAACGTGGTGCAGAAATATCTTCAAGATTAATGCCACCATAGTTTGGTTCTAATAATTTTACCGTATTTACAATTTCATCTGTATCCGTAGTATTTAGTGCAATCGGCACACCATCAATGCCTGAAAAACTTTTAAACAAAACTGCTTTCCCTTCCATTACTGGAATACTAGCTTCTGCACCAATGTTGCCCAATCCAAGTACAGCTGTACCATCTGTAACAACCGCGACTGTATTTGCTTTCATTGTATATTCAAATACTTTTCTAGGGTCTTCATGTATTTCTTTACATGGTTCAGCTACACCGGGTGAATATGCCAAACTTAGCTCTTCTTTATTGGTCACTTGAACTTTTGGTGTAACTTCTAATTTACCTTGATTAATTCTATGCATTTCTAGTGCGTCGTCTCTTAATGTCATGTAAACCTACCCCTTACATTCAATAATTTTAATCAGTCATATATATTTTTATTACAATCTAACAAAAATTACAAATGTTATCGTTAGCATTAAATCATAAGCACATGTTGTATGATAACTTTTGTAATAAAAACATATATTTTACATGTAGTATTTAAACTATCATTTAATATAAACTGATGGTAAGTATCAACTTAACCATCAGTTTACTATATCATAGTTTATAGACTTGATAAAGTTAAATTATCCTTATATCCCATGGTGAAAACTTGGCTATCAGCGTTTCAATTTTTTCTTTTTTACGTGTTATAAAACCTATAATTTTAAATTGATTTTGGTTTTCTTGAAAATATTTCACTGGGATGTCATCTGCCGTTGCTTGTAAATTTAACTGCTTTTTTATTTCTGATAAATCTTCTATATTTCTAATGATGATTTGTTTTGCATTTGCTAGTTTATTACTTTCAAACGACGCAACACTTTCTATTTGGTTAATAATAAGTTGTTTTTTATTATTTCTATATTCAAATTTACCTTTCACAATAAGTGTATCTGTCTTGTTTAAGTATATTTCGAATTTTTTATATGCGTCTGGGAACACTACCCCATCTAAATTATTAAGTCCATCATTTAACGTAATAAATGCCATATTTTGTCCGTTTTTAGTACGAATACGTTTTAACTGGTCGATTTGAATAAAGATAGGTTGATTATCTCTAGCATTATTAAGCTTATAAATACCAAGATATTGTTTTTCTTCAAATGCCTTCTCTACAGGATGTGTCGAGACATAAAACCCTAAATATTCTTTTTCATAATCACTTAGTACTTGATCTGGTAATTCTTCTTTGTCTTCATAAGATGTTTTTGGGGTCAATACATCAAAAATAAAATCATCTTGTTCCACATTGGATACGTCATCTAACACTTGATCAATCGCATGCAATAACGTCGCTCTATTTTTACCAAATGTATCAAAAGCCCCGACTAATATTAATGCTTCAAGTAATTTTCTACTCTTTATTCTTTTAGGTATACGACGTGTAAAATCAAAGAAATCTTTATATATACCATTACTTTTTCTTTCATCAACAATAAGTTTAACACTCTGATAGCCGATGCCTTTAATTGCGCCTAAAGATAGATAGATACCTTTGTTGCTTGCTTTATAAAACCAATGACTTTCATTAATATTGGGTGCCAATATATTTAATTGCTGATGTTTCGCTTCATCGATCATTTGTGCTGTCTTCTTTTCACTACCAATTGAATTACTTAGGATATTGGCATAAAAATAATTAGCATAATGTACTTTTAAATAACTCATAATATAAGCTATTTTGGAGTAACTCACCGCATGTGCACGTGCGAAGCCATAATCTGCAAATTTTAAAATCAGATCAAAAATTTGTTTGCTTAATCGTTCATCATACCCGTTACTTAAAGCACCTTCCACAAAGTGTTGTCGCTCACTCTCTAATACTGCACGATTCTTTTTACTCATTGCACGTCTTAATATATCTGCTTCACCATAACTAAAATTAGCAAACTTACTCGCAATTTGCATAATTTGTTCCTGATAGATAATAACACCATACGTTGTTTTTAATATAGGCTCTAAGTCTTTATGCAAATATTGTACTTTTTCAGGGAAGTGTCTCCTAGTAATATACGTTGGTATTTCTTCCATAGGTCCAGGTCTATACAAAGAAGTTACAGCTACAATATCTTCAAATTGTTCTGGTTGTAATTTTTTCAATACATTTCTTATACCATCAGATTCTAATTGGAATACACCTGTTGTATCACCATGTGAGAGTAACTGAAATACTTTCGAATCATTAAAAGGAATGGCTTCAATATCTATATCAATGTTCATATCTCTTTTCACTTGCTTAACGATTTGATGAATAATAGATAAATTTCGTAAACCTAGAAAATCAATTTTCAACAGACCAATACGTTCCGCTTCGGTCATAGTCCACTGTGTCAGTATGCCAGTATCACCTAAAGTTAATGGTGTATACTCATATAAAGGGTGGTCGTTTATAATGATCCCTGCTGCATGTGTTGACGTATGTCGTGGTAGACCTTCTAATTTTTTACAAATTTCAAACCAGCGTTCATGCCGATGATTTCTATGCACAAATTGTTTAAATTCCTTTTTCTCATATGCCTCATCTAATGTAATGCCTAATTTATGAGGGATTAAAGATGAAATTTCATTTAATGTTATTTCATCAAAACCCATAATCCGACCGACGTCTCTTGAAACTGCCCTTGCTAATAAATGACCAAATGTCACTATACCAGAAACATGATTATTGCCATATTTTTCCTGTACATATTTAATCACTTTTTCTCTATGTGTATCTTCAAAATCAATATCAATATCTGGCATAGTAACACGCTCAGGATTTAAAAAACGCTCAAATAACAAGTTATATTTAATGGGATCAATCGTCGTAATATCTAATAGGTAACTAACTAAAGAACCAGCAGATGAACCACGACCTGGACCAACTAATACATCATGCGTTTTAGCAAAATGTATTAAATCACTTACAATTAAAAAATAGTCTTCAAAACCCATGCGTGTAATAATTTCATATTCATGATTAAGCCTGTTGTCGTATCTTTGTAATGATGCTTGGGATAGATTTAACTGTTTCAAATTTTGTTGAAGCATCTCATAAAGATAATCTTTAGACGGCTGATTATTTGGTGTTTTAAATTTAGGTAATAATGATTGATGATATTGTAGTTCGGCATTACAAATGGATGCGATGTAATTTGTATTTTGCCAAATACGCTCACTAACATGGAATGTATCTAGATCAGCTCTACTAAACATATGTGCGTTGTAATCATGCACTTCTTTAACTAAATCTAATTTCTCATTATTTTTTATAGCAGCTAATGCCGTTAAAGTATCCGCATCTTCTTCATTTAAATAGTTTGTACTTTGTGCCCACACGGCCGGAAAATCTAAACCTTGTTGGCTACTATGATTTACAAATATATCTTCATTACCAATAAAATTTTGTAATATGCTTTGGTGTGCTTCATTTACATCTTTAAATATGACAATCAAATGATCAATATATTTATTAAGCCACTCTAAGGGCGTTTCAGACTTTTCTTTCATTTTTATTGCAGATGATAATTTAAATAAATCTTTTAGACCTTGATTATTTTTAGCTAGGACAATGGTTTCAACTGAAGCTAAACCATCTGTGAGATAAATTGTCATACCAAATATTGGATGAATATTTGCTGCTATGCACGCGTCGTAGAATTGGGGATAACCATATAAAACATTTGTATCTGTAATTGCTAATGATGTGTAACCTTCTTTCGTTGCTTTCGCAATGACATCTTTAATTTTAATACTTGAATTCAATAAGTCATACGATGTATGAACGTTTAAATGCGCAACCATCAGCAAATACCTCCCAAATCTTACAATTTATTATTTAATGCTTGTGCTAATTCTTCAAATTGGTGCCAATTTGCAACGGAAACACCGGATGCATTCGGATGGCCTCCACCACCAAATGCATTAGCAATATCATTAATGACGATACCTTTAGAACGAATGCGACATCTAATTTCAGTTCCTTCATCTACCGCAAAAACCCATATTTTCAATCCTTGAATATCAGCAATCGCATTGACAAATAGCGAAGCTTCATTCGCTACAATATCAAATTTTTCTAGTACATCTTTTGTGATTTTAACCTTACAAAAACCTTTATCATTTAAATCAAAATTTTGTAAAACATAGCCTTGAAATGGCAATAATTTAGGATCTTTTTCACCCAATTTATTCAATTCTTGTTGATGATTAAATGAATATTTTAATAATTGGCTTGCGACTTCCATCGTATGTGGTGTTGTATTATTAAATAAAAAACGCCCAGTATCTCCAACAATACCTAAATACAATACTCTTGCTACAGAATCATCAATCAGAGATTGATCGTTAAAATGACTTATGAAATCAAAAATAATCTCACTCGTTGATGATGCTTCATCATTGACATAATTTATATCTCCATATTGGTCAACTGCTGGGTGATGATCAATTTTAACAAGACGTTTGCCAGTATTGAATCTATGGTCACTGATTCTCGGTGCATTTGCAGTGTCGCATACGATAACCAATGCTTCGTTATATTGGTCATCACTAATATCATCAAAAGTACCGATAAAATCAAGCGACGGTTCTCCTTCTCCAACTGCAAAAATATTCTTTTCTGGAAATTTAAGTTTTAAGTAATATTTCAAGCCGAGTTGCGACCCATAAGCATCTGGGTCTGGTCTCACATGTCTATGTATAATTACTGTTTGAACCGCTTTTATTTCATCCATAATTTGATTAAATTCCATCGTCATTTTATATCTTCCTTTTTATAATTTATATATACCCTTTAATCTATCATCTGACAAATGATCATTGCTTTTGCAACATGTTTACCATCACTTGTCATCGTTACCTCTAATTTAGCAAAATTTCTACCTACATCTAACATATCATAATGTACATTGATTTCAGATTCAATTTGCACAGTCTTAATGTAAATGATATTTAAACTTTCAATCATTACTTCAAGTTTCTTTAATTTCCGCATTTCATAACGAACGGTTTCTTCAATAATTGCTACAAAAACTGCTTTACTCAATGTGCCAAATTGATTTGTAAGTAAAGGCGAAGTTTGTACTTGAATATCATCGTTTGCAATTGTAATATGTTTAGCTACTTGATCATTAATGGTTTCACCTACTTGTGGCTGACGACTCAGCAATTGCATTGCTGTTAATACATCTTTTCTAGTAATTACACCTATTAATTTTTTGCTTGGTGAAATCACTGGTAATAATTCAATACCTTCCCAAATCATCATGTGTGCACAATTTGCAACAGTAGTTGAAAGTTGTACATTGAGTGGAGACTTCGTCATAAAATGTGCTAAAGTATCATTGTCATCCATTTTAATTATTTCTTTACTTGTGATAATACCAACTAAACGCCAATGTTCATCAATAACCGGGAATCTGGAATGTCCTGTGCGTTTTGCTTTTTCTTTGTAATCGTGCAAGGTCATATTATCAAAAACCACAGTATCTTCATTCACTGATTTAACTATGTCTTCAACGACCAATATTTCTTTCCGAATCATTTGATTATACATCGCTCTATTAATAATATTTGCAACTAAATATGTATCATAATTAGATGACAGTATCGGTAAATCATGTTCATCGGCATATTTGATTATCTCATTAGACGTTCTGAAACCACCAGTAATCAATACTGCGCTTCCTCTTTTCAATGCGGCCAATTGGACATCTTTACGATTTCCTACAATCAATAATGTGTGAGGACTTAAATACTTTACCACATCTTCAATTTCCATTGCGCCAATCGCAAATTTTGATAATGTCTTAATAAGGCCATTTCTTCCTCCTAATACTTGTCCATCAATTATTTTTACAATTTCTCCAAATGTAAGTTGTTCAATTTGTTCACGTGATTTCTTTTCTATTCGGACAGTACCAACTCTATCTATTGTTGCTACTAAACCAATTCTACCGGCATCTTTAATCGCACGATACGCTGTCCCCTCAGAGACATTTAAATCTTTCGCTATTTTTCTAACAGAAATCTTTTGTCCTACTGCTAAAGATTCGATATAAGATAAAATTTGCTCATGCTTTGTCATTTTAATAACCTCATTTTTGACATTTTCTATGATATTATAACTTTTTATAGCTAAAATTGCGATTTAATCACTTAAAAAATATATTTTAACTATAATTATGACATATATTCAGTAATATATTAATATTTATAAAACTTTTTACTCTGTTACTATGAAAATATATAATTTTTAATTTGATTTGTGATAAACTCTAATTAGAATAGAATTAAGGAGGGATGGAATAATGTTTAAAAATATTTTACTCGGTGTTGATACCACACTTAAAAATGAAAAAGCGCTAGAAGAAGTTTCAAAATTAGCTGGTGAAGGTACTGTTGTAACAATTCTTAACGCAATCAGTGAACAAGATGCACAAGCATCGATTAAATCTGGTGTTCATTTAGATAAACTTGTTGAAAAACGTAGTAAAGGTTTAGAAAATACACGAAATACGCTCGATGAATATGGCATTAAATATGATGAAATCATTGTTCGTGGTAATGCTAAAGAACAATTGGTAAAAGAGGCAAATAGTGGTAAATATGAAATTGTTGTACTTAGTAACCGTCGTGCTGAAGCCAAGAAAAAATTCGTGCTAGGTAGTGTGAGTCATAAAGTTGCTAAAAGAGCAAGCATCCCTGTGCTTATTGTAAAATAGCATAACACTTAATATGACTCTAATAGTCACCTCATTGCATCAAACGATCCAATTCTATAAAACCAAAGAAAACGCCAATTCCTCTAAAATCCTAGTAGAAATTGGCGTTTTTGTTTTATCCAAGATTTTTTATGTCACAATCACTTTAAAGTTGGACTGCATCACCTGGATTTAATATCTGTACTTCACCTTCTGAAACAGCTGACTTGAAATCTTCTGGATTTTGTTTAATCAAGTCAAATGTATTGTAGTGAATTGGTACTGTAATTTTAGGTTTAATGAACTGATTAATTGCAAAACTAGCATCATCAATGCCCATTGTGAAATTATCACCAATTGGAATAAAACAAATGTCAACTGGATGACGTTCAGCAATTAATTTCATGTCACCAAATAATCCTGTATCACCAGTATGATAAATCGTCTTGCCTTCTATTTCTAAAATTAGCCCCATCGGCATACCTAAATATACGGGAATACCATTGTCATCAGTCAAGCTAGAACTGTGAAACGCTTGTACAAACTTAACCGTTCCAAAATCAAATTCTGCTTTACCACCAATATTCATAGGTCTAACATTTTCAACATTTTTAGTAGTCGTTAAATAATCACCTAATTCAGCTGAACCAATAACTGTTGCATGGTTTCTATTTGCTAATTCAACTGTATCACCAAAATGATCGCCATGACCATGTGTTAAAATTATATAATCTACTTCTAAAGTTTCAGCATCTAAATCAGATAAATCGTTTCCCGTAATAAATGGATCAACAATTACTTTTTTGCCATTTGCTTCAAAATAAATCGTTGATTGTCCATGAAAAGATAATTTCATATCGATAATTCCTCCCATAAAACTATTTATTTTATATATACCACAATGATTAATAGTTATAACACACTTTTACCAAAATACGTGTTTATGAACGATAAATTTTTTTTATAATTTTAGCAATATACTTTATTTCAACATATTATTTTTGAATTCCTTACACAACTAACATAAAATTAATATAATCATATATTTAGGAGGCAGTAAAATGAAGTTACAACAAGTTATAGAATCATTAAAGTCACAACAAGCTGATGCAGCATGGATTACTACCCCATTAAACATCTTTTATTTCACCGGTTATTTAAGTGATCCTCACGAACGGTTACTAGCTCTTTTAATCAAAGCGAATGGTGATCAAGTTTTATTTTGCCCACAACTTGAAGTTGAAGAAGTTAAAGCTTCACCTTTTGAGGGAGAGGTCATTGGTTACCTTGATACAGAAAATGCATTAGACAAATATCCACATACTTTCAATAAAATGTTAGTAGAAGCGGCTCATTTAACTGTACAGCGCCAACGTGAATTAATCGAAGCTTTCAAAGTACAATCGTTCGGTGACATAGATCAAACGATAAAGTCACTACGTAATGTTAAAAGTGAATCTGAAATCGCTAAAATTCGGAAAGCTTGTGAACTAGCAGATAAATGTATAGAAATTGGAGCAGATTTCTTAAAAGAAGGTGTGACAGAACGACAAGTTGTTAATCACATTGAATATGAAATCAAAGCTTATGGAGTTAATGAAATGAGCTTTGATACAATGGTCCTTTTCGGTGATCACGCAGCATCACCACACGGTATACCTGGCGACCGTCAATTACAAAATAATGAATTTGTGTTATTTGATTTAGGCGTCATTTACGAAAATTATTGTAGTGATATGACCAGAACAATTAAATTTGGAAAGCCTAGTTCAGAAGCTCAAAACATTTACGATACCGTATTAAAAGCTGAACAAGCGGCGATTGCTGCAATTAAACCTGGTGTACAAATCAAAGATGTAGACGCTATTGCTCGAGATATTATCACAGATGCTGGTTATGGAGACTATTTCCCTCATCGATTAGGACATGGCCTAGGATTAGAAGAGCATGAATACCAAGATGTTTCTAGTACAAATACAAATGAATTCGTACCGGGTATGGTTGTAACAGTCGAACCTGGCATCTATGTTCCAGGAGTAGCTGGTGTGCGTATAGAAGATGATATTCTTGTTACTGAAAATGGAAACGAAAGCTTAACAGGTTACGAAAAATGATCAAAGAGGCCGTAGTCGAAACAATCCAACAAGTTGAATACGCAATTGAAAATGGTGCAGATCGTATTGAATTATGTGATAACTTACATGTCGGAGGTACCACACCTAGTATTGGAATGATTGAAATTGCTACTGAAATTTGTAAAGCAAATCACGTAGAAATTGCTATCATGATACGCCCTCGCGGAGGCAACTTTGTATATAGCTTATACGACTTTGAAATTATGCAACGAGATATTAAAGCTATTAAATCATATGATATTGACTACTTTGTTTTCGGTTGTTTAACAGAAGATAATACACTGAACGAATGGCAAATGAAAACTTTAAAACAACTCGCATCACCAATACCTGTTGTTTGTCATATGGCTTTCGACGAAATTCATTTAGAAGGACAAGTAAAAGCATTACACAAATTAATTGAACTAGGTTTTACCAGGATACTGACACATGGTGGTCCAGCAGAAACTGATATTTTTGATAATTTAAATCAACTTGGTAAATTAGTCGTGAATTCTGGTGGAAATATTGAAATCATGCCTGGTGGTGGTTTAACAAAATCTAATGTTCAAGCGCTCGTTGCTGCATTTCCTTTTCAAGAAGTACACGGTACAAAAATTGTATAGCAGTATCAAATAATCTTATATGACATTCAAATGCTTAACTGCAACACAAATTTCATCATATTAACGATTGTTGTGTTCGTGTCTCAATATTTAGATTATATTTTACAATTATCATTATTTAAACACATTAAATTTCATAAATTATTTTAAAATCCAAATTAAAAACTGGTAACCTCTACTTTATAGAAGAGATTACCAGTTTTTGTTTGTTATTTTTTATTATTTAAGAGAACTTTCAACATTAGAATAAGGTAAATTCAAAGCTTCACCTACACCTTTATTTGTTAATACACCATTAATTGTATTTAAACCAAATGATAGAGGTTCGTTATCTTGTAATGCTTTTAAGTAACCTTTTCCCGCAATTTGTAATGCATATGGTAACGTTGCATTATTCAATGCAATGGTAGAAGTACGTGGTACTGCACCAGGCATATTAGCCACAGCATAATGTACAACACCATGTTTTTTATACGTTGGATCATCATGCGTTGAAATACGATCAGTTGTCTCGAAAATACCACCTTGGTCTATAGCAATATCCACGATTACCGAACCGTCTTTCATGGATTTTACCATGTCTTCAGTAACTAGATTTGGCGCTTTGGCACCTGGAATTAATACCGCACCGATAACTAAGTCGCTGTTTTTAACACATTGTTCAATATTTAATGGGTTAGACATAATTGTGTGCACACGACCATCAAATAAATCTTCAAGCTCTTGTAAACGCTTAGGATTAACATCCAAAATTGTTACATCGGCACCTAATCCTAATGCTATTTTAGCAGCATTTGTGCCAGCTTGACCTCCACCGATAATCGTTACGCGGCCTTTAGAGACGCCAGGCACACCGCCAAGTAAAATGCCCATGCCACCTTTATATTTTTGTAAAAATTCTGCCCCAATTTGAGCAGACATACGCCCTGCTACTTCACTCATTGGTGTTAATAGTGGTAATGATTTATCTGGCAATTGAACCGTTTCATAAGCAATACCTATTACTTTATTATCTAATAAAGCTTGTGTGAGTTTCTTTTCATTTGCTAAATGTAAATAAGTAAATAGTATGAGTCCTTCCTTAAAGTATTGGAACTCTTCTTCTAATGGCTCTTTGACTTTCATAACCATATCCACGTTCCATACTTCAGCTGGTCCATCACCAATTTTCGCCCCAGCCGTAACATAATCATCATCTTCAAAATATGAACCTAAACCAGCAGATTTTTCAACAATGACTGAGTGACCTTGTTCTACTAATGCATGTACACCACTTGGTGATAAACTCACCCTATTTTCATTGTTTTTAATCTCCTTCGGAATACCTATTCTCATTTTATCCACCTCCAAATTTATAGTAACGCGTATTATATGAAAGCGCAATCATAGTTTAGGGTATTTTTACAACATGTATTAAGGGGAATTATGTTAATATTCTGTAAATAGTGGTATAATATAAGCAAGAAGATGAAGGAGGTAATTGTGATGCTAACGTATAAAAATATTTTAATCGCTGTCGATGGATCACATGAAGCTGAATGGGCATTTAATAAAGCTGTAGAAGTAGCAAAACGTAATGACTCTAAACTAACAATCGTCAATGTTATTGATTCAAGAACTTACTCTTCTTATGAAGTTTATGATGCTCAATTTACTGAAAAATCAAAAAATTTCTCAGAAGATTTGTTAAAAGGTTATAAAGAAGTAGCAACAAATGCTGGTGTAACCGCGGTTGAAACAAGACTAGAATTTGGTTCACCTAAAGCAATCATACCTAAAAAGTTAGCAGCTGATGTAGAAGCAGATTTAATTATGTGTGGTACGTCAGGATTAAATGCAGTTGAAAGATTTATCGTAGGTTCTGTGTCTGAGGCAATTGTACGACACTCTCCGTGTGACGTGTTGGTGGTACGCACAGAAGAACTTCCAGAAGACTTCCAACCACAAGTAGCTACAGATGAATTTAGATCTAAGTATCAAGCACACTAACTTTAATATTCGACCTATTTAATAAAAGCATACAGATTTAAAAGAAGAGAGATAGTTTGCACGATATATAGTGTTAAACTATCTCTTTTTATTAATTATCTTAACATCTATAATTTACTTGTTATCCAATTGTTATATTAAATTCAAATGCGCTTCATATCAGGTAAGTAAAATAAAATTAAGACATACCCCTAAAGGAGTCAATGATATGAAACAATTTAAGAGACTGATGATACTTAGTTTTGCCATTAATGCTTTTTTGATTTCTGCACCAACACATACATACGCATCTTCAACTGATGTTATAAAAAGTGAAAAAACAGCTACTCGATTAAATTATATAGATACGGAAACAATTCCTTATAATAAATCATTTAATGATACAAAAGTAGGCGGTCTTTCTGGCATTTCCTATGATGCCAAATCCAAAAAATGGCTTATGATTAGCGATGATCGTTCAGAAGAAAATCCAGCCAGATTTTATGAAGCTCAAATTCATTATAATAAACACAAATTTAATAAAGTAAAATTCACTCGAATGCACTATTTAACACAAGCTAATGGAACAAAATACCCAAATAAAGCATCGTATAATCCCCATTCACAAGATGTTGTAGTTGACCCAGAATCAATTAGAATTGACCCTCTCAATCGTAACCATATACTTTATACAAGTGAAGGTGATCGAAATCTCGGTTTCAATCCCTTCATAAGAATAGCTAGTAGAACTGGAACATTGATCAATGATTTGCAAATCAATAACCCTATCAAAAAGGATGATCAAAATAAATATGAATTTAGAAATAATCAGCCGCTAGAGGGAAGTACGTTTTCTGAAAATGGTAAGTATATCTGGACTTCTATGGAAGCACCTTTACTTCAAGATGATCAATTACCAACCACAGAATCAGGCGCCCTAACACGCTTAACAAAATATAATCGTCAAGGAGATGTTATAACAGAAAAAGCTTATTCTCTAGATCCAATTCCTAAAAAACCTGGAAAAAATAAAGATGCTGAAAATGGAATTGCTGAAATTTTAACCTTGAATCAAAAACAATTACTTGTACTTGAGCGTGCCACTGTTCAAGATAAAAATAGTAATTTCAAAAATTATATTCGCGTCTATAAAGTCGATATAGCCAGTGGAACAGATATTAAAAATATTAAATCTCTCCAAAAATCTCACGTCGCACCGGTAAAAAAACAACTGATCGCAAATCTTAATGAGCAAGACATTGGGCATATCGACAATATAGAAGGAATGTCATTTGGCCCGAAATTACCTAATGGTAACGATAGCTTGGTCTTTATTTCAGATAATAACTTCAATCAAAAACAACAAACGAACCTAACTGCATTCGAAATAAAACCTTAAAAATACAACAATCAGCTTATGTTTTTCAATTCAAGTATATTTTTTTAAAACTTAATAAGTAGTTAAAACATTAATAATAAAACAAAAGAAAACGTCAATTTCTATAAGCTTGCAATAGAAATTGACGTTTATTTATAAATCAAAATGCTTATATTCAAGATTTTGTTTTGAAACTTTTTAAGATTTTGAACTGAATCAAGTCTCTATACTTTGAAATTAAACAATCTCTAGTTTTGTTTCAAACTTATTCTAGATTACCAAATTTAACTACATCGCGTGCAATCATGACTTCTTCGTTTGTAGGAATAACAATGACTTTTACTGGTGAGTGAGGATAGTTAATGAAACCTTCTTCTCCATGAATCGCTTCATTTTTCTTAGCATCCCAATAAACTCCCATAAATTCTAAACCTTCTAAAACTTTTGCTCTAACAGGATCAGAGTTCTCGCCTACACCTGCAGTAAAGATGATTACATCTACGCCGTGCATACGTGTCGCATAAGAACCAATATATTTGTGAATTCTTGATGCAAAGACATCTAATGCTAATTGAGCACGTTCTTTACCTGCTTTAGCTTCATCAATAATGTCTCTTAAATCACTTGAAGTACCAGAAATACCTAATAAACCTGATTCTTTATTTAATGTATTCAAAACTTCTTCTGCATTTTTTCCTGTTTTTTCCATAATAAATGGAATTAATGCAGGGTCAATATTTCCTGAACGCGTACCCATAGTAACACCAGCAAGTGGTGTGAATCCCATTGAAGTATCAACAGATTCTCCGCCATCTATTGCAGCAATTGATGCACCATTACCGATGTGACATGAAATCATGCGTAATTCTTCAATCGGTTTGCCCAAAATCTCAGCTGCGCGTTGAGATACATATTTATGACTTGTTCCGTGGAATCCATATTTACGAATACCATAATCTTCGTAATATTGGTATGGTAAGCTGTATAAATAAGATTTTTCTGGCATAGTTTGATGGAACGAAGTATCAAAAATAGCTACATGTGGAATTTCTGGTAACAATTTACGGAAAGCACGAATACCCATTAAGTTTGCAGGGTTGTGTAAAGGTGCTAATTCACTTAATGACTCAATTTGTTCTTCAACTTCATCCGTAACATATACTGAATTTGGGAATAATTCACCACCATGAACGACACGATGACCTGTTCCGTCAATGTCATAAATGCTATCAATCACACCATGTTTTTTGAAACTTTCCAACATGATATTAACCGCTTGTTCATGGTCTGCAATATCTAAAGTTTCCTTGTGTTTTTCTCCACCCACTTCAATGGTAAATACAGAATCTTTTAATCCAATACGTTCAATTAGTCCTTTAGTAACAATTTTTTCTTCCGGCATTTCAATAAGTTGAAATTTCAATGATGAACTACCAGCGTTAATAGCCAAAATTAATTTTGACATAGCATAATGCCTCCAATTTAAATTAAATTATTTTATATCCATATCTATTTAATCATTAATACAGTAAGAATTCAAGAATATTACAGTTTAATTTTCAGGATGATTTTCCATCATCCAAGAGTTTAAATCTTGTAAAAAGGCTTGAAATTGTTGAGGGCTTTTGAAATCAGGTATATTCGCTAACAGAACCTCTACTGGCTTTGTTACATTCGTTTCTTTCTTCTGCAGTATAAGTATGGATTTACGCGCTTTTTCATTTTTAAATAGTGTAGATGGCAAGTTTAAAAAAGCTTGCATTTCTGTTTCTGTTGCAATGAAATTTTGTAACTGTTTCACATTTGTACTTTCAAATAAATTACTAGGTACTACTAAAAATGCATATCCTGATGTTTTTAAGGCTGTTACTGCTTGTTCAATTAATAAATAGTGAGAGAAGCTATGCCCTTCTTCAAACCCTAGTTGCATTTCTTTACTTCTTTCATCTACTGGATAATACCCTATCGGTAGATCACCAATAACAACATCTGCATCTTCAAAAGGTAGTGGCATGATAGCGTCTTGAGGATAAACATCAAATGGAATTTCTAAAAAGTTTGCCAAATGTACACTCACGCGTGATAATACAGGATCCACTTCAACCAGGTGATGCATAATCGTATGTTCAGTGAGTATTTCATGTACAGAAGCGCTCAAATGTCCAGCACCACTCGCAATATCCGCTACATGGAATTCATCTTTGTTTTTTAAAAAACGTTCGGCAAGGAATCCTAGAATCATTCCAATTGAATCAGGTGTAATTTGATGATTTGCTTGAACATCCTCTTTTTGCATTAAATTTAAATAAGCAAATTGAAATGCTTTACGTCTATCTTGTAGCGTGGCTTGTTCCAACAATGACCTTTGATTAGTATAAATATTTTCCATTGCAAGTCCTAAATTTTCTATGAAACTTTGACCATTCTCTTCATTTAAAGATTTGGTTTTTTCATCAAGTGCCTTAAATAATTGTTCCATTACTGTCTCTTCTTGTGCCATTTAAAAGTCCTTTCTAAAAAAACTGTCCATAATTTAATTGAAATTAAGTCAGTACCCTAACTTATATTACCAAATAATTATGGACAGTTTAATTTATAATGTCAACGATACTGTTTTGTGAGTTTTACTAGTTTAATCATATGACAATATTATATTATTTATAGATTACGATAAGCTTCTAAAGCAGCATCAAAGTCTGGGAAATTTGTACCTTCAGAAACAATTTCAGTATAAACTACTTTATTGTTTTTATCTAAGACAAAAACAGAACGTGCTAATAAACGCAATTCTTCCATAACAACGCCGTACGTTTTACCGAAAGATAAGTTTCTATGATCACTTAAAGTGATTACATTATCTAAACCATTTGAAGCACACCATCTTTTTTGTGCAAATGGCAAGTCTACAGAAATAGTTAAAACCACACCATCTTCCTTAGCAGCTTCTTCATTAAATTTACGTGTTTGTTGATCACAAACACCTGTATCTATAGACGGAATAACACTAATTAATTTCTTATGTCCGTCATAACTTTCTAAAGTTACTTCATTTAAATCATTGTCTAAGACAGTAAAATTTGGAGCATATTCTCCTTTTTTTACTTGTGAACCATATAGTGTTACTGGTTCTTGTTTAAATGTAATTTGTGCCATATTGCACGCCTCCTATTAAATAGTTCTTACAACCATAGTATACCTATCTATCGTATCAAAATAAACTCATAGCTCAGTAAAATTCACATTTATTTTTTTAAATAAAACAACTTTTCAAATTTATTTCTGATTACGACTGTATCAGCGAAGATATCATGGATACCCTTGTGTTTATTTGTAAACAAAACAACCAAGTAAGGTAAGTTAAATAAAACGCCACTTATAATACGACCAATCCATTCTCTAAACAACACATCTGCCCATGTAAGAGATTGACGATCTATCCGTTCTACTCGAATGTTACAAATCATTTTACCTATCGTTTGTTTGAAAAATTTAGTTAATAATACAAAATATAAATAAAATACAAGTGCATCTAAAACGTGACCTAAGCTAAAATAATCAATCCATAACTTAAGTTCATCAATTTGCGTAAAATGGTATATCGGTTTTAATAATAGTCCTTGAATGCCAAATATAATGAGTAAATCAATAATAAAACTCCAAAACCTTATACCAAAACTAGCATATACAGACTTTGTTAATTGTTCATGATACATTGCTTCTATATCAGATTTATCATTTTCTGGGGTTGACTGTAATGTTTGTTGATTTGTATACTGCTCCATTATATACACCTAACCTTTATATAGATACATAGGTTCAGCTTCTGTATCATTGCTTATAATTGATTTCAATTCACTTAATTCATTTTTGAATTGATGTAATGTTGTTTTAGTTGAATAAATAGAACTAAACCAACCTTCGTCTTCACTATATTTAAACACTTCAGCATCCTTTGCTTTTATGTCTTTCTTAAGTGCTTTTAACGCATTATCGTTATATCCAATTTCATCAATCAAACCATTCTTTTCGGCTTGTTGCGCACTATATATACGTCCATCAGCTAACTTTTTAACCTTTTTTTCTGGCATATCTCTACCTTTAGCAACAATACCAACAAATCTTTCATAACTATCATTTAATACTGATTGCATGATATCTTTCTCTTCATTAGTCATTTTTCGAGAACTACTCATAATATCTTTATGTTCACCAGATTTAATGACATTTTCCTTAACGCCTAATTTTTCTTGTAAACCAGAATAATCAACGTTTGACATAATAACGCCAATAGATCCAGTAGTCGTTTGTGGACCAGCATATATTTTATCAGCAGGGGCAGATATATAATATCCACCAGATGCAGCCATCGCATCCATATGTACATAAACCTTTTTATTTTTTTTCTTTATTTCTTTAATTTTTTTATAAATTTCATCACTTGGATATGTACCTCCGCCTGGTGTATTAACGGTTAATAAAACACCTTTAATCGAGCTATCTTTTTTAACTTTATCCAACTGTTTAAGGAATGCTTCATGATTATAACCAGAGCTTCCAAACATTCCTTCACCAGTACCCTCACTAATTTCACCATTTAAAGTTAAGTGTACAATGCGTTTTGAAGTATCGCCTTCTGATTCTACCGTTTCAGTAAATGGATCTATTTCTGACATACTATCTTCACTAAAAAGCGAAGAAATCACAGTAGATATCGAACTCATAACAATACCACCAAGCACGATAATTACGGCAAGTACTATTGCTATTATTCTCTTTTTCGACATAACGTATTCACTCCCAGAATATTTTTTCAATCGTTTCAAATACAATTTAAACATAATCAATTCAATAATGTATACCATTATATGAAAATAAAAAAGGATTAAGATAGCAATAGGCTAGTATGAGTGTCTATTTAAAATGAAAAGAAGCTGAGACAATTAATTGTCTCAGCCATGTTCACGTATCTGAATACCTTTGAAATATAGCAAATTCTTTTTCCAAATGATCAATTTATTAATTGCATTATGTAATCGTAAGCATTTTTAATAATCAATATGGCAGTTACTACAATAAATAAAGTTTTTACATAACTGACACCTTTTTTAATTGCAAAAGCTGCCCCAACATACGATCCACAAATCATACTTGCTGCCATAATTAAACCATAAAAATAGTCAACCTGATCTAATATCATAAACAAAATTAAAGCGCCTAAATTGGAAGCAAAATTTAATACTTTCGCGTTTCCGGCAGCACTTAAAAAATCAAAACCGAACATAAGTAAAATAAAAAGCATAAATGAGCCGGTACCACCACCTAAAAAACCATCATAAAATCCTATGAGTGACATAAGACTCATAAATAAGATTGCTTTACCAAGCGACAATTTTGTAAATGTACGCACATTTCCCCAATCTTTTTTAACTAACGTATAAATCATCACTAACGTCAAAATAATGATAACCAATGGTTTTAACAGTTCAGCGGGTAGAAATGTAGCAACGCTAGCACCACATATTGCTAAAATAAATACAAATGGAAATAACTTTCCTACTATCTTCAAATCGACATTACCCGACCTCAAGAAACGAAATGCACTTGTAAGTGAGCCAAATGAACTTGCTAATTTATTAGTACCCAATGCAATAGCGGGGGGCATACCAACAGCTAATAATGCCGGGATAGAAATTAAGCCGCCCCCACCTGCAACTGCATCAATAAACGCCGCTAAAAATCCTAGAAGTATAATTATAAGTACGATTGAAATATCCCAATCTAGCATGATTCCATCCCCTATCTGTTTTATCCTTATGTCTAATTAACTCATGTTGTTCGTATGGAATTGAATACTCAAAGTAAATATTAAAATAAATGATCTGCCAATGCTTGCGTTTCAGTATCTTTTTCACTTTGATAGTCTGGCGTAATTGTTAAAGTTTCTATTTGTTCAAATGCTTCTTGTACAAGAGGTTCAAAATCATATACCGCTTCAAATTTTTCGACTTTTTCAATGTCTGGCTCCGTCGCAGGATTTTTAGGTGTAAAGATGGTACAACAATCTTCATATGGCTGAATAGATGTCTCAAATGTACCAATTTCTTTGGCTCTCTTCACGATTTCTTCCTTATCTAATGTTAAAAGTGGTCGTAAGATTGGTGTAGATGTCACATGATTGATAGCATACATACTTTTAAGGGTTTGACTAGCAACCTGTCCTAAATTTTCACCATTTACGATGGCATGTCCATCAATATCATGCACAAGCTTATCCGCTACCCTCATCATCATTCTACGTGTTGAAGTCATCGTATAGCGCTCATGTACGACTTTATTAATTTGTTTTTGTAAAGCAGTGAAGGGTACAATATGCAATTTAATAGGACCAACATGCGCAGACATAATTCTTGTCAGTTCAATTACTTTATCTTTAGCCTTTTCACTCGTGAATGGTGGACTATGAAAATGAATGGCTTCTACAGTGACACCTCTTCTCATAACTTCAATACCAGCTACTGGAGAATCTATACCTCCGGATAACATAAGTAATGTCTTACCACCCGTACCAACTGGTAATCCACCAGATCCTGCAATGACTTGATCATAAACATAAATAGCGTCTAATCGAACCTCAACTTTAATCGTATGGTTCGGGTTGTGTACATCTACTGTTAGATCATCAGTTGCGTTTAATACGGTTCCACCGAGTTCTTTTTGCAATTGATATGTATCAAACGAAAAGTTTTTATCTGAGCGTTTGACATCAATCTTAAATGTATCTCCATTTGCATAACCTTGAGCAAATTTTACAGCTATATCACGTACTGCTTCTATTGTTTTATCAATTTTCAATACGGGACTGATAGAATAAATACCAAATACTTTTTCTAAGCGGCGACACATTTCTTCAATATCTGCACCTTCATCTAATTCAATGTACATTCTATCTCTATTGGCTTTGACTTTATATCCTTGCAGTGGCATTAATGCGCGTTTAACATTTGAACGTAATTTATTAACAAACATCTTACGGTTAGCACCTTTTAAGGTTAACTCTCCATATCTCACTAAAATGTGTTCATAAATCATTTTAACAACTCCTTCACTTCTTCATATACAAGATTAAATTTCTCCTTAAAATCACCTATATCATCAGTAGTAGTATTGGCACCCATTGATATTCTGATACTGCCCTCTATTTGCGTTTTAGGGATATCCATTGCTAAAAGTACTTCGTTCAAGGATGCCTTTTTGGATGAACAAGCACTTGTAGTAGATAGCATAATATCATATTTTGAAAATGCATTTACTAATACTTCACCTTTCACGCCGGGAAAACCAACATTCAAAATATGTGGTGAAGCGCCGCTAGGAGAATTAACCTTTACACCACTAAATTCATTTAAAAATTGGATGATTTCCTGATTGAACTCACTTAATTTTTCATATAGTTGCGCACTTTCTTTTACAGCGACTTTTAAAGCTTTCACGATGGCTATATCAATAGGAAGATTGACTGTGCCACTTCTAAGTCCGTATTCTTGACCACCGCCATGAACAATTGGCTCAATTTGATGTAAATTACGAACAAATAAAAGGCCTTGGCCTTTTAAGCCATGAAATTTATGACCACTTAAACTCATTGTGTCAGCAGATTTAAAATCTAACGCAATTTTACCTATTGCTTGTACTGCATCAACATGTAAGTGTGCTTTAGGGTATTGGTGAACAATTTTTGCCACCGCTTCGATAGGTTGAATTTGTCCCATGATATTATTGACTTGCATACACGTTACAAGAGCTACCTTATCTGACATCAACGATTTCAAATGTTCTAAATCAATTTGTCCATCTTTAGTCACGTTTACATATTTTATATCGAAACCTTCATTTTCTAATGAACGAACAACCTCTAAAACAGAGGGATGTTCTAAAACTGAAGTGATTATGACATTTGCAAATGCTCTTTTCTTGTAGGCAATCCCTTTGATAGCAATATTATTGGATTCAGTTGCGCCACTTGTAAAAACAATATCAAAATCTTTTTCCAATTTAAATAGTTCTTTAATTTGATCTTTTGATTGTTGTAATAACTGCTCTGCTTGTATACCTGCTTTATGTGGGCTGTTTGGATTAAAATATAGCGATTCATTTACTTTTAAAAAGGTATCTAATACGTCTTGTCGCGGTTTCGTTGTCGCTGCATTATCAAGATAAATCAATGTTTTCACTCCAATTCTATATCATTTTATATTTAAGGATTTTTCATATTTATTTTTTATATCAACATATCATTTCTTATTTTAAAGTTTCCCTTTTAGCATTATACTCGGTTTTATTAAAAAGAAAAGAGAGTAAGACAGAAAATGGTTTTTTAAATATAATTTCTTCATCAATGTCTATATGAATTTTTAAATAATCATTAAATATTAATAATTTGTTCATACAAACATCTAGCGCCAAAAAATTATTTGAGGCTGGAACAATTTTATGTTCCAGCCTCAAAAACATTACTATTATTTAGTTAATAACTTGTGATTCAATTTGTTTTGTAACACCTGGTTCTACACTCTCTAGCGCTTGTTCAGATATTTCAATTGAGCGTTTGTAACGATTATTTTTAAATAAACGCTCTGCTTCATTAAGACTTTTATCAATATTTGAACTTTCTTTACGATAGCGGTTCCCATATTCAATCAATTTTTCAGCATAGACTGCATTGACGAGAACATCTGTTGCTTCATCTTCAAATTTATTCATTTGTAGAACCACTTTAGAGACTTTATCTTTAAGTTGTTTTACATGGATGGGTCTCACACTAAATTTTTTGTTTACTTCACGCACTTCATAATCTATTTCATTTTTCATAATGATGAATCTTTCAGGTACACTCGGTAAATTTGAGGCCAAGAGTTTTCTATAAACTTCCTCTTTTTTACTTTGAACACGCAAGATATTTTCTTCTGCTTCTGCTTCATCTTCTCGAAGTTGAATTAAATGATTTTGTAGTTTTTCTTGTTTTTCATTGATGACATCAACATGTTCTTCGATATATTTCAAGTTATCTTGGACTTCGCTATATCTTACTGCTGATTTCGCCATTTCTTGTAATATTTCATCATATACTGAAATCATGCTCTGAATTTCATTTTCAAACTGTCTTACATTTTGAACATCACTTTCGTTTATATAATAATTTTCGCGCACATATTCAATTTCAGTTTGTAACGTATAATTCATTTCTTTAGCTCTAAATAGATTATCAGTGATAACTTCTTTTGTTTCTTCTACTTCATTTTTTGCTTTTACTTCATGTTCGATTAATTCATACATTTCATCAAGACGATCATTAATACTATTTAATTTATCATTTGCTTCGTCTAATTCTAATCTACTGATCATTGGTTCAACGAAACTCAATTCTGTTTTAAGCGTCTGTAATGAACTATCAATTTTGACATGATCTAAATCATAACCCTCGACTTTCAAGTCGCGACATCCATATTTTAAATCTTGGAATTGTCCTGGTAATTCTTTTTGTGCTTCTCTAATCAACTCAGGAATTTCATCCATATCTTTTTTAAGATAATTCATATCTTCATTAAGTGTTTTGATATGATTGTACGCTTGGTTATAATTGCCGTCCTCTTTTAATGTTTCATATGTTTCCATTTCTGGAACAAATGATTCAATTTCTTGTTCCAATGGAGCAGCTGCTTCACCGAATTGATGTCTATTAGCTAACACATCACGTTTCATTTCACGATAATCCACCTTACACGCTTCATATAGGTGGTCACTTTCTTTATGTAGATTTAAAATATTTTCAACTTTTGAAGTAAGTTCATTGTAGTTTTCTTCATATTTATCCATCAATTCATGTGCTTCATCAATCTCAGTTTGAGCTTGTGAAAATTTAAATTTATCAAGCAATCCTTCTGCATGATGAATTTTTTCTTCTACTGGTAATAAATATTGATTTTTACTATCTAGTGCATTTTGTTTTAAACTGTTATAAGTTGTTTTTGTCTCCCCTGTTAAAGTTAGCTCAGACAATTGAGATAGACTTTCATCATAGGGTAATTGTTCTACTTTTACTTTACGCGTTTCAGCCTTTTCAATTATTTGGCTATTGTTGGAACGCATATAGAATAATATACCGACAATAATCAGTATAATGACAATAATTGCTAAAATGACATACAATACCATATGTTTTCTCCTCCTATTTTATCACTATTCATTATAACGTAAGATACCTACCCATTAAAGAGAAAATGAGTGAATCATCTCAATTATTTAAAATTAGTCATTAAGTTCTTTCTTTCCTAATCATATGTATAACGATAATTTTAAAATAACTTCTAAAATCAATTGATTGATTACTATTAAAACAGTCTTTATACTAAATGAAAAGTAAAAAGTGAGGTTTTTTTATGCTAGAGGTTAGTGAAACAAATTATGATTTATTACAAAAGCAAGTTTCAAGTTTAATTGAAGATGAGTCCAATATGATTGCCATCCTTAGTAACATATCTGCACTGTTAAATGATTCATTAGATCAAATTAACTGGGTAGGGTTTTATTTAGTAGAAGATAACGAATTAATTCTTGGTCCATTTCAAGGACACCCTGCTTGTGTACATATCGCTATTGGTAAAGGCGTGTGTGGTACTGCTGTTGCCAAAGATGAATCACAATTAGTAGCAGACGTAAATGCATTTCCTGGACATATTGCTTGCGATGCTAACAGTAAATCTGAAATTGTAATACCTATTCATAAAGATAGCAATGTCATAGGTGTTTTAGATATAGATGCACCTATCACAAACCGTTTCAATAATGAAGATAAGCAAGGCTTAGAAAACATTGTAGCTATCATTGAAAATCAATTATCATAAACCAATCCTGTTCTATTACAAACAAACGCAAGGTCAACTATTGACAGATTAATATATCATGGTACAATGTTCTTTGTGTGAATAAACGAAATTAGCAGTTGTATATTAATTGGCGCTATGTTGTTCCCAAAGTGGGCGTGCCGTGTAACCGTAGCTATGAGGCGAGGACACATAAAACAATATATCCAATTAAGCATGCAACACTCTTTTTTGTTTTTTCATAACAACAAAAAAGAAAAAGGAGGAGTCTATTTATGGCTCGATTCAGAGGTTCAAACTGGAAAAAATCTCGTCGCTTAGGTATTTCTTTAAGTGGCACAGGTAAAGAATTAGAAAAACGTCCTTACGCACCAGGACAACATGGTCCTAACCAACGTAAAAAAATGTCAGAGTATGGTTTACAATTACGTGAGAAACAAAAATTACGTTATTTATATGGCATGACTGAAAGACAATTCCGTAACACATTCGAAATTGCTGGTAACCAACATGGTGTACATGGTGAAAACTTCATGCAATTACTTGCTGCACGTTTAGATGCAGTTGTATATTCATTAGGTTTAGCTCGTACACGTCGTCAAGCACGTCAAATCGTTAACCATGGTCATATCGAAGTTGACGGTAAACGTGTTGATATCCCATCATACACACTTAAACCAGGACAAGAAGTTTCAGTACGTGAAAAATCTGCTAAATTAGATATCATTGCTGAATCTGTTGAAATCAACAACTTTGTACCTGATTACTTAGAGTTTGATGCAGACAACTTAAAAGGTAAATTCATTCGCATTCCTGAACGTAGTGAATTACCAGCTGAAATCAATGAACAACTTATCGTTGAGTACTACTCAAGATAATAAGTTTTCTATTAAAACATCGACAAATTTTTTTGTCGGTGTTTTTTTGTATCCAAATTTGTAGATATTGACTCATTACGCAATCATTTCTAACCTAAAATAATAATAAACGTTAACATATTGAAAGGTTTCAAGATACCCCCATTGTATCCACTTAATGCTAAAGGAAATTAAAAGACCTTCCGCTGTACTTCTTTTCAATTTTACATTTTTCTTCACTTTGTTTATATTTAGTAAAAAGGAGTGTTAACATTGAAAATTAGAGCTTTAGAAGAAACAGATTTGGACTTTGTACATCATTTAAATAATGAATATTCCATTATGTCTTATTGGTTTGAAGAACCATATCAATCTTTAAGTGAGTTACAATCACTCTATAAAAAGCATCTATTAGATGAATCTGAAAGAAGATTTATTATCGAAAATGATTCTGAGCGTATCGGCGTGGTTGAATTGGTAGAAATTGATTTTATACATAGTAATTGCGAAATACAAATTATCGTAGATGAACAATATGGTGGTAAAGGATATGCCTCTCAAGCATTTAAAATGGCCATAGATTATGCCTTTTTAGTGTTAAACCTTCATAAAATATATTTATTTGTAGACGTTACGAACGAAAAAGCTGTACATATTTACCAAAAACAAAACTTTAAAATTGAAGGTACCTTACAAGAACATTTCTATACACGAGGTAAATATAATGATTGCCATGTAATGGGTCTTTTAAGAGATGATTGGATTAATCAACAAAAATAAATGTAACCCCCACTTCTCAACTTGTTGAGTTAGTGGGGGTTATGCATGAGCTTTAGCTCAGGTAATCCTTAAAACCACTTCTCAACTTGTTGGGTGAGTGGGACTTATGCATGTACTTTAGCTCAGGTAATCATTGAATTAACAAAATAAACGATGTGGTTTGTCAGAAATAAGACCATCTACACGAATACGTATCAGTTTTATTGCCTGCCTTTTTTCATTAACAGTATAAGGCATTACTTTCAATCCATAGTAATGTGCCTTCTTCATAAACGCTTCAGTCACTAATGAGTAGTGCGGATTAACATAGTCAGCATATTCAGCTATTTTTTTAAAAGATGGCATTTTATACCAATATCGTTTTTTGCTTATTAAAACACCTAATCGATAGCCATAATGCTTCAGATATAGTTGTTTTATAAAATTTTGATCAAAAGATTGAATGATCACTTGATTTTTATCTAGCTCGTATTGCTTTAGTTTATCTATTAAATCATTTTCAATGCCGGGATAATTTTTAGGTTGTTTCATTTCTATTAATAATGCCTGAGACGATGCTTTGATTAATGTTAATACTTCATCAAATGTCAGCAATGTTTGTTTGGTATATCTTGGATTACTATTTATACCATAATCATATTGTCTTAAATCATTAAGTGTTTGTTCTCCAACCTTCCCCCTACCATTTGATGTTCTGTCAATAGTGTCATCATGTATCACAACTAACTGACCATCCCGCGTTTTATGTAGATCTATCTCTAAAATATCTGCATTGCTTTGAAGGGCAGCTTGAATAGCAATACTGGTGTTTTCTGGATAATCCATTGCCAAGCCACGATGCGCAACTAACATTATATGATGTTTTTCGTATTCAAATGACATAAAAAGTGCCCTCCCCTTTCATTATAAACTAGAATCCACTAAACTTAAGTTATCATAAAAACAATGGAGGTCAAAGCAATGGTCCAACATCAATTTAAAGTAACTACAAAATGGGAAGATGGACGAGAATCAGTCGGTAAACTTTCTGGTGATATTTTGAATGAACAAATATCTATCCCAGCAGGTCTAGGCGGAAATGGAACTGGTACGAATCCTGATGAGTTATTAGTATCCGCAGCATCATCTTGTTATATCATTTCCCTTGCGGCTGTATTAGAACGCTCAGGTTTTACCAATATTGATATACAACAATCAACTATTGGATTAGCTATATTTGAAAATGCCAAATTTAAAATGGATACCATTACACATTATCCTGAAATAAATGTAGATACAACACAGAAAGAACAATTAAAAAAGAAACTACCAAAGTTACTAAAGATTGCAGACAATAATTGCATGATTTCAAATTCTATAAGAGGCAATGTCGACGTCAAAATAGAACCTATATTAAAATAATTTTGCAATCATTTTATGTATGACGGAATATGATTATAATAACAATGTATGCCCTTACATATTATTAGAAATTTGAATATATTTAATTATTTTAAATTTTTACACTTTTATATTTTCTGAAAGTTTGCTAAACTTGACAATCATAAGCATTGGGGGAATTACACATGAAATATTATCATCCTTTGTTACTTACACCAGGACCAACACCTGTACCAGAACATATATTACACGCTACACAATTACCAATGGTCGGACATCGATCAAGTGATTTTGAAGCAATCGCAGAACAAGCTTTTAAATCACTTAAACCTATCTTTGGTTCTAAAAATGAGGTTATGATACTTACTTCAAGTGGAACCAGCGTACTTGAAGCGAGTATGCTAAATATAGCAAATCCAGATGATGACATCGTTGTAATTGTTTCTGGTGCATTTGGCAATAGATTTAAACAAATTGCAGAAACTTATTACGATAATGTACATATATTTGAAGTTGAATGGGGACAAGCAGTTAATGTTCCTGACTTTATCGACTTTTTAAAATCTTTAAACACTGAAATCACAGCAGTCTTTAGTCAATATTGCGAGACTTCTACGGCTGTATTACATCCTGTTCATGAACTTGGCAAAGCATTAAACGACTTTGATTCATCGATATATTTTGTGGTTGATGGTGTTAGTTGTATTGGAGCTGTTGATGTAGATTTAGACCGGGATTATATCGATGTACTTGTTTCAGGTAGTCAAAAAGCAATTATGCTTCCACCCGGTCTCGGATTTGTAGCTTATAATAATCGTGCAAAAGAACGATTTAACGCAGTAGAAACGCCTAGATTTTATTTAGATTTAAATAAATATTTAAAATCATTGGCTGAACATTCAACACCTTTCACACCCAATGTATCTTTATTTAGAGGTGTAAACGCATACGCCGAACTAATCAATGCAGAAGGTTTAGATCAAGTTGTTGCTAGGCATTATGCGATAAGGGATGGATTAAGACAAGCATTGAAAGCATTAGATTTGGAATTATTGGTTCAAGATGTTTATGCGTCTCCTACTGTCACTGCGTTCACTCCAAAATCTAAAGATGAACTCAACTATATTAAGAGTGAATTAAAAAATAGATTTGCCATTACAATTGCTGGTGGCCAGGGTCATTTAAAAGGCCAAATATTACGTATTGGCCATATGGGGCAAATATCGCCTTTTGATATTTTACAAGTTGTATCAGCGTTAGAAATACTATTGTCAGAATTTAGAAATGAATCTTATGTTGGTAAAGCTATCACACAATATATGGAGGTCGTAAAAGCATATGTATAAAATTTTAGTTTCAGATCCAATTTCACCAGATGGTTTAAAAAATTTAACAGATCATAGCGATTTTAATGTCGACATTCAAACTGATTTGAATGAAACAGAATTAGCTGAAATCATTCCTAACTATGAGGGACTGATTGTACGTAGCCAAACACAAGTCACATCTAATATCATTGCTGCTGCACCAAACTTAAAAGTCATCGCACGTGCAGGTGTTGGTGTGGATAATATTGATGTAGAAGCTGCTACTAAACATGGTGTTATCGTTATTAATGCACCTGATGGGAATACAATTTCAGCTACTGAACATTCGATGGCAATGATTTTATCCATGGCACGTAACGTCCCTCAAGCCCACCAATCATTAAAAAATGGTAAATGGGATCGTAAAGCTTATAGAGGCACTGAACTTTATAATAAAACATTAGGTGTTATTGGTGCTGGGAGAATTGGAATTGGTGTAGCAAAACGTGCACAAAGCTTTGGTATGAACATACTTGCTTTTGATCCTTATCTGTCAGAAGACAAAGCTAAAGAACTTAATGTGACACGTGCTACAGTTGATGAAATTGCTGAACAAGCAGATTTTGTAACAGTGCATACACCGCTGACTCCAAAAACAAAAGGTATTGTAGATAAAGCATTTTTTGAAAAAGCAAAACCGACCCTTCAAATTATCAATGTTGCGCGCGGAGGTATCATTGATGAAGATGCGCTTGTCGAAGCATTAGATACTAATCAAATTCAGGGCGCTGCAATTGATGTATTTGAAAGCGAACCTGCAACTGAATCACCACTTGTTGCGCATGATAAAATCATCGTCACACCACACCTGGGTGCATCCACTGTTGAAGCACAAGAAAAAGTTGCAGTCTCCGTTGCCAATGAAATCATAGACATATTTGAAAACGGTAATGTCGTTAATGCGATTAACGCACCAAAAATGTCCTTCAATGAAATTAATGATGAATTAAAGCCATATATTGAATTAAGTAAATTAACTGGTGAAGTAGGTATTCAATTATTGGAAAAAGCCCCTCGTGAGTTACAAATTAAATATAAAGGGGATATCGCACTGGATGATACAAGTTTACTTACTAGAACCCTTGTATCAGGTGTATTACGCCAAGATTTAGCAGAACGTGTCAACTTAATAAATGCCTTAGTATTACTAAATGAGCAAGGTGTATCATATAATATAGAAAAAGATACCAAACATCGTGGATTTAGCAATTATATTGAATTAACTTTAATTAATAAAGACACACAAATTAAAATTGGTGCAACTGTACTAAATGGCTATGGCCCAAGAATCGTACGTATTAATGAATACCCTGTTGATTTCAAACCTGAAAAACATCAATTGGTTATCAATCATAACGATAGACCAGGTATTGTAGGACGTACAGGACAAATATTAGGTGAATACAATATCAATATCGCTTCTATGCATTTAGGGCGCACAAACCAAGGTGGTAATGCGTTGATGATTTTATCGATTGATCATCCTGTAACACAAGATGTAATCGATGCTTTGTATGAAATTGAAGGATTTAATCTAATAAGAAGTGTAGAATTAGATGTTGCAGCTAATGAAAATTACAATATTTAACAATAATAAACTGACAGGACAACAAAATGATTGTCCTGTCAACTTTTTATCAAGATACATTTAATTTGAACTATTATTAACTGTCTTATTCATATGAAATACTATTTAAGCGTCTGGACATAAATAGCAGAAAAATAAAGGCTGGGACTTAAATCCCCATTCTCAAAATAAGAGGGGCAATCCTTAATATGGATTGCCCCTCTTTATATTTAAAATACTACGATTTTAATCGTACATGCTTGCCTGAGGATATGGCTCGAGCCTGTAGTCTCTCGCTCATATCATCCCTAACTATTTCTATATGCGCTTTAGTTCAAGTAAACCCTGTAAGTCATTAATCGTAATCAGCGTTAACAAGGTGTAAATATATATTAATATCCCTTATATTCTTCAATCTTCAATATTTGTATTATAATAAGATATCTCGAATTTCACCAACATGATCGACAATATATTCAGCATCATAGCTTTCTAATTCCTCACGTGCATTTTGTCCTTTCAAACCGGTTAAAGGACCGATAAAAGTTGCACCTATCTTTTTCGCACTTAATAAATCAGCTAATGAATCACCAACAATAAATACTTCATCTGGGTTTACACGATTTTCTTGATTTGTTGCATATTTTTTATAATGTTGCAAATCATTACCATCTAGCGTTGCTAAATAGCTAAATGGATTGGGTTTCCCTAGCGGCTTTAAATCAGGAAAATGTTCTTCTGCAATCAATACATCACTAGCAGTCACAATATGTAAATCGTCAAAAAATGATTTAATCCCTAATGTTTCAAATGGAACGATTGTCTCAGTACGTGGTCGGCCTGTAGCAATGGCAATTTGGTAACCAGCCTCTTTTAAATCTTCTAACAATTGCTTGATTTCACTAACAGGTCTAAGCACTACCTCTTGATATATATAGCCTTTTTTAAAGTCAGTGCGCTGTTGTTTCTGTTCTACTTCATGATATAATTCGCAACCTAAATACCATTCCTGATATATTTCTTGTGCTAGCGTCCAGAAAGGACTTTTCAACTCAAATAATTCAGCATCTTTTGTATTTAACTGTACTTTTGCATGTTCAATTAATGCTTGATATATATTTTCTTTACCAGAACTTAAACCATCTAAAAATGAAAGTGGTAATTCAAAATTAAGCTCAATATCAGAAATATGATCACCGAGAAATTGTAGCGTTTGTTCACTAAAGCTTTTTGAATTCAATGCAATAGACAATTCCTCTTGAGTAAGTGATTTGCATAAATCAATGTAATGTAATGCAATAACAATAAATAACATATCCCAGTTTGAATTCAACCCTAAAGATTTTAACTTTGTTAAGATCTCATCATGGTAGAAGACAATATCTCTTATTTCAGAAATTTGCTCATCACCCAGTTCATGAAAATCTATAGACGGGTCAATAGCAATATAATCTTTACTCATTAACATTTCATAAACCGTTAATGCAGATACATCAAAGCACCTTTCTTCACTTAAAAACACACCATCAACATCAAATAATACCGACTTCATCTTAGTTCCTCTCCTTTAATCAGAAAATTCTGATACTAGTATATCGTACTATTTACATATGAAAAGAGCAATGTATTTCCAAAAGATATATATAGAAATATATTATTAATTTCATGAAATTAATTTGAAAATAAAATCACGCTTGAAAATGAAACGATAACATGTACTTATCGCTAATTTCCAAACGTGATTGTATGAATTGCTACAACTTTATAATAAAACTTTCAAACGACGTCTATCTAACTATGATCTTCTAGTTGTGCTTCCATTTCGTCTGCTACTTGTTGTACTTGCGTCCCAATGATAACTTGGGTGTTGTGCTTACCGCTTGTTGTAACACCTACTGCACCAGCACTTTTTATCTTAGTTTCATCAATAATACTATTATCATTGAGTTCCATACGTAAACGAGTAGCACAATTTGTTAAAGAAGTAATGTTTTCTTTGCCACCAAGACCTTCTACAATTTGACTAGCCGTTTTTGAATACTTATTTTTCTGTAACTCCCCTTCAGACTCAGCTGAATCTGCAGTGTCACCTGTTGTAGCTTCTTCTGATGTCGGGTCAGGTAGTAAGTTATCACCACGACCAGGTGTATTAAGTTTCAACCATTTTATCGCTAATCTAAATACAACATAATAAATCACAAAGAACACTACGCCTTGAACCATTAACATCAGTGGATGATTTGCTACTGGATTAATCAGAGATAGTAAAAAGTCAATTAACCCCGCACTAAATGAGAACCCTGCCGTCCAGTGGAATAGCGCTGCAATAAACAGAGATAAACCAGTTAATAGTGCATGAATGACAAATAGTATTGGTGCTACAAACATAAATGAAAATTCGATTGGCTCAGTCACGCCAACGAAAAATGCTGAAATCGCTCCACCAAACATTAAGCCATAAACTCTTTTTTTCTGTTTTGTCTCAGCAGTATGATACATCGCTAATGCTGCTGCTGGGATTCCAAACATCATTACTGGGAAGAAACCAGCCATATAGCGTCCTGTAATACCTTTAACGGCACCATCACCCGTTTGGAATTTAGCGATATCATTAATACCTGCTAAATCAAACCAAAATACTGCATTCAATGCATGGTGTAATCCTGTCGGTATTAACAAACGGTTGAAAAAGCCATATAAAAATGCACCACCAGGACCTAAATCTAATATCCATGTTCCAAATGCAACAATTGCTGAGTACACAACTGGCCAAACAAACAACATAATAACCGCGATAAATATACTAAAGAATGCAGTTAAAATAGGTACCAAACGTTTACCACTAAAGAACGATAACGCTGTTGGCAGTTCTGTTTTACTAAATCTGTTATACGTATATGCAGCAACTAAACCGATAATCAAACCGATTAAGACGTTTTGATTATTCATTTGTTCGAACGCTTCATTTACTCCTGTTTCTTTTACACCCAATAATGGTGCTAATTTTTCAGGACTAAGCACGACGGTTGTTAAGAAGAAACCAACAGCTGCAGCAAGCGCCACTGCTCCGTCATTTTTTTTCGCCATACCTAAAGCGACCCCAATTGCAAATAATATTCCTAGTTGCCCTAGTATCGTTGAACCTGCTGTAGAAAAGAACGCAGCTATGGTTGGCAGTATACCAAGTGCTGTTAATGCATTACCAATACCAACGATAATAGCAGCTGCTGGTAACACTGCAACTGGCAACATGAGCGATCTTCCCAAACGTTGAAAGAAACTATACATAATCATTCCCCATTTCCCAATAAATTACCCAAAAAATCACCACATGTACAAAATGTCCACGTGGTGAATGAAAGCGTTATACTTGTTGTCATTGTACAGTTCCATAATAACACAAGTCTTATAAATTTCGTATATAAAATAAGATTCAAAATGAGTAAAATGAATTATTTATGTGCTACAGACGCATTTAATTCATTTTGTAATTGAATTGTTCTTTTTTCCAATTCTTTTGTTAAATATTCTAATTTTTCATTTCGTTTCATATCTTTTGGTAAATTTTTAGTGTCGATAGGTTCACCAAATTTAATAATTGATTTGCCTGTGATTAAGCCCTGAATTTTTTTGGGACCTATATATGCCGCTGGTAAGATGGGTGCTTGCGCCATCATAGCAATTGTAACTGCACCTCGTTTCATCGGTGAACCTTCGTCATATTTCATACGATGGCCAGTTGGAAAAATACCAACTGTTTTATTTTCTTTTAATAATTTAATTGGCTTTTTCAACGTGCTTGGACCAGGATTTTCTCTGTCGACTGGAAAAGCATTAAGTGAACTTAAAAATCCACCGAACCACTTATTATTAAACAACTCTTTTTTGGCCATATAATGAATTTGATTTGGATAAATAGCCATACCTAACATAATGACTTCATTGTAACTTTCGTGAGTACAAGTGACGACATACCTATGTAATTGAGGAATATTTTCTTCCCCTTGCACTTCTAATGATTTACATATTTTACGTATAATTAAATTTAATATACTGCTAATAAATCTATACATTTTTCCACCTACTTTTTTCACCTTATATTACCTTATTGATTCTATCATTTAGTGCATTAATGAACAAGATAATTTATATTTCAGTCTAAAGTTGTATAGTGATATACTAGAAAAAGTTGGACAAAGCTTTCATAATAGGAGTTAAAGAATAAATCGGAGGTATAATATGTCAGATTTGAACAATGATCAAAATACAAACAATAAACAACCTGATGCGCAAACATCAAATTACAGCCGACCAACATTTAGTAAACGAACAAAACCAAAATTTCCATGGTTCAAAACTGTACTTGTTGCACTCATAGCTGGTATCATAGGTGCACTCATCGTCTTAGGTATTGGTAAAGTAATGGAAAATACAGTTTTGGAAGATAACGGTTCAACTGTTAAAGAAGCGAATAATAACAATAATGCTGGTAATTCATTAGATGGTAAAAGTGATAAGTATGATTCTGTGAATCAAATGATTACAGATGTGTCACCTGCAATTGTTGGTGTCATCAATATGCAAAAAGCTCAAAATTTAGATGACTTACTTAAAGGAAAATCTGCTAAATCAGAAGAAGCTGGCGTGGGTTCTGGTGTGATTTATCAAAAAAACAATGGATCCGCATATATTGTTACAAATAATCACGTAATCGATGGTGCTAGTGAAATTAAAGTACAATTACATAACTCTAATCAAGTAGATGCGAAATTAATAGGCAAAGATGCACTTACTGATATTGCTGTATTAAAAATTGATGATACCAAAGGTACAAAAGCGATAGACTTTGCAAATTCTTCTAAAGTAAAAACTGGTGACAGCGTATTTGCAATGGGTAACCCACTTGGTTTAGAATTCGCAAATTCTGTAACATCAGGTATTATTTCAGCAAGTGAACGTACCATTGATACGCAAACATCAGCAGGTGCGAACAAAGTAAATGTACTACAAACAGATGCAGCCATTAACCCTGGTAATTCTGGTGGTGCGTTAGTAGATTTAAATGGGAATTTAGTAGGTATAAATTCTATGAAAATAGCGAATGAACAAGTTGAAGGTATTGGTTTCGCTATACCTAGTAACGAAGTGAAAGTTACAATTAAGGAACTCGTTAAAAACGGAAAAATTGATCGCCCTTCTATCGGTATTGGTTTACTAAATTTAAGTGAAATACCAGATGAGTATAAAAAACAATTAAATACGGATAGAAAACAAGGTATATATGTAGCCAAAGTATATACTGATAGTGGACTAAAAGAAGGCGACATTATTACAAAAATAGATGATGAAAAAGTCCAAGAAGATACAGAACTACGCTCTTATTTATATGAACATAAAAAACCAGGTGACAATGTTAATCTAACAATTGAAAGAAAAGGAAAAACACAAAGCGTAGATGTGAAATTAACAGAACAAAAGTCCAATAGCACAGACTCATCTAAAGAAGAAGTCGTCCCTTTTAATTAATAAAATGTATTAATATGTAAGCAATCAGAGCACTTGTTTTAATCTTTAAATAAAGGAGTTTGGACATCAATAATGTCCAAACTCCTTTTTATCTTTCAACTCTTACGATTAAAAATGTCCTTATTTATAATTAATCATAAAGTATTTTTTCTTACCTCTACGCACAATTGTAAATGCATTATCGATCTTATCTTCATCTGACAATTCATAATTTACATCTTGTTGTCTTTCACCGTTTATATAAATCGCACCATTATTTATGTCTTCACGTGCTTGTCTTTTAGATGAAGATATGCCCGTTTCAACAATGGCTTCAACAATGTTCGAAGTCGTGTGGTTTAAGTCAACTTGTGGTACATCTTTAAATCCTTCTTTTAATTCTTTAGCTGAAAGTGATTTCAAATCACCTGAAAATAACGCTTGTGAAATTCTAATTGCATCATCTAATGCATCTTGGCCATGAATAAATCTAGTTACATTTTCAGCTAATGCTTTTTGTGCTTCTCGTAAATGCGGTGCTTCTTGCAATGATTTTTCTAAATCATTTATTTCTGCTTGACTTAAAAATGTGAAGTATTTTAAAAATTTAATAACATCTTCATCTGTTGAATTAATCCAAAATTGGTAGAATTCATAAGGACTTGTTTTGTCAGCATCTAACCATACTGCTCCACCTTCTGTTTTACCAAATTTTTTACCATCAGATTTAACTACTAGAGGAATCGTTAGACCAAATGCTTCATTTTCTCCATACATACGACGCATGAGTTCAATACCACTAGTGATATTGCCCCATTGGTCTGAACCGCCCACTTGAATTTTACAATTGTATGTTTGATTAAGATGTCCGAAATCAATTGCTTGTAAAATTGTGTAAGTAAATTCTGTAAATGAAATACCGTGTTCTAAACGCGTTTGAATAGAATCTTTGCCTAGCATGTAATTTACACCGACATGTTTACCATAATCACGTAAAAATTCAATTAATGATATTTGTCCAAGCCAATCTTTATTATTAACTAGTTTTGCACCTTTATTTGTGTCAAATTCAAAAATTTTATGCATTTGTTTACTAATACCTTGTACATTGGTTTCAACTTGTTCCTCAGTTTGTAACTTTCTTTCTTCTGATTTACCAGATGGGTCACCTATCATTCCAGTACCGCCACCAATTAACACAAGTGGTCGATGACCATGCTCTTGAAAACGACGTAAAGTTAAGAACGGCAATAAATGACCAATGTGTAAACTATCTGCAGTTGGATCGGCACCACAGTATAACGTAACTTGTTCTTTATTTAATAAATTTTCAATACCTGTTTCATCCGTTTGTTGATAAATTAAGCCTCTCCATTTTAATTCTTCAATTAATGCATTTGTCATGATATCAACCTCCTAATTAAATATTGATAAAGTTTTGAATAGGCTTTATTTGCATCACTTCTATGATTCAAGAAAATAATCTCAGAAAATGCAAAAAAGCGCCCTTACATAATTATGTAAGGGCGCATATGCACGGTACCACCATACTTTAAGTCAAACAACTTTATTAATGATACGTTCATTAACTAAAACGTTTGGATAATTACGCTATAAAGGTGTATTCATATAAAGACCAACGTTAGTTCGCAGCAATCACTAACTCTCTGAAGATGATACAATATATTACTTCTCCTCTATCCAAAAACGATATCGAATTGATATTAATTATATTTAATTCTATTTTAAAAGTCAACACTCTGTATTATGTTATAATACTGTTTAGCTAAGGAGGACCACTATGGAAAAACAGACGTTTGATATAGACAATCATAAAAATAAACAACTTACTAGACTGGAACAGTTTGAATTTATTTATAAAAAAATCAAACACTTTTTCGTAGGTTTGTTTTTCATATTTAGCTGTTCTTTGGTTATCTTACTCGCAATATCTGTACTTTATTTTCAAAATTTAACAAAAGAAGCAACGCATATGTCAGATAATGAATTAAAACATAAATTATTAAATGTGTCTGGTAATGAAGATATTGATTATAAAAGTGATAACATTTTATCAGAATATAACAATTCTATTAATACACTTATCGTTGGTCCAAAACATGTTAATAGTAATGTGATCAAAGCATTAACCGCTTCAGAAGACAGCTTGTTCTTTCAACATAATGGTATTTTACCTAAAGCCGTTTTAAGGGCGATTGGTCAAGATATATTTAATTCGATGGATGCTACGGGCGGTAGTACAATTACACAACAACTTGTTAAAAATCAAGTTTTAACCAATAAAAAAACATATAACCGAAAAGCAAATGAACTAGTACTCTCAATGCGTGCTGAAAAAATACTGACTAAAGATGAAATTTTATATACATATTTAAATATTGTTCCTTTTGGTCGTGATTATAATGGCACAAATATTTCTGGGATAGGTTCAGCTGCTTATAGTATTTTTGGCAAACCTGCTGAGGATTTGAATATTGCTGAATCTGCTTATTTAGTTGGGTTATTACAAAGTCCCTACTATTACACACCCTATAATGAAGATGGCTCACTTAAACCTAGTGATCAAATCCAAGTCAGTTTAAATAGACAGCATTATGTATTAAAACGTATGTTAGTAGAAGATGAAATTACCCTTTATGATTATAGACGTGCAGAAAATTATGATATTAAATCTCATTTAATGACTAAATAAAATTATTCATTAATATATTTTACCAAAGTAAAGACTAATCCATACGTAAATGAGTTAGTTTTTATATCTCTAAGATAAACAACATTGCACATAGAAAAACACTTTCGAATGATTCATTTAAAACGAATCCAACGAAAGTGTTTTTATTTAGTCTCACTGATTGAGGTCAGTTTCGTTATAAATTGACCCCTATTTTAAAGTCAGAAATCGTTAGGCCTTTTTCTAAACTTTTTTAAACAAATATTTAGAATAAACCAACTGCATGTCCATCATCTGTAACATCCATTTTTAATGCGGCAGGTTGTTTAGGTAAACCAGGCATTGTCATTATTGCACCAGTCAGTGCGACAATAAACCCTGCACCTGTTTTCGCTTCTAATTCACGGATTGTAATTTCAAAACCTTCAGGTGCACCTAATAACGTTGCATCATCTGAAAATGAATATTGTGTTTTGGCCATACATACAGGATAATGATCCCAACCATTTTCTTTAAATTGTTTTAATTGTTTTTGAGCTTTACTACTAAATGTTACTTTGCTACCGCCGTAAATTTCTTTTACGATTGTTTCAATTTTATCTTCTAATGGTTGCTCTAGTTCATATAAATGTTTGAAATCTTGTGGTTGTTCGATCACTTCTAACACTTCGTTAGCTAAATCGATACCACCTTTACCACCTTTTTCCCAAACTTCTGTTAAAGCTAGTCGTACACCATTTTCTTTTGCCCATTCTTGAACAAATTTAGTTTCTGCATCTGTATCGTGAATAAATGCATTTAATGCAATCACTGGTTCTAACCCATATTTTTTCACGTTATTTACATGGCGTTCTAAGTTTACAATTCCTGCTTTTAATGCATCAACGTTTTCTTCTTTAAGGTTGTCTTTTGCAACGCCGCCATGCATTTTAATCGCGCGAATCGTAGCTACTACTACGACTGCTGATGGTTCAAATCCTGCTTCACGTGCCTTGATATTAATAAATTTCTCAGCACCTAAATCTGAGCCAAAGCCTGCTTCTGTTACGACAATATCAGCTAATTCTCTTGCTGTTTGAGTAGCAAGAATTGAGTTACAACCATGTGCAATATTTGCAAATGGGCCACCGTGTACTAATGCAGGTGTACCTTCAATCGTTTGGACTAAATTTGGTTTGATTGCGTCTTTAAGTATCATTGCTAATGCACCTTCAACTTTTAAATCCGCAACAGTGACAGGTTTACGATCTCTTGTATAACCTACTGTAATTTTGCTGATTTTAGATTTTAAATCTTGAATATCATTAGCTAAACATAAAATTGCCATAATTTCTGAAGCCACTGTAATATTGAAACCATCTTCACGTGGTACACCTTGCGTTGGCCCACCTAATCCTACGATCACATTTCTTAGTGCACGATCATTCATGTCTAAAACGCGTTTCCACTCAATTCTTCTTTGGTCAATGGCTAAGTCATTGCCTTGATGAATATGGTTATCAATAAATGCTGATAAAGCATTGTTCGCTGTAGTAATCGCATGGAAATCACCATTAAAATGCAAGTTAATATCTTCCATCGGTAACACTTGAGCGTATCCGCCACCTGTCGCTCCACCTTTAATACCAAACGTTGGTCCTAAAGCTGGTTCACGTAATGCAACCATTACATTTTTCTTTAATTGGTTAAATGCATCAGACAAACCAACAGTAACTGTTGATTTCCCCTCACCAGCTGATGTTGGGCTCATAGCTGTTACTAATACGACTTTCCCTTTGTTATCTTTTTGTTTAACTTGGTTAATATCTATCTTAGCCTTATAGTGTCCATATGGTTCTAAAGCATCTGCTGGAATACCTACTTTTTCAGCTATGTCCCCTATAGGTTGTAATGTTGATTGATTAGCAATATCTAAGTCTGATAAATGTGCCAAATTCATTCGCCCCTTATTTTATAAATTTTAATCACTTTTAAAAATCAAATTTCAATCAGTGAGTCAAAATTCCTTACATATTCATAATAACCAAATAATGTTGTGTTGTCGATTAATAGAGATAACGCTTTCAAAATAATAAGCTACTTTTGTAAAATTATGATATACATTTATACTCATATTGTTTTATTACACTAAAAACTCCTTTATTTCAAAATTTTAAGCAAAGTTAAAACCTATCAATAAAGGAGTGTTTTTAGCAAGTTTTGCATGTGAAATAAAACTTTAACACTTTGTATTTAATTAATCTTCCATCGTACTTAAGTCGCCTTCTGGCAAGTCAAGTTCCCATGCTTTTAGTACGCGACGCATAATTTTACCTGAACGTGTTTTCGGTAATTTTTCTTTAAATTCTATTTCACGTGGTGCAGCATGTGCAGCTAAACCTTCTTTAACAAACTTACGAATTTCTTCTTTCAACTCATCACTTTCCTCAAATTCAGGGCGTAACGCAACAAATGCTTTAATAATTTCACCGCGTACAGGATCTGGTTTACCAATGACGCCTGCTTCTGCAACTGCTTCGTGCTCCACTAATTTCGATTCTACTTCAAATGGACCTACGCGTTCACCAGCAGTCATGATTACATCATCTACACGACCTTGGAACCAGAAATATCCATCTTCGTCTTTATAAGCTGAGTCTCCGGATACATACCAGTCACCAATGAAATACGATTCATATTTTTCAGGATTATTCCAAATAGAAATCATCATGGATGGCCAACCTTTTTTAATTGCCAAATTACCCATGCGATTAGGAGGTAATTCATTACCTTGATCATCTACAATTGATGCCTCAATACCTGGTAATGGTTTACCCATTGAACCTAATTTCACATCCATCGAAGGATAGTTTACAATCATATGGCCACCTGTTTCAGTCATCCACCAAGTATCTAGCACACGCAGTCCAAATACATCTTTTGCCCATTTAATGACTTCAGGGTTTAATGGTTCACCGACAGATAAAATACTCTTTAACGATGATAAGTCATATTTTTCAACAATATCATCACCAGCACTCATTAACATTCTTAATGCTGTTGGTGCCGTATACCATATAGTCACTTTAAATTCTTCTATCATACCATACCATGCTTCAGGAGAAAATCTACCTCCCGCAATACAATTCGTAACGCCGTTTAACCAAGGGCTAAATATACCATAAGATGTTCCAGTGACCCATCCTGGATCTGCTGTACACCAATACACATCATCATCTTTAAAATCAAGTACATATTTACCTGAAATATAATGTACTAACATCGCTTTTTGCGCATGTAATACGCCCTTAGGTTGACCAGTTGAGCCTGATGTATAATGTAAAATCAAACCATCATCTAAATCTAACCATTCCGTTTCAAATTGATCACTCGCTTGTTCAAATTCACTATTGAAATCTACATATGCACCATCTACATCATTATCAACTACAATGATTGTTTCTAAATTTGGTAACTTATCTACAGGTATTCTTGGCAATAAACTGTTAGTAGTAACTATTACTTTTGCCTCACTATTTTCTAGTCTATCCCCAACAGCTTTTTCCATAAATGCTTCAAATAATGGGCCTACAATTGCACCTATTTTCAAAATACCAAATAACGCAAAATAAAGTTCAGGTGTTCTTGGCATAAAAATAAATACACGATCACCTTTTTCAACGTTGGCTTTATCTTTTAAAACATTTGCAGCTTTATTTGATTTTGATTTCATTTCACTGAAAGTATAACTTTCTTGTCGCTGATCATCTTTATAATGAAGTGCAACTTTTTCTCCTTTACCTTCATCCACATGGCGATCGATACATTCATGCGCCATATTCACTTTACCTGTGTCATACCATGAAAATGCTTTTTCGACCTCTTTCCAATCAAAGTTGTTGTATTGTTTCTCATAGTTTTGAAGGTTAAAATTTCCTTCTTCCCCTTTATATATTTCTACTTTCATTCTAAATCCCCCTCTTAATGAAATCGAATGCTTAATGCATATTATAACTAACAAATTCACAATTTTCAAAATAATTGGTGTAAACGGATACATTTTCGTGTTAATTTCCTCCGAAATCACTTATACTAAAAGTATTAAAGGGTGAATATGACATTCATCTACAGTCGTTTGGAGTGAAAAAATGGAACATATAAAAACGTATCAATTTCAAACATTTCATTTGGACGAAGGTACATTTATAATAGAAGGCCCTGTCTCTAGAGAAAATCTTGAACTTATGACTTTTGATGATGGACTTTCTGCTTTTCGACAACCTAACGATCAATTTATAGCTATAAAAGAAATTAGTGAATTAAAAGAAGGTAGAATTTTTGTGATTAGAAAGCATGACCATATTGTAGGTTATGTCACTTATCACTATCCTGATCCATTAGAACGTTGGTCTGATGGTAACCTTGAGTATTTAATTGAACTGGGTGCGATAGAAATCAGTTTACCTTATCGACATTTACATTTAGGCAGTAAACTCATTCGTTTAAGTTTGGCGGCCGATGAATATGAAGATTATATCGTTTTAACTACTGAGTATTATTGGCATTGGGATTTAAAAAATTCTGGTCTAGATGTTTTTGCTTATAAAAAATTAATGCAAAAATTAATGGGTTATGGGGGCCTAGAAATTTTTGCTACAGATGATCCTGAAATCACTAGTCATCCAGCAAATTGTTTAATGGCAAGAATAGGTGCACGCATTTCCATTGATCAATTACAAGCATTCGATGATTTAAGATACAAGAATCGCTTTTTCTTTTAAAGGGGAGTTAAATCAATATGAGCAATACCCAAAAAACTGGTTTTGTTTATTCAAACGAAATCTTACAATACCGTTTTAGTAATCAACATCCTTTCAATCAAATGAGATTGAAACTGACAACTGAACTATTAAGTGATTTAGGTTATTTAAAACCTGAACACATTGTTAAACCGCGAATCGCTACAGATGACGAATTAAATTTGATTCATAGCTATGATTATATACAATCTATTAGACGTGCATCACATGGCATTTTAAATGACAATGAAGCCAAGAAATATGGTTTAGATGGAAGCGATACACTACAGTTTAGAATGATGCATAAACACAGTGCACGCATTGTGGGTGGTGCCCTTAATTTAGCTGATAAAATTATGGACGGTACATTCACCAATGGTTGCCATTTAGGTGGTGGATTACATCATAGTTTGCCAGGTCGTGCCAATGGTTTCTGCATATACAATGATGTGGCAATTACGATTGCTTATCTCATCAAGCATTATGATTTACGAGTGATGTGTATAGATACAGATGCACATCATGGGGATGGAACACAATGGAGCTTTTACACTAACAACGATGCATTAATTTATTCTATACATGAAACAGGCAAATTTTTATTCCCTGGTTCGGGAAACTATACAGAACGCGGCAATGAACAAGGCTTCGGTTATACCGTCAATATACCACTTGAACCCTACACAGAAGATGATTCTTATCTAGAAGTCTTAAATGAAACATTAGAACCTGTGGTTGCCTCTTTCAAACCTGATATCATTGTGAGTGTGCACGGTGTAGATATTCATTATTTAGACCCACTCACACATATGAGTTGTACATTAAATGCACTATATGAAATCCCCTATAAAATTAAAGCATTAGCAGATAAATATACTGATGGAAAAGTAATTATGTTTGGTGGCGGTGGTTACAATATTTGGAAAGTTGTACCTAGGGCATGGACGCATGTTTTTTTAGCATTAATTGGCGAACAACAACAGCAAGGTGAATTACCTGAAAAGTGGATTGCTAAGTGGACACCCTATGCTACTTGTGAATTACCTACAACTTGGAAAGACCAAAAACTAGATTATCAATTAATACCTAGACGTAAAGAAATTACAGAAATCAATATGAAACATGCAACTCAAGTATTAAGTTGGTTTAAATAACATTGGTATTCATTATTTTATTACATAAAAATACAGACATGATAAAGCCCCACTACTCAGTTCGTTGAGTTAGTGGGGCTATTGCACAAGTTGCAGCTCAGGTGACACTTAAATCCTGTTCATTCTTACTTAACTTGGACAACGAAATCATGTTACATAAAATTTATGTCCAAATTCTGCTGTTTTATTAACTTTATTTTGTAGTACCTCTGTATTCAATTCTATGTGGTAAAATCACATTAGGTTCATCAATTTCTTCTTCGTTCATATATTTGGTTAATAATCTCATTCCCACTGCACCAATGTCATACAACGGCTGAATCACACTTGATAATTGTGGTCTAACCATTTCAACTAAACGTGTGTTATTAAAACTAACAATTTGTAAATCATCTGGAACAGTTACACCTTCATCTTGTGCTGCATGAACTAAACCAATTGCTTGTTCATCACTAATTGATAAGATAGCATCTGGTTTACTAGATTTTAATGCGTCAAATGCACGTAAACCATCTTTATAGGTCTCATTGCCATTGAAAACTAATTGTTCATCTAATGTTAATTGATTTTCTGATAAAACCTCTTTTAATCCTTCTAACACATCTTCTTGTGCCTTTTTGGAATAGTCTCCGCCTACAAAAGCAAAACGTTTTGCTCCTTTTTCTATTAAGTGCGCTGTGATTTCTTTTGCAGCTGTTTGGAAATCGATATTGACTGATGAAATTCCTTCATCTTTACCGTTCGTACCTGACACGACTACTGGAACAGATGATTTATTAATCAATTCTTTAATTTCTTCTGATATCGTTCCACCTAAAAAGATAATGCCATCTACTTGTTTACTTAATAAATTATTAAAAATTTCTTTTTCTTTGCCAGGGTCATTATCAGAATTCGATATGATTGAGTGATATTTATACATAGTAGCAATATCTTCTAAACCACGTGCGAGTTGTGAATAATACACATTTGAAATATCTGGGATGATTACCCCAACAGTCGTCGTACGTTTACTTGCTAATCCTCTTGCTACTGCGTTGGGACGATAACTCAACTTTTTAATAACTTCGTTCACTTTGTCTCGTGTTTCCGGTTTTACATTTTGGTTACCATTTACGACACGCGAAACAGTAGCCATAGATACCCTTGCTTCTCTAGCTACATCATAAATTGTTACAGTCATAAACTTCCTCCTTGAAAGCGATTTCTTTATTATTATACTCTGTTTTCATAACATTTTCAAAGTTTACCATATTTTTCGCAAATGTAAAATCATTTTGATTTGAATGTCATAATAATGTCAATTTCATAATAATTTATTAAATCTTATTTAAGTATATGTTTTTATTTCTATTACAATCATTTTCAAAAATAGTAATTAATATTAGTATAAATTCGTATAAATTGCTATTAAAAAGAAATATAAAAACCTCTATATGCACCTAAAAAATTAGTATGCAAAATAGAGGTTATAAAGTCATCGTATGATATAAATTATTTTAATTGTTTATTGTTATACATATCAGCTAATGGTTTTAATTCATTGTAGAATTTTTCAAATTCATTTAAATCCATTTGTTGACCGCTATCACTTAATGCAACAGAAGGATCTGGGTGAACTTCTGCCATAATACCATCAGCACCAACAGCTAAACCTGCTTTTGCAGTTGGTAACATGATATCTTTACGTCCAGTACTATGTGTAACATCTACTAAAACTGGTAAATGTGTCCCCTGTTTTAAAATCGGTACTGCTGAAATATCTAATGTATTTCTTGTAGCTTTTTCATATGTACGTATACCACGTTCACATAAAATTATATTTTCATTACCTTGCGATGCAATATATTCAGCTGCAAAGATAAATTCTTCGATTGTAGCGGCTAATCCACGTTTTAATAATACTGGCTTATTAGAACGTCCTGCTTCTTTTAATAATTCAAAATTTTGCATATTACGCGCACCAATTTGGAAAACGTCTAAATATTGATCAGCGATTTCAAAATCTGCTGGATTTACAATTTCACTTACAACATTTAAACCATATTTATCTTTTGTATTTTTAAGTATTTTTAGTCCTTCTTCACCTAAACCTTGGAAATCATAAGGTGATGTACGAGGTTTAAACGCTCCACCTCTAATGAACTTTTCACCTTTGGCTTGTAAATCTGCTGCAACTGTATCTACTTGTTCTTGTGATTCAACTGAGCATGGACCAAAAACAAAAGATTTATTACCGTCACCGATAATACCTTTATTATCAAACTGAACAATCGTATCTTCTGGTTTCAATTTTCTAGATACATATAAATGTTTTTCATTCTCTGATTTTTGCAAGTCAGTAGAGGCTTTAAATATTTCTTTAAATAGTTGTTTAATCACATTATCATTAAACGGACCTTCGTTTTTATCTAATAGTTGGTTAATCATTTCTTTTTCACGTTGAGGGTCATAAACCATTGTACCCTGCTTGCGCTTTTCTTCACCTATTTTTTGTGCAATCTTCCCTCTTTTAGATAAAAGGTCTAGTATTTGTTCATTAATTCCAACAATTTCATCTCTGTATTCTTGTAATTTGTCTGTCATTTTAGTCACCTCTATGAAAATTTTACAGCGATATTTTATTCTGCTTTAAAGCGATAAAATATTTGTTAAACGTAATTCTAACAATAACTGCATATAAGTTCAAGTCTCAAACGTAAAAAATCACTTTTAAAGTGAATACGTTTAATGATAACTGAATTTTCTGTTATTTTCTAGCCGTATTTTTACACTATTCCATAAATAATCAATTTATACCAACGCTCATCACAGCGTATGCAAGGATATTAAACCCCACTTAACATAAGTAACTATACTTATGTTATCTAATGCGGGTAGTTGATTCGTTAATTTTTAGTTTACTGATAATTGTAGGAATAAGTACTGAAGTGTCCATTGACAGTGTATGTTGAGTAAAGATATACATTTCACATATAAGGCATTTCGTTAATTTAGTTGAGTAATGTTTATTAAATTATACGTAAGTGCCTTATTTTTTGAATAACAAAATATCAATTATACTGATTTTGTAATGTGCTGACACCCAGGGGAATCTTATGAGTGAGAGACTACAGGCTCGAACCATATCCTAGCCAAGCATGGACAGTCAAAAACGTAAGATTTTAACTATAAAGAGGACCAATCCATATTATGAATTGGCCCTCTTATTTTGAGTATAGAATTTATGTCCGAGACTGCTTTTGATTATAGAATTTATTCCAAAATCACATAACAGTTTTAATCATTAAATGTTCTTTTATCTATTTTACTTTTTGCTTTTTCAGTCTTTTTGCTTTGCAATCTATTTTTTGAATATGTTGGCACCTCATTGTCAGAATTAGAGCTATCAGTACTATTATTAGAAGTTTGCTTACTAATACCTTGTTCAGCATTATCATGTACAATTATACCGTCTTTAAACGACACACTTTTATGTGTTTGTTTAACACGTTGCTCTGCAGCCTGAGGTGTATTTTTAGTTGAAGATTGATCATGTTTATCAGCAGAATTTTCTACTTTATTATTATTTTCAACTGCATTATCTAATTTCTTTGTAACTAAATTAGGCACTTCTTGATTACCTTTGACTGTTAAGGATTCAGGTTTTAATAAATTAACGGTTTTTTCAGCTACTTTTGGGTCTTTAGACATTGCATCACGTTTTTGACTCGCTGCTAATGCTAATCCCGTAGCAGTAATACCATCTGCAATTGTTGCTGAATTTAAGCTATCTTTAGTTTCAGTCTTGTCATTTTTTGTAACTAAATTAGGTACTTCTTTTTTAGAATTAGATTTTACACTTTCTTCAGTTACAAGTTCAGTTGTATTTTTCTTAATTGTCGGGTCATTTTTTAAAGCTTTATTTTTTTCTTCAGCAGCATTGGCTAATTTCGTAGCCGATACTGTATCATTTTTTTGTGATTCGTTAGACGTTGAAGCAACTGTAGAATCAGCTAAATGATGTGTTTCTGACTCTTTCTTGATTGCACTTTTTTGAGCATTCTTTTCACTATCAGTTGGTTGTGCTTGTTCATCAATATTATTCAAGCCTTCTGATGTTTCATCCGATTGTTGTTCAGTTAATGTATCTTGTGCTTGTGGTGACGTATCAGATAAGTTGTGAGTAGCCGTCTCTTGTTGAATTGCAACTTTTTGCGCACCTAATTCATTGTTTGTAATTGCTTTTTCTTTAATATGCGCAACTTGACGTTCTGCTTCTAGTTTGTCATTTTCAGCTTCTTTAACTACATTTGATTTGAATGTTTTATTACTTTTAGGAACGGATTTCTCACTTTGACGTGATTTACTAATAGACACTAATCCTACAGCCGAACCTATCACAGCACCTACTATAAATCCATAAACAAACACATTTCTAGCACCGGATGTAAAATATTCTGGTACTTCATAACTTTCTAAATTTCTTTCGTAATCATCTCGATTATAGTACTTCATATTTGAATGCCTCCTATAACAAATGCACTTAAATAAGTTTATACCTCATTTAAGTGCATTTGTTTTTTAAGTATATAAATGATTAATGGTCAACACGTGTAGTATAGCTGTGATTTGCATCATTTGCTACGCTACTTGTTTTATAATTTGCACTTTCTCTACGATTTCTTCTGTTTTGCCATTTGTCAGCAACTTCCATTGCAACATTTGACCATTGTACAACTTGAGAAATTTTATCTTCATTTTGAGAAATATTGTGCGTGATTGAGTTTGTTACTCGATCAACAGAACCATTTAATGTTTGAACTGAATCACCGATACCTTTAACAGCATCAACGACAGAGTTTAAACGTTCTGATTTATCTTGAATATCTTCAGTTAAGCGATTCGCTTTATGAAGTAAATCAGTAGACTCACGTGTAATCCCTTGAATTTGTCCTTCAACTCCATCAAGAGTTTTAGCAACGTGATCTAAATTTTTCTTAACTGAAAGTAATACAACAACGATTCCTATACATAACACTAAAAAAGCAATCGCTGCAATTATTCCAGCTATAGGTAAAATCCATTCCATTAAAAACGCCTCCTAAAAAAACATATGTTGTTATTTAATATAAATACCCACATCATTTTAACATAAACATATTAAAATGAGGTAGTTACACCGATATTTTCCATATATGCGCGCTGGATTTTTTGTATATCGCCTGCACCCATAAATAAGATAACCGCATCTTCATATTGTTCTAAAGTATTTACACTTTGCTCATCAATAAGTGTAGAACCATCTACCCTTTCAACCAAGTCTTGAATAGTTAGTTCGCCATTGTTTTCTCTTATTGAGCCGAAAATTTCGCATAAAAATGTTTTATCCGCAAGACTTAAACATTCAGCAAATTCTTCTAAAAAAGCTTGTGTTCTACTGAAAGTATGTGGTTGGAAAACAGCTATAACTTCTTTATTAGGATATTTTTTTCGTGCTGTCTCAATTGTAGCACTAATTTCTCTTGGATGGTGAGCATAATCATCTACTAATACTTGTTTACCTGCCTTAGTTTCATTAAATCTACGTTTTACACCACCAAATGTTTCTAACGCTTCTTTAATATTATCAACGTTCAATCCTTCTAAATAACTGATTGCTATTACAGCAAGTCCATTTAAGATATTATGGTCTCCAAATTGTGGAGATAAGAAGGTATCATAAAAATTATTATTAATATAAACATCAAATTGTGTACCCTTCTCACTAATTTGAATATTATCCGCATAAATATCGTCATTTTCAGAAAATCCATAATAATAAATAGGTACATCTGCTTTTAAATCACGAAGATATGGATCATCTCCCCATGCGATAATTGCTTTTTTTACATTTTGCGCCATTTCTTGAAAGGCATTAAAAACATCATGCACATCTTTAAAATAATCTGGATGATCAAAATCAATATTTGTCATAATTGTATAATCCGGATGATAACTTAAAAAATGTCTACGGTATTCGCATGCTTCAAAAGCAAAGTAATCACTAGCTGGAATACCTAATCCAGTACCGTCACCAATTAAAAAGGAGGTTTTTTTATCTCCATTCATAACATGTGATAGTAAACCAGTTGTTGATGTTTTACCATGCGCACCTGTTACAGCAACTGAAGTATATTGGTTAATAACATGACCTAAGAAATCGTGATAACGAATCACTTCTAAATTTAAATCATGCGCGCGTACAACTTCTTCATGCGTATCAGGAAATGCATTACCTTGAACAATGACCATATCTTCCTTAATATTATCTGCATCAAAAGGGAGAATTTTTATACCTTTATTTTTTAATGCGACTTCTGTAAAAACATAATTCTTAATATCTGACCCTTGTACTTCATTTCCAAGATCATGCATGATTTGTGCTAATGAACTCATTCCGGCACCTTTAATGCCGACAAAATGGTAATGTGTCATTGTAACACTCCTTTATCTCTATATTAATTATCATTTAAATCAGACTCAGTGATATACACATCTCTGGGTTTAGAACCATTTGCTTCCGAAATATAACCTAACTGTTCTAATTGGTCTACAATTCTAGCAGCTCGATTATAACCGATTTGGAAATGTCTTTGTATCAGTGAAGTAGAAATATGTCCTTCTTGTACCATAAATCGACATACATCGTCGAATAAGTCATCTTGCGGATGACTTTCTACTTTTTTCAACAATTCTTTTTCTTCAAAAAGATAATCAGGTTCACGTTGCTGTTTTATAAAATCAACGACATCATCAATTTCTTCATCAGAAACGAAAGTTCCTTGGACACGTATTGGTTTGTTCATTCCACTTCCTAGGTAGAGCATATCTCCATAACCTAATAAGCGTTCTGCTCCACCACTATCTAAAATTGTACGTGAATCTACGCTTGAAGATACCATAAAAGCAATACGTGTCGGTATGTTCGCTTTGATTAGCCCTGTAATTACATTTACAGATGGTCTTTGTGTTGCAACTAACATATGAATTCCACATGCGCGTGCTTTTTGTGCAATTCGTGCAATTGATTGTTCAACCTCTTGTGGCGCCATCATCATTAAATCAGCTAATTCATCTATTACTATAACAATTTTTGGCATTCTATCTTCATAATTTGCCTTTTTATTAAATGCAGTAATATTTCTAACATGATATTTAGCAAATACTTTATAACGACGTTCCATTTCTTCCACTGCCCATTTTAAACTTTGTGTAGCAGCTTTAACATCTGTAATAACAGGAGATACCAAATGTGGCAAACCATTATATGGTGCCAACTCAACCATCTTAGGATCGATAAGTAATAATCTTAGCTCCTCAGGATGATTTTTATACAATAATGACATTAAAATGCTGTTAATAGATACAGATTTACCTGAACCTGTAGCACCAGCAATTAATGCATGAGGCGTTTTTGCTATATCCATAACTAACGGCTCATTATTAATTCTAAGTCCCATAGCAACTGTTAATTTAGATTCAGCATTTTTAAAAGTATTATCTTCTATGATAGAACGTAAATTAACAGGTGTTGAAGACTGATTTGGCACCTCAATACCTACTAAACTTGTACCTGGAATAGGCGCTTCAATACGTATGTCTTTTGCTGCTAACGCCATTTTAATATCATCTTGTAAGTTAGTGATTCTTGATACTTTTACACCTTTTTCTACAGATAATTCAAAACGAGTCACACTTGGCCCTTCTGTAACAGTTTGAACTTCCGCAGGTACATTGAAATAGTAAAATGCTTCATTTAATTCTTGTTTCTTTTCTTCAATCCACTGATTATCTACTTCATGGACCTTAGGTTCATCCAGTAAATCAATACTCGGAAGTTTAATATTTGGACCTTTTCGTATAGTTGTTTTGCTTTCTTGGGATGCTTGCATGCTTTGGTTCTGCTGATTCACAGAATTTGATTTATGAGAAACGGTAGCATCTACAGAATGTTTATCCACATGATTGGTTTCTGCATTTTGTGGTTGTCCATTATACCTGTGACTTATAACTTCATTTTTGTCATCTATGCTGGATGCTACTTCTTCATCCTCAGTCAACGTTTCAGATTCCGTATTTATAAACGTATCTTTTGACTCATTAGCATTAGAATTATGTTCTTCCAGGTTAGTTTCAGTTTGCATTTGTTGATTAAATGCAGCAGTTGATTCATCTTTTTCACTTTGTGCCGTTTTATCTATTTTTTCATCTGATTGTTGTAATTCAGTATCATTTGAGTTCACAAAAGTATGTGTGTCGTTAAGATTTTTCTTGGCATCAAGCATTCTTTTTTTGTCAGATGGTGTCATTACTACATTGAAAGGTTTTGGTTTGCTTCCTTTCGAGTTGATTGTATTTTTATGTTGTTGATTGTTTTGTTCATCGCTATTCGCTTTAGCGTTTGTTTTAACATGATCTTGTTGTGCTTCATTTTCGTTATTCTCTGACATTTGTACGTCATTAGCAACTGTTTCTTCACCATTTTCATCCGCTTCAGTTGAAGTTGATAAATCTTCTTCATTCCGTGATTCATTCTGATTAATATCATTAGACTCATCTACATACTGCTCATCTTCTTTTTCAAAATGATGATTGGTATGCAATGATGTATTATCTAATACATCATCATATTCCCATTGTGACGTTTTTCGTTCATTGTTATTAGTTTGTTGAGTCAAATCAACTGTATTTTGTGTCGTATCTTTTTGATTATCTGAAATTTCTCTATAGGTAGCTTCCGAAATACCAGTATTATCAATAGTTCCATTTGAATTTTCGTCATGTTGGTGCAAATGATTGTCTATATCTGCATGATCAATATCTTGAGAAAGATTTGTTTTATCGTTAGCATGATTCGTTGATGATTCTGTAAGATTTGATGCTGTTTCTACATTTTCTGTTTGATTTTCATTTGTATTTGAAACATCGTCAGAGTCGTTAATGTTATGTACATTACTTATATTGTCTAAATTAATTTCTTGATAATTGTATTGTGACGTATCAATTTGGTCAGTTGTATCATGTTCATCCGTTGCATCTTCACCAGACGATTTTGTTGAATAGTCTGTATCACTAATTTTATTTTGTGCACCATCTAATGAACTTTCTCCAATATATTGTTTTGCTTGCTGTGCATACATTTCATCAATTGCTTTTTGAATTGTATCTTCATCATTTTGTTGATTTTCTTGACGCTTCTGTTGCAATGCTTTTTTAAATTGACGTTTTTGAAGCACTTTACGTTCACGTTCGCGACGAATTTCTTCAACAATTTGAGAAGCATAGATATTTTCTATATTGATGGTATTATTCTTTTTTGGAGTAGTAGTAGCTTGTGATACATTTTCTTGTTGTATCGACTTATCTTGTAATTGTTCATTGCTCTTTTTAGCTGATGGTTGTTCGCTATCAACTTGAGAAGGTTGATCAAACGTTGTTTCAGCAGTGTCATTATGGTCATTATTAGAATTTGATTTGCGTTCTTCTTGCACTTTATTTTCATTATCATCTTTAAAACGATGATTAGGTTTTATCACACCATTTTCTAAAGGGTGTGGTTTTTTAGTGCCAAAAATAGCTGACGGAACCTCGCTAGCTTTAAATTCACTTTTATGATATTGAGGGGTAGTGGGCTCATGTCTTTTTGTACTATGACCATTTTCACGTCCAGTACCACCTAAAACGTCTGTTTGAATTCTTGTTCTTTTGCCTTTGTGTTGTCTCTTTTCTTTTTGAACTTCATTATCTAATGACGCATTTGTTTTACTACGAGATGTTGCATATGATTCTTTAGATGATTGAGTAAATTTATCTGTAGCATTTTCATTAGCCATTTGTCTTCTTCTTCTATGACTGTGATTCTCAGTATGGTGACTAGTTGATTTATGGTCAGAATTTTTAAATTCATTTTCTGATTTTCCATTAATAGCGTCCTCAGTTTCACTATTTTCTTCTAAAACACGCATTGGAAATCTAAATTTCCCTTTAGGTCTCTCATAAACATCGTTATTTTGTGGAAGTAATGTGTCTTGATGTTCTTGACTCTTTTGACGTCGTTGGTTTCTTTTATTTAGATAGTCTTTATTAGGATCATTTTCTTCTCCAAATAATTTGTCGAACCAGCTCATTCGGACATTACCTCCTTCTATTCTTCAAAAAATGCCTGTCCAACTTTGTATTCATCAGACAATACCATAATACCTTTTTCCTGTGGTGCATTTGGTAAATTTAATTCTTTCATAGAACAAATCATTCCACTTGAATCTACACCGCGTAAGGCTGCATCTTTAATAACCATTCCACTAGGCATTACTGCACCTACTTTTGCAACAACGACCTTTTGCCCTGCTTCAACATTCGGCGCACCACAAACAATTTGTAGCTTTTCTGTTGCTACATCTACATTCAATACACTTAATTTATCAGCATCAGGGTGTTTTTCTTTAGTTTCAACATAACCAACAACAAATTTTGGTGATAAATCTGCATTTAGTTCAAACGTGAAACCAGCATTTTTAATTGCTTGTTGTAAGTCCTGAATTAACTTCTCATCCAACTTTATATGTCCATTTCCATCAATATCTGACACTTTTGATGCATTGAATATATTAAAACCTACAATCTTGTTATCTTGACGAATTGCTACTACATCATTCTTCGTCTCATACGTAAATTCGCCTGTTGCGGGCTCAATTTGTAAAAAAGCTACATCTCCTACAGCTTCTTTATTGTAAAATAAATTCATTTTTTTAACTCCTTATTCCTTATCTTTATTTTCATATTGTTTTCGAGTTGCTTCTAATCTTTGGATGACATTTGGGTTTCTTTTTTGTTTATTATTTTTACCCAAAATAAATATTGGCTCAAAATGTCCATTATCATAAGCTAATGAAAGTGACGTAATTGGAACTAATCCTTTCGTGAAGAATTCCATCGTTAAGTGTGCCATAACATCGTAACCTGTTTTATTTCGAATATCAGCAATAATCAACACGTCTTGATGCGGTACTGCCACCAACATTTCACCTTCACATTGCGCTTGTATGTCATTTAAAAAGGTAGAATTTAAAATTCTACTGGCATCGTAACCATCATTTGAATTTACAAAATAGAAGATATTACCCTTAACTTCATCGGTTTTATATTTGTTTTCAAGTTTTCGAACATTAAATAAAGCCATTTCTTTCACTTGTTGTTTAGTAAGATTTAATTTTTCTAACATTTGCTCATCTATCAAGCGATAAGATTTTCCTAAATCTACTGCATAATAAATATTAGTTTCTGCAGTATGTTTATCTATAACAAATGAATTACCTTCTTTGTCTTTTTTATCAAAACTAGGCGACCTTAATACAGGCATTATCTCAATATTCTCTGTTTCAGATAACGCCTCCCCTTTCATTTGTTCAATCGCTTCTTCGACATAATATACAATTTCATCTACAATATTTTCTTTTTGTTCTTTATATTTCGCTACAATTGTTGAAAGTTTGACAGTGACACCTTTGCCATTATCATTTCTAGATACGCGTAGCGTTTCTTCATCACGATTAAAACTAAATTTGACATCTAAATGTTTTAATCTATCTTTTAATTTATCTCTCATTTGAAAGACATTCATCGTTAACACTCCTATTTACGTGTCTTTATACAGTTTACAATAAATATACCCTTAGGAACAGAAAAAAAGTAAGTTCTAAGGGTATATTTTTATCGTGCACTTAATAAGATTCATTCACTTTATGTTTATAAAGAAGCTAAAAAATTATCTATCTGTTCAATGGATTTACGCTCTTTTCCAATATAACTTCCAATTTGTTGTCCATTACTAAATACTAAAAAGCTAGGAATGCCCATAATACCATGTTCAATGCAAATATCTATAAATTTATCTCTATCCACTGATACAAATTTATAATTTGTATACTTCGCTTCCAGTTGTGGTAAGTCTGGTTCAATCACTTTACAATCTGGACACCAATCAGCAGTAAATAAAAATACAGTGTCCCCTCTTTTAAATTCTAAAAATTGTTGTTCATTTTCTAATTGTTCCATCTAATCACTCCAAAACATTATTTATACTGTAAAGTATTTATTATTTCGTCATCTAAATTTTTAACTGATTGTAATATTAAGTTTCTTGCAGCGTCATAATCACGAAAATCAAATACTGCATTTGTACTGTGAATATAGCGTGCACAAACACCAATAACTGCAGTTGGAATACCAATGTTTGCTTTGTGAATTTCTCCTCCATCTGTACCGCCTGGAGACATATAATATTGATATGGAATTTGAAATTTATTTGCTAAATCTAATAGAAAATCTCTAAACGTTGGTTTTAGTATCATCGTACCATCTTTTATACGAATCAATGTCCCTTGACCCAATTCACCGGAAAGATTTTGCTTTCCTTTCATATCATTTGCTGGCGAACAATCTACTACAAAAGCTACATCCGGATCGATTAATTCAGCAGAGGCTTTTGCACCTCTTAACCCAACCTCTTCTTGAACATTTGCGCCAACATATAAATCAAAATCTAGCTCTACGTCTTTTAATAATTCTAATAATTCTATACCTAATAAACAACCATAACGATTGTCCCACGCTTTACTAGCAAACCTATGCTCTGATAACTGTGTGAACGGTGTGTCTGGAACAATAGTATCACCAATTTGAATGCCTCGATTGATAACATCTTGTTCACTTTCACAACCTATATCTAATAATAGGTCCTCAATTTTTGGTGCACCTTCGTTACCTGTCCTAAAATGTTTCGGTATATTCGCTACAACTCCTATGATTTCTTCATTGTTTCTTGTTTTAACTTTTAGTCTTTGACCTTGCCATATATCAGTCGCTACTCCACCTAAATTCGTGAATTGTAAGAGCCCATTATCTGTGATGTGCGTTATTAAAAAGCCCACTTCGTCCATATGAGCAGCAACCATTATTTTCTTTGAATTTTTAGATTTAGCTCTCTTAACTCCATAAAAGCCGCCCATTCGATTGTATACAAAGTCATCTACATACGGTGACATTTCAGATTTCAAATATGATTTAACGTCATCTTCAAATCCTGGCGCTCCATGTAATTCTGTTAATATTTTCATTCTTGATAATGTTTTACTTTTGTCTATACTCAATGTCATTCACTCCTTAATATTTATTATATCATCTTCATTATGGTAAACTATAAATATGAATTTATTGGGGGTAGATTGTAATATGTTGAATAAAAAAAGTTGGTTCTTCATCGGCTTAATTTCAATAACAACTATTGTTGGATCAATTTATTTTTATACGCGTCAAAAGCAACTACAAAATCGTAATCCAGAAGCTATTATTACAGATGTAAAAACTTATTTTATGAATGTTGTAGGTTCTTACATACTAAATGAAACGATAATGTATCAAAATGCTGGCGATCAATTAGAAGTCTTTCAAGGTGGTATCACTACCCTTCATAATGGCAAACGCACTTATTATGATTTTTATGCCGACGCTAAAACTGGTGAAGTGATAAACATCATTGAATGTAAATGATAAACGGTTAAAGTTATGAACACACTTGTATCATGTAGAAAATATTTGTCGACTACACTGAGATGACTACAATGAAAGAAATAAACTATATTACTGCTCAAACTATGAAGACATTGATTGTATTTTTAGTTAAGATATAGTGCTATTTCAAATGTTCAAAACTTTAACCTTTTATTTTATTCTCTTGTAATGTATTGCTCGATTTCAGATGGTTCCTTTTGATTAAATTTTACAGCAAAGTAATTTACATCATGATAATATAAAAACCAGTAATTTTCTAAAATGAATCTAGGTATCATGCGTTCTTTTTCTCTTATAGACTGCATTGGATAATCATCGTAAGCAGTTACCCACAGTGGATTTTTATGTGCGACTGTAGGAAAAATATCTCCCATATGTACTGCTTTTTCTCCTGCATTTTCTACTGTAATAATAGAGTGACCGTAACTATGGCCGCCAGTATGATACATATTAATCCCTTTGACGATTTCAATTTCTTTTTCAAACAGCAATAATTTATCGGTGAAATCACCATTATTTTTCTGCCAATAAGTTGATTTACTTCGTATATTTGGGCTAACAAACTCATGCCATTCATCTTGTTGAATAACATGAATCGCATTTTTAAAAACTGCACGCCCTTCACTATCAGTTAATCCTGAAGCATGGTCAAAGTGTAAATGTGACATTAAAACATAATCAATATCATTCGTTGTCAAATTAAATAATTTTAAATCTTCTTCTATATTACTTTCATAATGCACACCAAATATTTTACGCTCTTTTTCGGTAAGCTTATGATTACCAATACCAGTATCAATAATAAAGTTAAATTCTTCCGTTTGTATTAAAATTGGATGTGTAGGTAATGGAATCCGATTTTCCTCACTTTGCTCATATTTTTTAGCCCATAAAACTTTCGGAACCACACCAAACATCGCTCCACCATCAATATTTGTAATGCCACCGTTCAGGTAATGTATCTTGAAATTTCCTAATTTCATAATCAATCCCCATTTCTTGATTTAATTACTAATTAATTAATATAGTAATATAATACACAGTACACGTAAAATAACGAAATTTGTTAGTCTTCTGCTACAACAAAATTTCATGGTGATTTTGTTATGTACTGACGCCTAGTGAAATGATATGAACGAGAGACTACAGGCTCGAGTCATATTCCCAGGCAAGCATGTACGAGCAAAATCGTAGCACGCTTATAATAAAAAGGACTAATCCGTCATTT